>NZ_JBHVUS010000006.1:0-401923 GCF_042884005.1 Kitasatospora sp. NPDC058162
CCCGCCGCACCGTTCCTACGGTGCGGCGGGCCCTCGGCGTTGCGCGTTCAGCCCCGCAGGGCCGCCGGGACGACGGCGAACAGCGCCGCCGCCAGGGTGACGGAGAGGCAGAGCGCCGCCCAGCGGGTGCAGATCCGGCGGCACTCGGCGCGGTAGCGGGCGGCCAGCCGGCGGCAGCGGTCGACGGCGCGGTCGACGACCTCCTCGGCGTAGCGCAGGCGGTCGGCGGCGTAGGCCTGTTCGAGGCCCTCCCGCTCCGCGTCGGGCAGCCAGGGGAACTGCGCGGCGAAGGCGCGGGCGTCCCGCTCGGCCGCCGCGACCTCCGCCTCCCAGGCCAGGAAGCCCTCGATGCGGGCGATCTCCACCCGGGGGTTCACCCGGCCGCCGCCGGCCGGCCTGCCCTGGCGCGGGGTCCGCGCCCTCGGCGGACGCTGTCTGCCACCCATGACCGCTCCTCAAGTCCTGTCGAGCCGTCCCGCCGGGATTCCTGCGGGGACGGGCTGCCACGTGAAGCCGCTCCGCGACCAGGCAACTACTATCAGCGACGAACCGCAGGTGGCAGGCGGCTCGCCACGACCCCGGAGGCCCGGAAAAACTTGCGCGCCACGCACTATTGCGTGGCACGCAGTTTCTGCGCGACAGTGGTGCCATGACGGACGGACAGCCCGGGCTGCGGGAGAAGAAGAAGGCCGCGACGCGGGACGCACTCAGCTGGGCGGCCCTGAGCCTGGCGGTGGAACGGGGCCTGGAGAACGTCCGGGTCGAGGACATCGCGGCCGCGGCCGGGGTCTCCCCGCGCACCTACAACAACTACTTCTCCAGCAAGGCCGAGGCGATCGTCCACCGGCACCGCGACCGGATCCTGCGGGCCGCCGAGGCCCTGCGGGCCCGCCCGGCGGAGGAGCCGCTGTGGGAGGCGCTGACCCAGGCCCTGGTCGAGCCCTTCGACGGCGCGGAGGAGGAGCCCGCCCCGGGGTGGATCGCCGCCGTGCGGCAGCTGCTGCGCGAGCCCTCGCTCCAGGCCGAACTGGTCCGCGGCGGCGCGCGGACCCGGGCCGAGCTCACCGCCGCGATCGCCGCCCGCACCGGCACCGACGCCGACCGGGACCTCTACCCGAAGCTGGTGGCCGCGGCCGCCCTCTCCGCCATGCAGGTCGCCAACGAGCACTACCTGGTCGCCGATCCGGTGGTGGCCTTCAAGCCGCTGTTCGCCGAGACCCTGCGACAGCTGGCAGCCGGGCTGCCCGATCCGTCCCACCGGTGAACCCACCCGGTGAACCCACCACTTCCGAGGGGGAATTGAGATGACCAACGAGGTCGTCATCGTCGGCGCCGGCCCGGTCGGGCTGTTCCTGGCCGCCGAACTGGCACTGAACGGAGTCCGGCCGGTGGTCCTGGACCGGCTGCCCGGGCGCTCCGGCGAGCAGAAGGCCAACGGGCTGGTCGGGCAGGTGATCCGGCTGCTCGACCACCGCGGCCTCCACCAGCCGCTCCGCGGCACCCCGGGTGCACCGAAGCCCGTACCCCGGTTCGTCTTCGGCGCCTTCCCGCTGGAGCTGCACCGGCTCGCCGCCAACCCGCTGCACGCCATGCCCGTGCCGCAGCACCGGATCGAGGAGGTGCTGGAGGCGCGCGCCCTCGAACTGGGCGTCACGGTCCTGCGCCGCTGCGAGGTCACCGGCTTCACCCAGGACCCGGACGGGGTGACCGTCGACCTCCAGGGCCCGGACGGTGCACGGCAGTTGCGCACCCGCTACCTGGTCGGCGCGGACGGCGGCCGCAGCACCGTCCGCAAGCTCGCCGGGATCGGCTTCCCCGGCGTCACCTCGCCCGACCCGGTCTCGCGGATCGCCCACGTACTGCCGCCCGAGGGCCTGCGCAGCACCGACGACGGCGAGATCCTGCTGCCCGGCTGCCCGACCCCGTTCCGCCCGTACACCCACACCCGCACCGAACACGGCGTGTTCGTCATCGCCCCCTTCAACCCGGAGGCCGTCATGATCGCCACCATGGAGTGGGGCGGCCCGCCGGTGGACGAGGCGGACCCGCTCACCCTGGACGAGCTGCGCGCCAGCATCCGCCGGGTCACCGGCGCCGACCTGCCGCTCACCCCCGCCCGTACGGCGGGACCGTTCACCCCGCGCCGCACCGTCGGCCACAACACCCGGCTCGCCGAGCGCTACCGGGAGGGCCGCGTCCTGCTGGTCGGCGACGCCGCCCACGTGCACGCCGCGACCGGCGGCCCCGGCCTCAACCTCGGCCTCCAGGACGCCGCCAACCTCGGCTGGAAGCTCGCCGCCGACCTCCGGGGCTGGGCCCCGCCCGGCCTGCTGGACAGCTACCAGAGCGAGCGCCGGCCGGTCGGCGAGCGGGTCTTCATGCACTCCCAGGCCCAGACCGCCCTGATGGCCCCCGGCCCCGCCACCACCGCGCTGCGCGCCCTGGTCGGCGAACTGATCGCCCACGACGACAACCTCGCCCGGATCGCCGCCCTGATGGCGGGCAGCGACGTCCGCTACGCCACCGGCTGCTCGCACCCGCTCGCCGGGGGCTTCGCCCCGGAGCTCGCCCTCGACACCCCGGACGGGAGCACCCGACTGGCCGAACTCGCCCACAGCGGACGGCCGTTGCTGCTCGACCTGACCGGCGGCACACTCGGCCTCGCGGACCGGGCGGCCGGCTGGAAGGACCGGGTCGACGTCCTCGCCGCCGACTGCGCACCGGCCCAGCCGCCCGCCGGAGCACTGCTGCTGCGCCCGGACGGCTACGTCGCCTGGGCCTGCGCCCCCGGCGAGGCCGACCGGGAGGGGCTGGACCGGGCGCTGCGCGACTGGTTCGGCGAGCCGCGGATCTGAGTACCCGCACCCGGGCGGACTGAGTACTCCACCGTTCCTTTGGACTGATCAGGAGTGAATCCCGATGAGCCGCACGCCCCGAACGGTCTTGGGCGCACTGGTCCCCGGCGTACTCAACCCCGATGGGCGACACGCATCCTGTGCGTGGTCCGTCCCGGGAGGCCGGTTCCCTCACGACCTGGCCAAGTGGGCACAGCCAGAGGCGACGGGGAGGTCCCGAACCATCACTCCGGTGGAGAGGGAGCCCCGAACGCTGGCGCCGTTCCCGGCGTCCCAGATCGCGAGCTCGACGCTACCGCAGTGACCGGACCGAACCCAATCCAGAGGGCGTGAGCGTGCAACGTGTGCGCCCTCATGTGCACTCCCGCTCACTCGCGGCCGAACAGCTCACAACCCCGGAGCTGTTCGCCCTCATGAGCATCGGCCCCGGCGCGTGACCCCGGGAATCGCCCCCGCCCGACGCCCCGTCAACTAGGGTCGTCGCGGCCGCTCCTCGACGGGCGGCGGGATCCGGACGAACGGGGACGCTGTGCGCATCGGAATCATCGGCACCGGCATGGTCGGCCAGACCCTGGCGAACAAGCTGGTGTCACTCGGCCACCAGGTGACGCTGGGCTCCCGGACCAAGGACAACGAGAAGGGGCTGGCCTGGGCCGGGCAGGCCGGCCCCGCCGGCAGCTGCGGGACCTTCGCCGAGGCGGCCGCCTTCGGCGAGGTGGTGCTCAACGCCACCGGCGGGACGGTCTCGCTGGCGGCGCTGCGCGCGGCCGGGGCCGAGCACCTCGCCGGGAAGCTGCTGATCGACGTGTCCAACCCGCTGGTGTTCGGCCCCGAGGGCGTCACCCTCGCCCCGGTGAACACCGACAGCGTCGGCGAGCAGATCCAGCGCGAGTTCCCCGAGGCCCGGGTGGTGAAGGCGCTCAACACGCTGAACTGCGAGCTGATGGTCGCCCCGGGGAAGCTGGCGGGCGAGCACAACCTGTTCATCGCCGGGAACGACGCCGACGCCAAGGCCGAGACGGTCGCCCTGCTGGGCGAGTTCGGCTGGCCGGCCGACTGGATCGTCGACCTCGGGGACATCACCGGCGCCCGGGCGACCGAGATGATGATGCCGTTCTGGCTCCGGATGATGGGCCACTTCGGCAGCGCCGAGTTCAACTACTCCTTCCGGCGGCCCGCGTAGCGCCCCGGGCCCGTCCCTCCCGGTGGAGGGGCGGGCCCGGCGTGCGCCGACCGGCCGTGGGGGACAATGGTCGGCATGTCCCGACGTCGTTCCGCGCCCCGCCCCGCCGCTCCCCGGCTGCTGCCGTCCTCCCCGTGCCCGTGCGGCCTGCCCGCCGCCTACGGCGACTGCTGCGGCCGGCTGCACCGCGGCCAGGCGAAGGCCACCACCGCCGAGTCGCTGATGCGCTCCCGGTTCAGCGCCTTCGCCGCCCAGGACGAGGCCTACCTGCTGCGCACCTGGCACCCGGACACCCGGCCCGACGAGGTCGACTTCGACCCGGCGCTGCGCTGGACCCGGCTGGAGGTGCTCTCCACCAGCGAGGGCGGCGCCTTCCACGCCGAGGGCACCGTCGCCTTCCGCGCGCACTGGACCGAGGGCGGCGAGGAGGGCGTGCTCAGCGAGCACAGCCGCTTCGTCCGGCACGAGGGCGCCTGGGTGTACCTCGACGCCCTCGCGCTCGGCTGAGCGGGACCACGACGGGCCTAGAGGTAGTCGTCCAGGCGGCCCAGTGAGAAGCCGGCCGCGGTGACGTCGTTGACCACCTTGCGCAGCAGGTCCGGCATGGTGGCCTTCCAGTCGGAGGTGCCGCGGAAGTGGGTGAGGATGATGTCGCCCGGGTGGAGCTTGCGGTCGTCGTAGCGCCACTCCATGTGGTCCGGGAAGGCCTCCTCGTTCCACAGCGGCACCGCCTGCACCCCGCAGGAGGCGGCGGCGCGCAGGGTGTCGTCGTTGTACTCGCCGTACGGGGGCCGGAAGAGCCGGGGGCGCACGCCGATCTGCTGCTCCAGCTGGTCCTGCTGGTCGCAGATCTCCCGGCGCTGGGTCTCGTAGTCGAGGACCTTGAGGTTGCGGTGGTTGATCGTGTGGTTGTTGATCTCCACGCCCTGCTTGTGCAGGTCCCGGAAGTAGCCGTAGTTGTCGCGGACGAGGTAGTCGGAGAGGAAGGCGCTGAGCGGGACCCCCAGCTCGGCCGCCATCCGGGCGAACTCCGGGTCCTTGTCGTAGCCGTCGTCGACGGTGAGGAAGACCACCTTCTCCTCGGTCGGCACCCGGAACACCACGGGCGGACGGCCGTCCTTCAGCTTGACGCCCTGCACCGGGGTGAGGACCGCCCTGGTCGCCGGGCGGGCCGGCGGCTTCAGCGGCGGGTGGTCGAGGCCCCAGCGCTGCGCCGTCTCCAGGACGGCGCGGGCGGCGTCGGCCTGGCGGGCCACCGCCTCGCTGCTGCTCTCCTCCTGCTCCCGGGCCAGGCCGGGGAGCTGCGGCGGAGCGGGCTGGGCGGCCCCGGGCGTCGCCGAGGCTCCGTCGGCCCCGGAAGCTCCGGATGCTGCGGGTGCTGCGACGGCCCCGGCGGCGGGTGCTCCGGCGGCGGGTGCCCCGGCGGCCGGGGCGGACTTCGGCTGGGCGGCGGGACCGGCGCAGCCGGTGACCACGGCGGTGAGGCAGACGGCGGCCAGCAGGCCGGTGCGCGCACTGCGCAGCTTCTGACCTCTCCTCAGATCCCCACTAATGCGACAAACTGATGGTCCGTTCATAGCTGCTACTGCTCCCCCGCCGCGCGCCCCCGCCAACCTCCCGTCACCCACCCGGGGCAACGGCACGCCGCCCGCCTTGCCGATCCTTTGCCGAATCCCCGCAACCGGCACGAAAACCCTTTGCGGCCGCGGCAGCCGGAAACGGATCATGCGCGTATGACCGACCGCTGGACCATCACCACCGCCGACGTGACCACCCCCGAGGCCACGCAGCTGCTGCGCGAGTACTACTACGACGTGGCCAACCGCTACTACCGCCTCCACCTGGACCGGGAGGGCACCCCGGAGGAGCTGGAGACCGGCCTCGCCGACTCCCCCAGCGACGACCTGGCCGCCCCCACCGGCCTCTTCCTGCTCGGCCGTTACGACGGCGCGCCCCAGTCCTGCGCCGGACTGCGCCGCCACGACGCCACCACCGTCGAACTCACCCGGGTCTTCGTCCGCCCCGGCCTGCGCGGCACGGGCGGCGGCGCCCGGCTGCTCGCCGCCGTCGACCACGCCGCCCGCACCCTGGGCGCCGAGCGGATCGTCCTCGACACCCGCCTCGACCTGGTCGAGGCCCGCGCCCTCTACCTGCGCAACGGCTACCGGGAGATACCGGCCTACGGCGACACCGGCCCCTACTCCGAGGTCTGGTACGGCAAGGACCTCACCGAGAGCCGCCCGTAGGGGAGCCGGGTCCTCAGGCGGGTTGGACGGCGATCGTGCAGAGACGCTTGGTGGCCCTGGTCAGGGCCACGTACAAGTCCCTGTCCCCGCCGGGGCGGGCCGCGATGATCTCCTCGGGGTCGATCACGACGACCCCGTCGAATTCCAGGCCGCGTGCTTCGGAGGCCGGCACGATGCGTGCGTGGCGGGCGATGCCCCGGGCCGTCAGCTCGCCGACCCTGGTGTCCGCGCAGACCACTCCCAGCAGCTCGCCCGGGTGTGCGGCGCTCTGGGCGCGGAGTTCCCGGGCGACGGCGTCGACCAGCCCGTCCGCGGGTGCGGTCACGGTGCGGGGGCTCTCACCGCTGCGCAGCGACCGGGTGGGCTTCTGGTCCGGGGCGATCCGCGCGAGCAGGCCGCGGACGCTCTCCAGGATCTCCTGCGTGGTGCGGTAGCTGACGGTCAGGTCGTGTAGCTTGAACCGCGGTCCGACGTGCGGGCTCAGGGCCTCCTTCCAGTCGCGTGCCGTCGCGACCGGGCCCGCCTGGGCGAAGTCGCCCACCAGCGTCATCCCCCGCGCCGGGCAGCGGCGCACGATCATCCGCCACTGCATCGCGGTCAGTTCCTGCGCCTCGTCGACGACCACGTGCCCGTACGTCCGCTCGGGCGGGCCGTCGACCAGGCTCGCCGCCTCGTCCAGCAACGGCACGTCGGCCTCGGTCCACGGGGCGTCCGGACCGCGCAGCAGCAGGGACCGCTCCTGCGCGCTCAGGCGGGGCAGGTGCTCGGCGAGGGCGTCGGCGTCCGTCAGGAGCGCCGTCACGAGGTCACCGGGTGCCAGCCGCGGCCACAGCGCCTCGACCGCCCGGTCGACGCCGGCGTCGTCGAGGAGGTCGGCCCGGACGGCGTCCAGGTCCAGCTCGTGGGCCGGACCCGGGTCGGCCGCGCCTTCGGCACGGCGCTGGGCGGCTCCGGTGAACCGGTCGAGGTCCAGGCCCGTCATCGCGGCGGCATCGGCGTCGATCTGCTCCAGGAGGTCGCCCATGTCCCGTTGCATCGCGTCGGTGACGGCGTCGACCAGGAGCTCCTTGAACACCTGGCGCGCGGGGTGGTGCCCCGCCACGGCCGCCACGGCGGCGGCGCGTGCCGTGGCGACCTCCGCGCCGGACAGCCGGACCGCTTCCCGCCCCACTCGCACGGTGAAGTCACCGGCGGGGGCCTGGTGGGCGCGCAGCAGGCCGGCCAGGGCCTCGGCGAGCTCGGAGGTGCCCTTGAGCCGCGCCGTGTCGAACGGGTCCACCGCGTCCGTGGACACTCCGGCCAGTTCCCGGCAGGTCGCCAGGACGACGTCGTTCTCCCCGAGCGAGGGCAGGACCTGGGAGATGTAGTCGAGGAACCGGGCGTTCGGGCCCACCACCAGGACGCCCTCCTCCGCGGCGCGCGGGAACGCGTACAGGACGTAGGCCGCCCGGTGCAGGGCGACCACCGTCTTGCCGGTGCCCGGCCCGCCCTGCACCACGGTCACGCCGCGGTGGGCGGAGCGGACGATCTCGTCCTGCTCGGCCTGGAGCGTCGCGACGGCCGCGTGCATCCTGCCCGTACGCCGTGCCGACAGGGCCTCCGTCAACGGGCCGTCCCCCACCACGTCCTCGTCGGTCGGGGCGCTCCCGTCCAGCAGTTCGTCGCTGACCGAGACGACCGTGCGCTCCTCGAGGCACAGGTGCCGGCGCCGCCGCAGGCCCATCGGGTGGACCGGTGTCGCCTCGTAGAAGGGCCGCGCCGCGTTCGCCCGCCAGTCCACCAACAGCGGCAGGTCGTCGTCCTGCGAATGCAGTCCGATCCGACCGATGCGCAGGGCCGTGCCGTCCGTCCAGTCGACGCGGCCGAAGACCAGCCCCTTTTCGGCGCCCGCCAGCCGACCGATTTCCCTGGCCAGCCGATCGGCGGCGATTTCCCGCTCGTACGCCTCACCAGCGCTTTCCGCCGGGGAATTCAACACGCTCGCCCGCTGTGCCCTCGCCTCGGAAAGCCGCTCGGTGAGCACCTCGTACAACGAGGACACATATTCCCGCTCCGAGTCAACCGCGGGCACAACAGGATCATTCGTCTTCGACAACAGCAGGCTCCTTCGAATCGAGCCATACCATACGGTCAAAATTCTCGGAAGGTAAGTCTTGACTTACCTGTTGAATCCATGTCCCGGCGACTGAATCCCTGACGGCCGACCGTGCGGCGCATCAAGAATTCCGCTTTTCCGCATATCGCCGATCGCTTGCCGCACTCAGGAAATGAAAAGGGGAAGATCCGGTGACACCGGTCTACGCTTTCGGGCTCACTCCGGCGCCCTCGCCCAGGGCCACGGCCAGTTCGGCGGCCGAGGGCGGGTTGGCCCCGGGGCGGGAGACGGTCAGCGCGGCGGCGGTGACGGCCGCGGTGAGACAGCCGGCGAGGTCGGTGCCGGCGGCGCGGGCGTGCAGGAAGGCGGCCATGAAGGAGTCGCCGGCGCCGACGGTGTCCGCGACCGTGACCGGGACGGCCGCGGCCCGCTCCCGGCGGCCGTCCGCGGTGAGCGCGAAGGCGCCCTCCGCGCCGAGGGTGACGGCGACCACGGCGGGGCCGAGGGTGAGCCAGCGCTCGGCCACCGCCTCGACCGGCTCGCCCGGGTAGAGCCAGGCGAGGTCCTCGTCGCTGGCCTTGACCAGGTCGCTCAGCGCCACGCAGCGCTCCACCCGGCGGACGGCCTCCACCCGTTCGCCCATCAGCGCGGGGCGCACGTTCGGGTCGTAGCTGACCTGCGCGCGGTCGCGCCAGCGCTCCACCAGGGCGAGCACCGCGGCGGCGCCCGGCTCGGTGACCGCGCCGATCGAGCCGAGGTGGATCGCGGCGGGGGCGGCGGTGAGTTCGGTGGGCGGCAGGGTCCAGCCGATGTCGAAGGTGTACTCGGGCCGCCCCTGCCCGTCCAGCCGCACCACCGCCGAGGGCGTGCGCGCCACCTCGGCGGCCCGGACCTCCACTCCGGCCGACTCCAGGTGGCTCCGGATCAGCTTCCCGTTGGCGTCCGGCCCCAGCTCGGTGAGCAGCACCGCCGGGCGGCCCAGCCGGGCCAGGCCGTACGCGAGGTTGGCGGGGCTGCCGCCGGGGTGGACGCGGTCGGGGGCGCCGTCGGTGCGGACGATGTCGGCGACGCACTCGCCGATCACCAGGAGGGGCGAGGCGGGGGTGGTCACGGCGGCTCCTGGCTCCGGTTCGCGGGCGACGGGTTCGCGGGCGACGTCCGGGGGCAGCCTACGCGGTGCGGCCGCGGAGCCGTCCGGGCACAGGAGTACGGCCGCCGGACCTGGCCAGGTTCTCCGACGGCCGTGGCCCCGTCCGTCAGGGGACGAAGCACTACGAACGCTAGCCCCGGGCCGGGGGCGCCGCCAGCAGCGTGCGCCGTCCGGGGGACGTCCGCGTGTCGCCATGGTTCCGATCGGTTCCGGCCGGATCCGGTCGGCTCCGGGCGGATCCCGATGGGCGGACCTGACGGTCCACTAGCATCCGTGCCCGGTGCCTCGCGCCCGCACCGCCGACCCACCGGCCCCGACCTCCGAAGTGTGGTGATCGCCCTGTCCAGGCCCCGTGTCGGTCTCGCCCTGGCGCTCGTGCTGAGTGCGGCGCTGCTGTCCACGAGCGTCCCGCCGGCCACGGCCGTGGACGGGTTGGGCGATCCGGTCTTCCCGACGCTCGGCAACACCGGGTACCGGGCGCTCGCCTACGACCTGTCCTTCGAGTACCGGGCCGACACCCGGACCGTGGACGCCACCGCGGTGATCACCGCCCGGCCCTCCCGCACCCTGGCCGCCCTCTCCCTGGACGCGCTCGGCCTGGACGTGCACGCCGTACGGGTCGACGGGCGGGCGGCCCGGTTCGCCACCCACGACGAGAAGCTGACCGTCACCCCCGCGGAGCCACTGCGCCGCGGCAGCACGGCGCGACTGACCGTCGAGTACACCGCCGACCCGCGCGCCGCCCTGCCGCACACCGGCTGGGTGCCGACCCGCAACGGCTTCGCGGTGGCCGGCCAGCCCGCCAGCGCCCACACCGTCTTCCCGTGCAACGACCACCCGAGCGACAAGGCCCGCTTCACCATCGCGGTGACCGCGCCGGACCCGCTGCTGGGCGTCGCCAACGGGCAGTTGACGCAGACCGTGCCGCTCGGCGACGGCCGCACCACCCGGCGGTACACCTCCCGCGAGCCGATGGCCACCGAACTCGTCCAGGTGTCCGTCGGCGACTACACCGTCCGCGAGCGCACCGGACCGCGCGGGCTGCCGCTGCGCGACGTCGTGCCGACCGCCCGGGTCGCCGAGCTGGCCCCGGCGTTGGACCTCACGGCCGACCAACTCGTCTGGGCCGAGCGGCACTTGGGGCCGTTCCCGTTCGAGACCTACGGCATCCTGCCGGCCGACACCGACGACCCGGCGGCCTTCGGCTTCACCGGACTGGAGACCCAGACCCTCACCCTCTACAAGCCCGGCTTCCTGCGCCAGGCCGAGCCAGCGATCGGCTCGCACATGATGCACGAGCTGGTGCACTCCTGGTTCGGCGACAGCGTCTCCCCCGCCACCTGGGCCGACCTGTGGCTCAACGAGGGCCACGCCGACTACTACGGCCTCGGCTACCGCTACGAGCGCGGCTGGCCCGACGCCTGGGGCGACACCACCCTGACCGACCGGATGCGCCGGGTCTACGGCCTCGGCGACCAGTGGCGGCACGACTCCGGCCCGGTCGCCTCGCCCACCGCCGCCACGCTCTTCGACGACCAGCGGTACACCGGCGGCGCCCTGGTGCTGTTCGCCCTGCGCGAGAAGGTCGGGGAGGCGACCTTCGACCGGATCGAGCGGACCTTCCTGCGCGAGCACCGCTACGGCACCGCCACCACCCGGGACTACGTGCGCACCGCCTCGGAGGTCTCCGGGCAGGACCTCGGCGGCTTCCTGGACGACTGGCTGTACGGGCGGCGCACCCCGCCGATGCCGGGGCACCCGGACTGGACGGTGGCGCCGGTGTCCACCGCTCCGGCCGCCGGCGCACGACCGGTCGGACCCGGGTCGCCGGAGCACTCGGGGACGGTCTGACGCCCTTCGCGGACTCTGCTCCGCTTTCGAACGCTCTGCCGCGATTCGCCCGCCCGGTCGCGCCTCCGCGCACGTCCGGGCGCCCCCGTGCGCCCCTGTCCGTCCGGGGCCGACCGAGCCATGGTTGTCCCCACGGCCCGCCTGCCGCCCGGCCTAGCCCCGGCCGGCACGCGGGCCGTCCAACGTCCGCCGCCGGGCCCCGGGCAGCCGCGGGCGCGGCCCTGGGCGCGGCCCGGAGTTCGGCCCTGGGCGCGGGCCTGGGCGCGGCCCTGGGCGCGGGCCTGGGCGCGGCCCTGGGCGCGGCCCGCGAAAAATACCCGCGACCGGCAGGCAACCCCCCGCGTCGCCCATCGCGTTCAGCAGCCGTGAGAATGACACCTTCGAGAACGCGGCCCGCCGGGCCGCCACGGCTGACGGGAACGGTACGGACACCATGGCAGGGGCAGGGGCGGCAGCAGGATGAGGGACGCGACACCGGACTTCACGGAGTTCGTCGCCGCCTGCGGCCCCAAGATGCTGCGCACGGCCTGGCTGCTCACCGGGGACCCGCACCAGGCCGAGGACCTGCTGCAGACCGCACTCGCCAAGATCTGGCCCCGCTGGGAGCTGATCGCCCGCGAGCGGCCCGAGGCGTACCTGCGGAAGGTCATGGTCAACTGCCACGTCTCCTGGTGGCGGCGGCGCTGGACCGGGGAACTGCCGCACGGCGAGCTGCCGGAACCGGTGGCCTCCCGGGCCGACCCCTTCGACGACGTGGTGCTCGGCCAGGTGGTCGCCGAGGCGGTCCGGGCACTGCCCCCGCGTCAGCGGGCCGTGGTGGTGCTGCGCTTCTTCGAGGACCTCAGCGTGGAGGAGACGGCCGAGGTGCTGCGCTGCAGCACCGGCACGGTCAAGAGCCAGTCGCACCGGGCGCTGGCCACCCTGCGCGGCCGGCTCCCGGCCCGGGAACTGCTGCTGGACGGGGGAAGCCGTGAACTGGTCTGAACCGCGGGACGGCGCCGGGGGGACCGAGGACGAGCTGCGCGTCCTGCTGCACGAGGCCGTCCCGGCCCTGGCCGCACCGGACGACCGGATGGAGCGGGTGTTCGCCCGGGCCGCCCGGACCAGGCGGCGACGGCGGAACGCCGGGCTCGGAGTCGGGCTGACCGGCGGACTGGTCGCCGCCGCGCTGGCCGCCGCCCCGGCGATCGCGCCGGCGCCGGCCCCGGAGCAGCGGGCCGCGGCCCAGCCGACGGTCACGGCGGCCCCGTCCACCCCGCCCTCCGCCACGGGGACGGGCGGCCCGATCCGCTTCCCCGACGTCGACGGCCTCACCGCCACCCTGCCGCAGGGCTGGTTCGCGTTGCCCGTCTCCGGTGCCCCGCACCAGGCCATCGGCTACCTGGCCAACCGGCCGTTCGACCCGAAGGCGGCCTGCGCCGGATCGGCCACCCCTTGCGGCGCACCGGCCGCGCAGGCGGCCCCGGACCGGGTCCTGCTCACCCTGCGGCTGGTGAACGCGCCGGACGCGGGCGGCCGGCCGAACGGGGCGACCATCGGCATGGCGGACACCCCCGTCGGCAAGGACTGCGCGGACCGCAACGGCGACCGGGAACTCGTCGGCCAGCGGAGCCTCGACCTCAACGGCCCCGTCCTGGTCGAGCTGACGGCCTGTGCCCGGGAGGTCTCGGAGCCGACGCTGCGGCAGGTGCAGCAGGTGCTCGAATCGATCCGGGCGGACGGCCACTGATCCCCCGCCCGCTCCGCTGAGCGTCCTTCGACGCTCTCGACATCCCTCGGCTCGCTCGACTTCTCCCGGCCCTTCGGCCGCTCATCGAAACGGAACGCCATGTCCCTACCCCGTCGCGCCCTCGTGGGGTTGGCGCTGCTCCTGGTGGGCTGCGCACCCGACGGCTCCTCGCCCTCCGCCGCCGTCAGCCCCGCGCTCGGTGCCACCTCCGCACCCGCCGTCTCCGCGCCGGACGTCCCGGCTCCGGACGTCCCCGCCGGGCAACCGGTCGCCGTCGCCGCCGCGCGGCCCGCCCCACCGGAGTTGCCGCGCCAACTCCCCGGCGTCGGAGCGCAGTTGCGCAGCGCGATACCGGCCGGGGCACGGCAGGCGCTGGTGGTCACCGGCGACGGTCCCGACGCCTCGACCGGGCACGCCGTGCTCTACCGCGACGACGGCGACGGCTGGCTCGCCGGGCCGACCTGGCCGACCCGCAACGCCAGGAAGGGCTGGACCACCGACCACCGCCAGGGCGATCTGCGCTCCCCCGTCGGGGTGTTCACGCTCAGCGACGCGGGCGGCCGGCTGCCCGACCCGGGAAGCCGGCTGCCGTACGACCGGTCCGATGACTTCGTGATCTCGGGCACCGGGTTCGACGGCGAGCCGCTGGCCGGGGCCTTCGACTACGTGGTCGCGATCGACTACAACCGCGTCCCCGGCTCGACCCCGCTCGACCGGCGCCGCCCGCGCGGCAGCGGCTACGGCGGCGGCATCTGGCTGCACGTCGACCACGGCGGGCCGACCCACGGTTGCGTCAGCATGACCGCCGACCGGATGCGCGAGCTCCTGACGGCGCTCGATCCGGCGCTCCACCCGGTGGTGGTGATGGGGGACGCCGCGGCGCTGGCCCGCTGACCGTGAACCCGGCCGCCGGCCGGGTCAGTTCGGTGGATCGGCTGCCCGGTCTCCGTCGAACCGGTAACTGGTCTGACCGAAACCGCCCTTGGCGAAAGCGAGGACCTTGGCGGGCCGCACCGAGAAGACCAAGGAGTCGCCCCCGGACTCGTGGGCGAAGCCCTCGTCCGTCACCCGGAACCGCCACTCGCCCTTCCACTTGGTCGTCCAGGCGGCGGCGAGACGTTCCAGCGCGGGGTGTTCGGTGACGCGCACGGCCACGCCCTCGACCACCACATCGAGCCCCCGGTCCCACTGGTTGCAGCCCATGGCCAGCACCACATGGTGGTTGCCGGCCAGGTTCACGGCCTTCTGCTCCTCGGGGCCGGTGGTGAAGTGGAGCTGCCCGTCGAGCCACACGGCCACCAGGGGCGTGAGGTGGGGGCGCCCGTCGGACCGCACCGTCGTGATCCAGAACAGCTGCGCCGACTCCAGCACCTGACGGGCGGCCGCCCAGGGAGTCGCACTGACCCCCGGGTCGCTGAACCGTTCGTCGAGCCGGACTTCCGGATCGTTCATCGTCGTTCGTCACTCCCGTCGTGGAGAGGTCGCGGAACACTGTCGCGGAACACCACGGCCAGTATCCGACCGGTCGCCGCTCGCGGCATCCCCGCCGGGGCCCGCCCGTAACCCTTGCGGCGCAGCGTCGTTGGACCGGCCATGAAGAAGCGCAGCATGCTCGCCGTCGCCTCGATCGCCGTCGGCGTGGTGGCCTCCCTGACCGCCCCGAGTGCGCACGCCAGTGCGGTCGGCGGTCAGGAGGGGCTGCCCGGTCCGCTGACCAGCGTGCCGGACGCGGTGCCCGGGCAGGTCGGGGACGCGGGCGGGGTGGTCGGGCAGGCCACCGGGTACGTGACCGGCTCGGCCGACGGCCTGGTGCCGGTCACGCCAGCGTAGGTCCTCCCTCCCCTGACCGGGGCCCGGGGAGGGGTGGGTGCGGCCGTCGTACGGCTCCCCTCCCCGGGCCCCGGTCGGTTCAGGCGCGGAGGAGGTACCAGCCGCCCAGGCCGCTGCAGCCGTTGTTGACGTAGGAACCGAGGCGGAAGCCGGCCGGAACGGGCTGGTACGGGCAGACCACCTGTCCGGCGCGGGCCACCACCTGGAACCAGGAGCCGATGCCGCCGCAACCGGGCACCTGGTGGCCGGTGTTGACGTAGCCCGGCGGGATCGGCGAACCCGCGCAGGTCCAGATGCCGTCCCTGGCGAGCTGCATGAACCAGGCGTCGATGTTGGTGCAGCCGTTGCCGTTCGCGACGTGGGCGGTCAGCACGTAGCCGGGCGGGATGGGCGAGGTGCCGCAGGTCCACAGGCCGTCCACGGGCAGCCGCATGTACCAGGAGTCGTAGCCGTCGCAGCCGGTGGGGTTGTGCCCGGAGAGCACGTAGCCGGCCGGGATCGGCGAGGTGGCGCAGGTCCAGATGCCGTCGCGGACGGGCTGCTGGTACCACATGCCGGCCCCGTTGCAGCCGTTGTTGGTGTGGTTGGTGAGGACGTAGCCCGGGGTCACGGGCGCGCCCCGGCAGATCCAACCGGGCCCGGCGGCGGCGGTCTTGGCGGCGGTGGCAGTGGCAGTGGCAGCCGCACTGGCGGCGGCGTTGGCGGTGGCCGGTGCGGCGGAGGCGGGGGCCGCGCCCGCTCCGACCAGGACGGCCACCAGCAGGGCGAGCGCCCCGGCCAGGGCGGCGAGTCGGCTCCGGAGGGCGGCGGTCGACGAACGGTCCAGCAGTCGGTCACGCAGTCTTGTCACTTCACACCAGTCCAATCGGCAGGTCCGTAGGGCCCCGCACGGCGGCCGTGCGGGCGCCGGGGTGGTGGAACTGGTGTGACAGTAGCAAGAATTGGAACGCTCCAAGGCGGTTCCAGTACGGCCAGCATGGTCACGTCAGAACTTGGCCGGAAACGCCCGCCGGATCGGCTCGGACCCGGACCGATCCGCGTCGGACCGATCCACGTCGGGTCAGGTCGGGTCGGATGGGGCCGGTCGGGTCAGGACATCGGCGCGCCCAGGTCCTGCGTCCACAGGGTGCCGGCGGGGCTGGTGGCGATGCCGACGCCGATGTCCTTGAAACCGCAGTCGAGCATGTTGGACTGGTGGATCCCGCCGTCCATCCAGCGGGCGAAGACGCTCGCCGCCGTGGTCGGGCCGCGGTCGAGGTTCTCGCCCCACTGGGACCAGCGGTAGCCGACCGCGGTGATCCGGGCGTCCGGGCGGACGCCGTCGGGGTTCACGTGGTCGAAGAAGCCGCGGGCGGCCATGTCGTCGGAGTGCTTCTGGGCCGAGGTGTGCAGCCGGGGGTCCATCCGCAGCGGGGCACAACCCGCCTTGGCGCGTTCGGCGTTGACCAGGTCCACCAGCTGCCGCTCCGGGTTGGGCTGCGGTGCGGCCGGGGTCGGCCGGGTGGCGGTCGGCGAGGGCGTGGGCGTCGGGGTCCCGGTGGGGGTCGGCGTCTCGGTGGGAGTGGGGGTGGGGGTCGGGCTGGCGGGCGCGGTCACCAGGAGGGCCGCCGGGGTGTCCACGGCGGCGGCCGGGACGGTGGGTTCGGGTGCCGCCGCGCTCGGCGGCTCGCTGGGGTTCGACCAGACCAGGGCCAGGGTGGTGACCGCCACCGCCGCGGCCGCGCCGCCCGCCAGGACGGCCTTGCGGGCGGCGAAGCCGGCCCAACCGCCGTGCGCGCCACCGCCGGTGGCCGCGCCGGTCCCCGTACCGGCTCCCGCCCCCGCGCCCGCCCCGGAGCCCGCGCCGGCGGCGGCCGAGTGGGCGGCTGTCGCGGCGGTCGCGGCCGTGTGCTGGAGGTGCAGCAGGGCGGGCGAGGCCGACGGGATCGGGACCAGCGCCAGACCGGCCAGCAGCCCCTCGGCCGGGAAGAGGTCGCGGCCCAGGCCGTCGCAGCCCGCGCAGCCGCGGATGTGCCGGGCGATCCGCTTGCGCCAGACCGAGTTCGGGGTGCCGTCGAACCCGGCGGTGACCTCGGCGAGTCCGGGGCATTGCGGGTAGGCGCCGAGGGCGCGGACCACGACCCGGCCGGCCTCCAGCTGCTTCTTCATCCGCTGGACCCGGACGGCGGCGTGCGGCAGGGTCAGGTCGAGGGCCTCGGCGAGTTCGCCGCGGGTGAGTTCGCCGGCGGCCTCCAGCCACCACAGGGCGAGCAGCTCGCGGTCGTCCGGGTCCAGCCAGCGGGTGGCCTCGGCCACTTCGCGGCGCTGGCCGGACAGGCCCAGGCGCAGGATGGTGAGGTCGGTGAAGTCGGCCCGGGGGTCGTGGACCTCCCAGGTCTCGTCCAGGCCGCCGACGGTGGGCTGCTGCTGCCCGGCGGCGTGGCGGCGGCGGACCTGGTTCATGGTGATGGCGACCAGCCAGGACCGGAAGGACTCCGGGTCGCGGAGCCCGTCCAGGCCGTCCAGGGCGCGGATCATGGTCTCCTGGGCGACGTCGTCCACGTCGGCGTGGCCGCGCAGGGCGCGGCCGGCCACGTTGTAGACGAGCGGCAGCCAGGCGGCGACCAAGGCCTCCTGGGCCTGCCGGTCACCTGCCTGCGCCGCGCGTACCAGGGTCGTCCCGGTCCTGTTCTGCACATCAGCGTTCATGGTCCGCACTCCGTCTTGCCGTGTTTCCGTCCGCCGCTGCCTCCTCGGAGACCTGTGGGGAGTGATCAGATAACAACAATGTGCGCGGAATCGGAAAATCGGACTGCCCTGGGGCCGGAGGTACCGGCCACAGGCGGAGGGCGGGGACGACGCGGGGCGGGCCCGGTCAGGCCGGGGCGGCGAACACCTGGGTCCACCACGGACCGTTGGCACCGGTCCGCACACCCACGCCGAGCTGCTTGAAGTCGCAGTTCAGGATGTTGGCGCGGTGGCCGGGGCTGTTCATCCAGGAATCCATCACGGCCGCCGGGTCGCTCTGCCCCCGGGCGATGTTCTCGCCCCAGGTGCTCCAGCGGTAGCCGACCGCCTCGATCCGGTGGTCGGCGTGGTAGCCCTCCGGGCTGGCGTGGTCGAAGTAGTTGCGGTTGGCCATGTCGTCGCTGTGCGACTGGGCCGCGCTGGCCAGCTTGGAGTCCGCGGTGACCGGGCCGCACCCGGCCTTGGCGCGCTCGGTGTTGACCAGGTCGAGGACCTGCTGCGCGAAGGCGGGGGACGACCCGCCGCCCGCCGACCCGCCGCCCGCCGGTGCGGCGGCGGCCCGCTGGGCGGTGCCCGCGGCGGCGTTCGTACTCGGGCGGGTCGACGCCGGGCCCGCCTTGGCCGTCGCGGTGGCCGTCGCGGTCGGCGTCGCCGTGGGCTGGGCCGTCGGGGAGGCGGTGGCGGTCGCGGTGGCCGTCGGGCTCGGGGTGGCCGTCGGACCCGACGCCGTCGCACCGCCCGACGGCGGCACGGCGGCCGCGGGGCCCGCTGCCCCGGCGCCCGGCACCTGGATGCCCTCGTGCGTCCCCAGCTCGGCGGCGACCAGCGTGTCGGCCGCGGCGGCCTGCCCGGCGAGGTCCCGGTCGGCCTGCCGGCCGCCGTACGCCGCGTACCCGGCGCCCGCCAGCGCGGCGATCAGGCCCGTCCCCGCCACGGCGGCGACCACCGCGGTCACCGGCACGAACCCGCCACGCCTGCGCCCCCGGCGGCCGCGGCCGGCGTGCCGTTCGGCGGCCCTCCGCGCGGCCCGGCCACCCGGGCGGCCGTGGCCACCGCTCCCGCTGCCGCCGCCGCTGCTGCCGCCGCCGCTCACCGGGATGATGGTCGTCCTGTCGTCGCTGTTCACGTGGCCACTGCTTTCTGTCCAGGTCGGCTGGTCGGGTGCCGACACCTGGGAGACCCCCTGCTGGAAGGCCGATAACAGAAAGTCCGAACGAATGTCCGGCGACTTGGTCACACGAACCGGTCACCCGCCCCGATCGGCTGCCCCCGTCGGCTGCCGGGCGGGCCCGGCGGGCTCAGCGAGCCTGGTCCGCCGGGGCCATGTCGTAGGTGACGAACATCGTCCGGGTGGCCACCTGGTCGTACTTGCTGCGGGCCCGGTGGTTGTCGTCCGCCGTGATCCAGCGCACCGTGCTCCAGCCGCGCTCGGCGGCGATCTCCCGCAACCGGGCCAGCAGTTCGTCCACCGCGCCGCCGCCGCGCACCTCGGGCGCGACGAACAGGTCGTCCAGGAAGCCGCCCACCGCACCGTGCAGCGGCCGCGCGAACGGCCGGAAGTGCGCGAACCCGACCGGCGTCCCGTCGCCGTCCCGGACCAGCAGCCCCTCCACCTCGTGCGCCGGGTCGTTGAGCCAGGACCACACCAGCGCGGCCTTCTCCTCCGGCATCGGCACCCGGTAGAACTCGCAGTACCCGCGGAAGAGTTCACGCCACTGCGGGTACTCGCCCTGCTCCGGGGCGCTGATCTTCCAACGGTTCACGGCGGCGGTGCTCAACTCGGTCTCCTCGCTCGGTCGGAAAGGCTCGGGCCAGCATGACGCCCCGTCGGCCGCCCGCCGATCTCCACCCCGGCCAACACCGCCCGCCCCGCACTCCACTCCGGCAGTTACCCTCGGGCCGCACCCGACCCCACCCGGGAGCAGCAGCGCTTCGCCCTGCCGGAGCCCATCGCCTACGGTGGGTCATTCCGACAGCACGGAACGGAGGTTCCGACGGTGGACGAACCGACGGAGCAGTACCAGAGCTACAGCTGGCAGGACGAGGACGACGGGGCCCGGTACATCGTCCTCTACCCGGGCAGCGAGGAGGCCGACGAAGCCGGCAAGGCGCGGCTGCGCGCCATGGCTGCCGCCCGCGAGCCGGAGGGCGTCCGGTCCGTCACCGTCGACCTCGGGAACCCCACCCCGCTGCCCGGTCCGCAGCTCGACCCGCAGTGGCTGCGGACCTGGTGCGAGGAGACCGCTGCGGCCCTCACCGGGTTCACCCGCTCCTTCGCCGCCAGGTACGGCTTCCCACCCGGCGAGAACTCCCTGGCCCACGCGACGGACGCCGGTCGGCGGGCGGCGGACGCGCTCGGCGAACTGCTGCCGGTGCCCCCGGACCTGGCGACGCTCTACGGGGTGCTCGACCGGGCGTCCCTGCCCGATCTCGACAACGGCTACTTCATCCACCCACCGGGGGCGGTCACGGCACACGTCCGCGAGTACGGCGTCCCCGTCATCGAGGGCGAGCGTCTGGCGCTGGTCTTCGGCAGTGACGGCGGAGGCCGCCTGTTCGCGACCGGACACTCCGGCCGGGTCTGGAAGTCGGCCACGGCCTCCTTCGACGGCGTCTTCGAGCTCGCCGCCGACACCCTGGAGGAGTTCCTCGACGGAATCGGCCGACTGATCACGGGCCGCTGAGCTCCCCCCTGAACAACCCCGGGCGGCCGGGCTGAAGCGCCCGGCCGCCCGGAAACGGACTCAGAGGCGCTCGGGGACGGGGTTGCCCACCGCCTCGATGGCGCGGCGGACCGGGACCTTCACCAGCACCGCGAAGCCGATCACGAAGAAGATCAGCAGCGAGATGATCGCCGAGCGGTAGCTGCCGGTGACCTCGTAGGCGAGGCCGAAGACCAGCGGGCCCATCCAGCTGGTGCCGCGGTCGCTGACCTTGTAGAGGCTGAAGTACTCGGCCTCCCGGCCGGCCGGGATCAGGTGCGAGAACAGCGAGCGGGAGAGCGCCTGGCTGCCGCCGAGCACCAGGCCGATCATGCAGGCCAGGGTGTAGAACCAGGCCGGCTGGTGGGCCGGCATGAAGTAGCCGAGGGCCAGCGTGACCACCCAGCCGACCAGCGAGCCCAGGATCGTCTTCTTGGCGCCGTAGCGCTGGGCGATCCGGCCGAGCAGCAGCGCGCCGCCGATCGCCACGATCTGGACGATCAGCACGGCGATGACCAGCGTGCCCTGCTCCATGCCGAGTTCCTCGCTGCCGTACAGCGAGGCCTGCGAGACGACGGTCTGGATGCCGTCGTTGTAGCAGAGGAAGGCCGCCAGGTAGAGCAGCGTCAGCGGGTGCTTGCGCATGCCCTTGAGGGTGCGGCCGAGTTCGCGCAGGCTGCCGGCGGCCGGCTGGTCCGGCGCGGCCGCGGCGCGCGCCCGGACGACGCCGGCCCGGGACGGCAGCCGCAGCATCGGGACGATGGTGAACAGCGCCCACCACAGGCCGGCCGAGGCCAGGCAGATCCGCACGGCGGTGCCGGAGGAGAGGCCGAGCGCGTCGTGGCCCTGGAACAGCGCCAGGTTGGCGATCAGCAGCAGTCCGCCGCCCGCGTAGCCGTAGGCCCAGCCCTTGGAGGAGACGGCGTCGCGCTCGTCGGGGGCGGCCAGGCCCGGGAGGTAGGCGTAGGAGAGCGCCACGGACACCGCGTACGAGATGTTGGCGACCACCAGCAGCGCCCCGCCGAGCAGGTAGCGGTCGCCGTCGAGGAAGAACATCCCCATGGTGGCGAGCGCGCCCAGGTACGCGAAGCCGCCCATCAGCTCCTTGTGCCGCCCGGTGCGGTCGGCGACCGTGCCGGTCAGCAGCATCACCGCGACCGAGATCAGCACGGAGAAGGAGACCGTGTACGGGAAGAACGATCCGGCGCGGATCGTCAGGCCGAGCGGGTGCACGTCGCCGGACGCGTCGGCGGCCTTCTTCGCCACCTCGGTCAGGTACGGCCCGAGGAAGACCGTCAGGACGGTGGCCGAGAAGGCGGCGTTGGCCCAGTCGTTGATGTACCAGCCGAACTGCATCCGGCGCAGGGCACGGCCGTCGTCGGCGGCCGCCGGAGGCGACGAGACGTCGTCCGGCAGGTGGTCCGTGGTGCTCATGGGCTCCTATTTCACTGTGCTGGAGCCGGTGCTGCCGTCCGTCCAGCAGCCGCGCTCGCCGAGGACGCCCTTCAGGACGTCGATGCGATCCGCCATGATGCCATCCACACCCAGGTCGAGGAGAGACCGGATCCGTGTGGGATCGTCCACAGTCCACACGTGGACCTGCAGGCCGAGGCGGTGCGCGGCCCGGACGAAGGCCCGGTCGACCACCCTGATCCCCCGGTGCCGCTCCGGCACCTGGGCGCACACCCCGGCGAACGGCGCCCCGCCCCGCGCCAGCGGGCCCGCCAGCGAGCGCAGCCGCAGCCGGGCGACCTCGCGCGGGCCCAGCGAGGTGGCCAGCCGGGGACCGGCGGCGGCGCGCACGGCGGCGATCCGGCTGTCGGAGAAGCCGCCGACGCAGACCCGGTCCCAGGCGTTGGTCCGGCGGATCGCCTCGACCAGCGGCCCGACGGCGGGCGCCGCCTTCACGTCCACGTTGAACCGGGCCGTGGGGAACGCCCCGAGCAGGTCCTCCAGCAGCGGCACCGGCTCGGTGCCGCCGATCCGGGCCCGCCGGACGGTGTCCCAGGGCAGTTCGGCCACCGCCCCGGCGCGGTCGGTCACCCGGTCGAGCCGGGAGTCGTGGAAGGCCACCAGCACCCCGTCCGCCGTGGCGTGCACGTCCGTCTCCAGGTACCGGTAGCCCAGCGCCACGGCGGCCTCGAACGCGGCCAGCGAGTTCTCCGGGTGCCCGAGCTCACCGCCCCGGTGCGCGAAGGCCAGCGGCCCCGGGTGGTCGAGGAAGGGGTGCATGCGGTGCTCCGAGCTGCTGGGAAGGGACGCCGCGCGGCCCGCTCCGACGGCGCCTCGGACCGCGCGCGTTACAGTATTACGCACCCTGTCAAGGAGTAACGCCGCTGGCCGCCCGACGGCCGGCCGGTGAACTCGCCGTCCTGGCGGTAGCGGTGGACCAGGCCGTCCGCCCGGCGCACGAACTCGATCGACACGGCCGCTCCCCCTCACCGGTCAACTGCTGGACGGGAAAGGCTACGTGCCCGGCGGCTCCGGGTGCGGGGCCGGGGGGCCGCGCGGATGCTGGGTGGGTGGAGGTGGCGGCGGATGGGGTTGTGGCGGCTGGCGGAGGTGTCGCGGGAGGTGGCGGCGGAACCCGGGCGGCGGGCGAAGGTGGGGTTGTTGGCGGGGTGTCTGCGGGATCTGGGGGCCGAGGAGGGGGCGGCGGCGGTGGTGCTGCTGTCGGGTGAGGCGCAGCGGTTGCGGACCGGGGTGGGGTGGGCGGCCCTGCGGGACCTGCCGGCGCCGGCCGCGGAGGCCTCGCTGGGGGTGCGGGAGGTGGAGCGGGAGCTGGAGCGGATCGCCGGGGTGCACGGGGCGGGGGCGCAGGCCGAGCGGCGGCGGTTGCTGGCGGGGTTGTTCGGGCGGGCGACGGAGGTGGAGCAGGGGTTCCTGCGGGCGGTGCTGGTCGGGGATCTGCGGCAGGGGGCGCTGGACGCGCTGGTCGGGGACGCGGTGGCACAGGCGGCCGGGGTGCCGGTGGCGGCGGTGCGGCGGGCGTTGATGTTCCGGGGGTCGGCCCGGGCGGTGGCGGAGGCGGCGCTGGGCGGTGGGGCCGGGGCCCTGGCGGCGTTCCGTCTGGAGGTGGGCCGGGCGGTGCGGCCGATGCTGGCGGCGTCGGCGCCGGACGTGGCTTCGGCGCTGGAGCGCACCGGTGCGGCGGCGGTGGAGTGGAAGCTGGACGGGATCCGGGTGCAGGTGCACCGGGACGGCGGGGAGGTCGCGGTGTTCACCCGCGGTCTGGAGGACATCGCGGCGCGGGTCCCCGAGGTGGTGGAGGCGGCGCTGGCGCTGCCGCTGCGGTCGGCGGTGCTGGACGGGGAGGCGATCGCGCTGGGTGCGGACGGGCGGCCGCGCCCGTTCCAGGAGACCGCGGCGCGCACCGCCACCCGGCGGGATCCGGACCGGCTGCGGGCCGAAGTCCCGCTCAGCGTCCGCTTCTTCGACCTGTTGCACCGGGACGGCGAGGACCTGGTGGACCGGCCGGGCCGGGATCGCTGGGCGGCGCTGGCCGAGGTGGCGCCGGAGGGTCTGCGGGTGGGCCGGATCGAGACCGGGGACCGGGCGGAGGCGCTGGCGTTCTTCCGCGGTGCCCTGGCGCTCGGCCACGAGGGCGTCCTGGTGAAGGATCCGGCGGCCGGGTACGCGGCCGGGCGGCGCGGGGCGGGGTGGATCAAGGTGAAGCCCCGGCACACCCTGGACCTGGTGGTGCTGGCCGCGGAGTGGGGCAGCGGCCGACGGCAGGGGTTCCTGAGCAATCTGCACCTGGGGGCCCGGGCGGCGGGCGAGCCGGGGCTCGGCCCGTGGGTGATGCTCGGCAAGACCTTCAAGGGGCTGACCGACGCGACACTCGCCTGGCAGACCGCCGAGTTGCTCGCCCGGGAGGTCGACCGGGACGCCCGGACGGTGCGGGTGCGGCCGGAACTGGTCGTCGAGATCGCCTTCGACGGCCTCCAGCGCAGCCCCCGCTACCCCGCCGGGCTGGCACTGCGGTTCGCCCGGGTGGTGCGCTACCGGCCGGACAAGAGCGCCGCCGAGGCCGACACCGTCGCCTCCGTACGGGAGTTGGCCGCCGCCGAGGGCTTGTGAGGCCGTCCGCACCGCCCGTCCGGCAGCCTGCCGCCGGTTGAAACGCGTTGCGTGGCAAGGGCGTTCACGCAGGAGCCGAATCAGCCATTCTCGACGATCCGTCCGCCGTACCCCTCCGTAGGCGGACCAGCGGCGGCTAGGTTGACCGTGACAACGAGAGGCGGCCGCCGGGCAGCCGGCGGCGCCCTGGCGAGAGGTGCCCGACATGCAGGTGAGCGTCGACCGGGACCGTTGCTGCAGCTCCGGGATGTGCGTGATGAACGCCCCCGCGGTCTTCGACCAGGACGACCGGGACAGTCTGGTGAGACTCCGTCAGACCACTGTTCTGCCCGAGCAGTTCGACGACGTCAGACTCGCCGCCGAGCTCTGCCCGGGCCGGGCGATCACCGTCACCGAGGACGGGCCCGCACAGCCCGGGGCCTGACGGCCCCCGCCGCCGGCCTCGCACGCCGCGCGGCCACGTCCCCGACTCCCTGCACCCCACGAGGACACCCGCGACACGAGGAGACCCCCGCCTTGACCGCCATACCCACCGCCCCCGTCGTCCCGCTGCTGCCGGCCCCGCACTCCGGCGGCTGCCCGTTCGGCCCCCCGCCCGCGTACACCGAGGCCGCCGCCACCGCGCCGATGACCAGGGCCGAACTGCCCGACGGCGACCCCTGCTGGCTGGCCACCGGCTACGCCGAGGTCCGCACCGTGCTGTCCGACCGCCGGTTCAGCGCCGACGTGCGCCACCCGGCCTTCCCGCTGCTGGTCGCCGGCGCCCGCGAGCGGCTGGTCACCGACAACCCGACCTTCCTGCGCCTCGACGACCCCGAGCACGCCCGCCAGCGCCGCATGGTCACCGGGGACTTCCTGGTCAAGCGGGTGGAGGCGCTGCGCCCGGAGATCCAGCGGATCGTGGATGCGGCACTGGACCGGATGACCGCAGGCCGGACCACGGCCGACCTGGTCACCGACTTCGCGCTGCCGGTGCCCTCGCTGGTGATCTGCGAGCTGCTCGGCGTGCCGTACGAGGACCGCGACCGCTTCCAGGGCCTGAGCCGCACGCTGCTCAGCCGGGAGAGCACCGTGGAGCAGCTCCGGGAGGCCCAGGAGGAGGTTCTGGACTACCTGCGCGACCTGACGGCCCGCAAGCGCGCACAACCGGAGGACGACGTCCTGAGCCGGCTCGCGGTGCGGGACGACCTGAGCCCGGACGACGTGGCCAGCACGGGCGTGCTGCTGCTGATCGCCGGGCACGAGACGACCGCGAACATGATCTCGCTGTCCACCGCCCTGCTGCTGGAGCAGCCGGAGCAGATCGCCAGGCTGGCCGACCCGGCCGCGCTGCCCGGCGCGGTGGAGGAGCTGCTGCGCCTGCTGACCATCGTGCACACCGGGCTGCCCCGGGTGGCGCTGGAGGACGTGGAGCTGGGCGGGGTGACGGTCAGGGCCGGGGAGGGCGTGATCGCGATGCTGTCCACCGCCAACCGGGACGAGGAGGTGTTCGGCGGCGCCGACCACCGGCCGCCGGACGAGCTGGACCTGGCGCGGGACGCCCGGCGGCACGTGGCCTTCGGCTTCGGCGTGCACCAGTGCCTGGGCCAGCCGCTGGCCCGCGCCGAGCTCCAGATCGCCTTGGAGACCCTGTTCCGGCGGCTGCCGGGGCTGCGGCTGACGGGCGAGCGCGAGTTCCGTACCGAGTCGTTCATCTACGGGATGCGGTCGCTGCCCGTGACCTGGTGATCCGGCGGCCGGGCGGCCTCGGGTGACCTGGCGGTCCGGTGACCGGGGCGGGCCCCGGTCACCGGGCGCGCGGGTCACCCGGCTGGCCCCGGCGCCGGGGCGGGGGCAGGCTGGAGGGGTGAGGGACAGACCCGGCCCGACCGCGCCCGCGTCCGGGCGCTCCGGGGCCGGCCGAGGATACGGAGCCCGCGATGACCGACATGAGCGAACGCTCCGGAGTGAGCACCGACCGTGAGGAGGACGTCCGCGCCGCCGATCCGGAGGAGGGCGTCACCTCGATGCAGAACCTGCACGCACAGGACACCTCCCAGGCGGAGGGCGACCCCATCCTGGACGAACCCGGCGCGAGCGGCTGACCCGTCCGCCACACCGATCCGATCCGACCGCCCGGCGGAAACCGGGCGGTCCTTGCGACCGCAGGTGTCGCTGCCCGGGCGGCGGCTCACCGGCGGGGGAGGATAGGCGCATGACCGAACACGATCAAACCGACCGGCAGACCCGGCCGCCCGCGGACCCGCGCACCGCGTGGGCGACCTGGACCACCCAGTCGATCATCAGCGGCCCCGGCGGGGTCACCACCACCGAGGTCGGGCCGATCTCCGGCGACCTCACCGTGCACACCACGTGGGTGGACGGCGAGGCGCGGCTGACCGTCCAGTACACCGGCGCGCTGGACTGGTACACGGTGTCCGGCAGTCCGGTGGCCGCCGCGGACGAGGCCACCGCGCGGGCCGTCCACCAGGCGATGGTGAACGGCGTCAAAGCGGGGCACGGGGCGGTCGCCCCGCCCGCGGCCCTCGGCGGCTGACCGCGCCGGGCCCCGGGACTGCCCCTGACCGCCTGCACGGCCCCCGCCCGGCGGACGGGCGGGGGCCGTACGGCGCTGCTCGGCGTGGGCTGTTCAGCGCTACTCGGTGATCTCCACACCACGCCAGAAGGCCACCCGGTCCCGGACGTGCTCCGCCTCCGGCTTCGGGTCGGCGTAGTACCAGGCGGCGTCCGGGTTGGCCTGCCCGGACACCTCCACGGTGTAGTAGTTGGCCGTGCCCTTCCAGCCGCACACCGTGGTGGTGTCGGAGGGCCGCAGGAACTCGGCCCGCACCGACTCCACCGGAAAGTAGTGGTTGCCCTCGACGACGACGGTGTCCGCGCTCTCGGCGACGACGGTGCCCTGCCAACTCGCTGTGGTCATGAGCCGATTGTGCCGCACGGACGCGGCCGCGACCGGCGCTTCGGGCGGATTCCGGGGCTCAGGGCAGCGGGTGGGCGTGCACCGGCAGGTGCGGGGACTGGTGACCGCCGCTGGCGAGCATCCGGACCTCGCCGGCGTCGCTGATCTCGGCCCGGACGATCCCGCTGGCGTCCTCGTAGACGGGGTGCCCGCCCGGGCCCTTGGCGCTGGTCCGGGTGACCACGACCACGTCCTGCGGGGCCTGGGTGCCGGGCGTGCCGGGGAAGGTGAGGGCGTAACGGTTGGCGGGGTTCATCAGCGGATCCTGCTCCCTGCGTCTCGGGCGGTGGCTCCGGGCGTCTCAAGCGGTGGTCCCGGGCGTCTCAGGCAGTGGCCTCGGCGGCCCGGGCGTGCGAGCCGCGCACCTCCAGCTCGTCGAGCAGCTGGGCGGTGGCCTCGGCGACCGCGTCCACGGCCCGGTCGAAGGCCTCGCGGTTGTGGGCCGCCGGCGCGCGGAAGCCGGACACCTTGCGGACGTACTGCAGCGCGGCGGCGTGGAAGTCCTCCTCACCGGCGTCGGGCGTCACGGGCGGGCGCAGCGTCTTGATGTTGCGGCACATGCCACCAGTCTCGCGCGCCCGGGCCGCCGAGGCGAACCCCCTTCCACCCCAGGGCACCCATTCCGCCCCACGGCCCCGTTTCGTCACACGGGCCTTACGGGGGCGCCATCCGGCCGGATTAGGATTTCGGACGAACGAATCACCCGTCGCGCGCCCCTGCCGGTTGCGGGCATCACCCCGGAGTCACTCCTTGCCTCTCGCGCTGTTCGCGCTGGCCGTCACCGCTTTCGCCATCGGGACCACCGAATTCGCCGCCATGGGGCTGCTCCCCCAGGTCGCCGACAGTCTGCACGTCTCCATCCCGCAGGCGGGCTGGCTGATCTCCGCGTACGCGCTGGGGGTGGTGGTCGGCGCGCCGCTGCTCACCGCACTGGCCGCCGGGAAGCCCCGCAAGGCGGTGCTGGTGGCGCTGGCCGGGCTGTTCGCGACCGGCAACCTGCTGTGCGCGCTGGCCCCCGACTTCTGGACGCTGGCCGCGGCGCGGCTGATCACCGGGCTGCCGCACGGCGCCTTCTTCGGCGCGGGGGCGGTGGCCGCCGCCGAGCTGGTGGCGCCGGACCGGCGGGCCCGGGCGGTCGCGGTGATGTTCTCCGGCCTGACCGTGGCCAACATCGTCGGCGTCCCGGCCGCGACCCTGCTCGGCCAGCACCTCGGGTGGCGGGCGACCATGCTGGTGGTGGTGCTGATCGCCGCCGCCGGGACGCTCGCCATCGCCCGGCTGGTGCCGGCCCTCCCCTCCCCCGGCCAGTCCGGGCTCCGGCACGAGCTGCGGGCCTTCCGCAGCGGGCAGCTGTGGCTGGCCCTGGCCACCGTGGTGGTCGGCTGCGGCGGGATGTTCGCCTGCTACAGCTACATCGCACCGCTGCTCACCGAGGTCTCCGGGTACGCGACCGGCTCGGTGACCGGGGTGCTGGCGCTGTTCGGGGTCGGGATGACGATCGGCAACGTGATCGGCGGGTTCGCCGCGGACCGGGCGCTGCGCCCGACCGTCTGCGTCTCCTTCCTGCTGCTCTCGGCGACGCTCGCGCTGTTCGCGGTGACCGCGCACGCCCGCTGGTCGGCGGCCGTCACGGTGGTGCTGATCGGGCTGTTCGGCTTCGCGATCGTCCCGGCGGTGCAGACCCTGGTGCTGCAGAAGGCGCGCAGCGCGCCGACCCTGGCCTCGGCGACCGTGCAGGGCGCCTTCAACCTGGCCAACGCCCAGGGGGCCTACTTCGGCGGGCTGGCCCTGGCCGCCGGGCTGGGCTGGACCTCGCCGACCCTGGTGGGCGCCGGCCTGGCCGCGGCCGGCGCCGCCGTCGCGGTGCTGGCCTGGGCGGCCGACCGGCGCCCGCCCGCCCCGGTGCCGGTGGAGCAGGCGGCGGAGCAGACGGGCGTGGGCCTGTCGGCTGCGGAGCCGGCGGGCGCGAGCCCGTCAGCGGCGTCCCAGAGGCTCTAGCCCCGGCGCAGCGCGGTGAGTGCCGCCGGGGCGGCGCCGAGCCACCAGGTCGGGTCGGCGGTGCCGTCGGTGGTGCGCCCGTCACGGTGGACGTAGTGGCGCACGTCGCGGCCCGGGTCGGCGAACTCGCCGGCCAGGGCGCGCTCCAGCCACTCCGCGGCGAAGCGGAAGGCCTCGGCGGCCACCCCGCCGAGCGGGTGGAACTCGTCCTCGTAGACCCGCAGCTCCTTCGGGGCCCGGATGCGCTCGAAGCTCGCCAGGGCCTGGCCGAGGTCGGTGAGCTCGTCGAACTCGCCGATCCCGTACAGCACCGGGCAGGTGATGTCGGCCACCAGGTCGCCGAGCGGCATGCGCTGGGCCAGGTCGCGGTCGAAGGCCTCCTCGTCGGTGTACCCGGCCATGAACATGTAGTTGTTCTTGAAGGTCGGCTGGGCGCGCTCGAAGATCGTCGCGAAGTCGCCGGTGACGGCCTCGAAGGCGGCCAGGGCGGCCAGCCGGCGGTCGGTGGCGGCGGCCCGGGAGCCCCAGTAGCCGCTCATCGAGATGCCGAACATGCCGATCCGGTCGGCGTCGACCTCCGGGAGCGCGGCCAGGTGGTCGAGGTAGCGGCCGATCGCCCGCTCGTAGTTGCCGAGGTCGACGGTCAGTCCGCCGGCCCGGCTCTCGCCCTGGCCGGGGCCCTCGATGGACAGCGCGACCATGCCGCGGGAGGTGTAGTAGCGCTCGGCCGCCCAGATGTAGTCCTCCTTGATCATGTCCATCCCGGGGCCGAGGATGACGGCGGGCGCGTTCTCCACCGGCCCTTCGGGCAGGTGCAGCAGGGCGTAGATCTTCGAGCCCTCGAAGTCCAGCACCACCCGCCGGACCCGGCCGTCGCGCAGTGCGCCCAGGCGCTCCACGCAGTGGTCGGCGTGGGCGCGCAGGGCCGCCTTGCGCGGGTCGGCGGCGTCGAAGATCGAGTACTGGGCCCGGCCCCACATCACGGCGGCCCGCAGGTAGAGGTCGGCGGCGGTGCGGGCGAAGCCCGCGCGCTCGTGGTGGGCGGCGCGCTCCTCGGCCTGGCCGGCCACCGTCGCCCACGCCTTGGGCAGCATGGCACCGCTCCTGACCAGGGCGAAGACCTTGGCGAAGTCGGTGTGGTCGTGGCCGAGCTGCTCCATGGTCCCGACGGCCTCGGGGTGCAGCGCGTCGAAGCCGCCCTGGGCGAGGGCGATGTCCAGGGCCCAGTTCTGGCCGGTCGAACGGATGGTCATGACGGTCTCCTCCTGCTCCTCCTGGAGCGAGATAGATAAGTACTTAGTGGCTAAGTACTTATCTATTAAGTACTGAGGCTAGGCTGTTGTCAACCGCCGAGGAGGAGCCCCGCCATGACCGAACAGCCGCCCGCCCCCGGGCGGGCCCAGGCCCTCGACCGCCTGGCCCGCGCCGCCTACCGGCTCAGCGCCGCGGACTCCCGGCTGCGCGGACGCGCCACCCGCACCCCGGGCGCCCTCTCCCTCACCCACGCCCGGGCCCTGCGCACCCTGGCCGACCAGGGACCGCTCACCATCACCCAGCTCGCCGCCGGCACCGAGACCACCGGCGCCGCCACCACCCAGCTGGTGAACGGCCTGGTCACCGCGGGCTACGTCACCCGCACCCGCCCGCCCGAGGACAAGCGGTCCGTCCTGGTCACCCTCACCGAGGACGGCCGCGCCCGGCACGAGCAGCGCCAGGCGGCCCTCGCCGAGGCCCTGCACGCCGACCTCGACGACTACGACGAGGAGGCCCTGGACCGGGCCGCCGAGGTGCTGCGCCGGCTGTCCGCCGTCTACGACCGGCTGTAGTGCCCGCCCTGCGGTACCTGCCCTGCGCTAGATCTGCCGGTGCGCCTCGGCGAGGAGCAGGTAGCCCTCGCCGTTGGCCTTGATGCCGGCCCGCTCCTCCTCCGTCAGCTCCCGGCGCACCTTGGCCGGGACGCCCGCGACCAGCGAGCCGGGCGGGACGTCCATGCCCTGGGTCACCACCGCGCCCGCCGCGACCAGCGAACCGGAGCCGATCCGAGCGCCGTTGAGGACGGTGGCGTTCATCCCGACCAGGACGTCGTCCGCCACGGTGCAGCCGTGCAGCACCGCGTTGTGGCCGACCGAGACCCGCTCGCCGACCACCAGCGGGAAGCCGGGGTCGGCGTGCAGGGTGCAGTTGTCCTGGATGTTGCTGCCCGCGCCGACGGCGATCGACTCGGCGTCGCCGCGCAGCACCGCCCCGTACCAGACGCTCGCCCCGGCGGCGACCGTGACGTCCCCGACCACGACGGCGTTCGGGGCGAGGAAGGCCCCCGGGTCGACGGCGGGCACCTTGCCCCCGACGGTGGCGATCAGCGGTTCTGCCATGACTGGTCCTCCTGGTGGTGATCGGCTGCACTGTCGCCGGTCAGCGTAGGGGGACGGTCAGGGCGCGAGGCGGGCGAGGTCGTCAGCCGCGGGGAGGGCGTGACCCCGACCGGGCTCCGGGGCCGGACCCCGAGAGGTCTCGGGGTCCGACTGCGGTCCGGGGGCGGCGGTGGTTCAGGCCACCGGGGCCTTGGTGCGCAGGACCTCGATGAAGGCGCGCAGCCAGGCCGGGTGGTCGGGCCAGGCCCGGGCCGAGACGACCACGCCGTCCACCACCGCCTCGGCGTCCACGAACTCGGCGCCCGCCGCCTTGATGTCCGGCGCCAGCGCGGGGTAGGCGGAGGTGCGGCGGCCGTCGAGCACCCCGGCGGCGGCGGTGATCAGCGGTCCGTGGCAGATCTGCGCGACGGGCTTGTCCCCGGCGAAGAAGTGCCGGGCGATCCGCTGCACGTCCGGGTCGTTGCGCAGGTACTCGGGGGCGCGGCCGCCGGGGATGACCAGGGCGACGTAGTCGGCCGGGTCGACGTCGGCCAGGGCGATGTCGGCGGGCCAGGTGTACCCGGGCTTCTCGGTGTAGGTGTCGTAGCCGTCGACGAAGTCGTGCACCACGAACTGCAGGCGCTTCTTGGTGGGGGCGGCGATGTCGACCTGGTAGCCCTCCTCGCGCAGCCGCTGGTACGGGTAGAACACCTCCAGCGACTCGGCGGCGTCCCCGGTGACGAGCAGGATCTTCGATGTCATCCCCGACATCCCTCCACGTGATCGAACGGCAGACCTGGCGCGGGTCCGGGCGCGGTGGCCGCCGTGCCCGGGCCCGGTCCAACCTCCCGTACCGGGCGCTGCGTTGGCAACAGGGCGCACCGGGCGTACGGCGGCGCACCATCCGGCTCGCGCGCCGGTCGCGAGCCGTGCGCGCCGGGGGTGGGAGCGGGTACGGCGGCGGGTGCGGCGCCCGGCTGCGGGGCCGTCCGGCGCGCGGCCTAGACTCTCGTGCTGCCCGTGCACCGGCCGTCCAGCGGCCGCGGCCCGAACCGCCCCGGAGGAGCCCATGTCCGACCGTACGACCTACCTCGTCCTCCCCGGGTACCAGGACTCGGGCCCCGCGCACTGGCAGAGCCGCTGGGAGGCCGCCGAGCCGGACGCCTTCCGCCGGGTCGAGCAGGCGGACTGGGACCGCCCGGAGCGGCCGGACTGGGTGGCCCGGGTGGACGCGGCAGTGGCCGCGGCCTCCGCCGAGGGGCCGGTGGTGCTGGTCGCGCACAGCCTGGGCTGCGTCACGGCGGCCCACTGGGCGGCCGGTGCGTCCGCCGAGCGGACCGCCGCCGTCCGGGGCGCGCTGCTGGTCGCGCCTGCGGACGTGGACACCGCCGAGGTGCCGGAGCTGCTGGGCTTCCGGCCGGTGGCGCTGGAGCGCTTCCCGTTCCCGGCCGTGGTGGTCTCCTCCACCGACGACCCGTGGGTGACCCCCGCGCGGGCCCGCGAGTTCGCCCGGGCCTGGGGCGCCCGGTACGTCGAGCCGGGCGCGTACGGGCACCTCAACGCGGACTCCGGGCTGGGTGACTGGCCGGAGGGCCGGGAACTCCTCGCGGGGCTGTGAGCGGATGACCGGGGGGACGATGGACGAGTGGACCGACGGGCGCCGGAGCAACCGGACGCCGCGGAGCCGGCGCCTCCTGGTCCGGCTGCTGCTGGCCGGCGGGGCGGCCGCCGTCCTGCTGTACACCGAGGGGCAGTGGGAGAGCCGCTCGGGCGGCCTGATGCTGGTCGCCGACCTGCTGAACCAGCCGGAGCTGCTGCTCGGCGGCGCGCTGGGCGCGCTGATCGCGGCCGCCTGGCTGAGCGACCGCCGCACCGCCGTCCGGGCCGCCACCCGGGCGGTGACGGTGACCGCCGGGGTGGTGTTCGTGCTCGGCGTGCTGGCTGCGCACAAGGTGTCGGCGGCCGAGACCCGCAGCCGGGAGGTGGCCCCGGCCGGGGCGGAGAGCTCCCTGGTGGTGGTGCACCGCTCGTACGACTCCGGGCCGCAGGCCGGTGAGCACTGGCAGGTGCTGCTGGAGAGCGGCGAGGGCTGGTCGGCCCGGCGCTGGCTGCTCGCGGACGTCGGCGGCGCCCCGGAGGACGCCCGGCTGGTGGAGGCGAGTTGGACGGGGCGGACCCAGATCACCGTGGTCACCGACTCCTACCGGCGGGTGTTCAACCTCGACCAGGACACCGGCGAGCCGCTCGAGGCGCGGTAGGCCGCGCCACGACTCTCACGGCAGGCCGAGGGCGTGGGCGGCGAGCGCCAGCAGGGCGGCGTTGCCCGCCGCACCGAGCGCGGTGGCGGACAGGAAGCGGGCCGACGTGCCGTCCGGGAACGGGTTGACGGCCATCGCGAGCAGGAAGCCCGGCATCGTCCACACCACCGCCGTCCACTGCCGGACGGCGTTGGCCGCGCTCACCCCCGTGCGCAGTTCGCGGGCGGCGGCGACGGCGATCACCAGGTAGCCGGCCAGGTAGCCGGTGGAGGGCCAGAAAACGGCGGGGACGCCGAGGAAGCTGTGCGGCATGGCGACCATCGTCCGCCGAGCGGGCGCGGCCCCGCATGAGTACGGGTACTCATGCGGGGCCGCGGTCGTCAGTCCGTGGGTGTCACAGCAGCAGGACGTCAGGACGTCATGCCGTCACTGGTCCGAGGGGTCCGACGGGTCCGTGGCGCCCGGCGGGCTGGTGGGGGCCGAGCGGCCGGTCGAACTGCCGCCCGAGGAAGGGGAGTTGCCGCGCGGGTGGCCGGTCGAGCCCGGGCTGGGCGCCCCGGTGCAGGTCGCCGAGGACGGCGAGCCGGTGGGGGTGCCGCACCCGGGGGTCTGCCGGACCGGGTCCGGGATGTAGACGGTGCTGAACTCCTTCTCCGGCATGGTCCGCACGGCGTCGCTCATGGCCTTCTGCCAGATCGGCCCCGGGCCGGTCGCCCCGAACACCTCGGACTGGAACTCGCCGCCGATCCGGATGTTGCGCATCGGCACCTTGACGCCCGGGCTGCCCAGCCAGACCGAGCCGGCCAGGTTGCCGGTGTAGCCGGTGAACCAGGCCGACTTCTTCTCGTCCGTGGTGCCGGTCTTGCCCGCGATCTGGCGGTCGTCGTCCAGCCGGAGGTCCCGCGCGGTGCCGCCCTTCTCGGTCACCCCGAGCAGCACGCTGTTGATCACGTCGGCGGTGTCCGTGGACATCACCTGGTCGCAGTGGGCCGGGGTCACCGGGACGTCCTTGCCGTCCACCGTGGTGATCCGGTTGATCGCCAGCGGCGCGCAGTAGTCGCCCCGGGCGGCGAAGGTCGCGTAGACGTTGGCCATGGTCAGCGGGCTGACCTCCTGGGTGCCCAGGCCGAGGGCGGGCACCTCCTGCAGCGGGTCGCCGCTCGCCTTTCCGGTCACCCCCAGCTTGTTGGCCATCTGCTTGACGGCGCAGAGCCCGATCTCCTGCTCCATCTGCACGAAGTAGGTGTTGACCGAGAGCGCCATGGCCTGCTTGAGCTGGTACGGCCCCTTCTCGCTCGGGCTCTCGTTGGGGATCGTCCCCTCCTTCCTGCCCTTGCTGAGGTTCTTCCAGGTGCCGTCGCAGGTCTTCATCGTCGGCCAGTCCATCCGGTTCGGCGCGTCGTACTGCTGGGTGGGCGACAGGCCCGCCTCCAGGGCGGCGGCGGCCACGATCGGCTTGAAGTTGGAGCCGGGCTGGAAGCCGATGCCCCCGCCCATCGCCGCGTCCACGTTGAAGTTGACGACGGTCTGGTTCTTCTCCTTCGCCAGGCCGTACGGGCGGGTCTGGGCCATCGCCAGGATCTTGCCGGTGCCGGGCTCGACCATCGTCATCGCCGCCGAGACCGGGTCGGTGACGTACACCTTGGTGGAGACGGCGTTCTGGGCGGCGGCCTGCTTCTCCGGGTCGAGGGTGGTGTAGATGTTCAACCCGCCGGTGTCCCACAGCTTCTTGCGCTCGGCGGCGCTCTTGCCGAAGGTCGGGTCCTGCTTGACCACGTGGCGCACGTAGTCGCAGAAGAAGCCCGTGCCGGCCTGGGCGGTGATGCAACCGTTCTGCGGGTCCTTGTAGTTGAGGCCGAGCGGGGCGGCCTTGGCCTCGGCCGCCTGCTGCGCGGTGATGTGCTTGTTCTCCACCATCTTGTCGATGACGGTGTCCCGGCGCTTCTGGGCGGCCACCGGGTGCAGCTTCGGGTCGTACTGGGACGGGTTCTGCACCAGCCCGGCGAGCATCGCCGCCTCGGGGAGGGTGAGGTCCTTGGCGTCCTTGCTGAAGTAGCGCTGGGAGGCGGCCTGGATGCCGTACGCCTGGTGGCCGTAGAAGGTGATGTTCAGGTAGTTGGTGAGGATCTGCTCCTTGCTCAGGTCCTCCTCCAGCTTGATGGCGTAGCGCAGTTCCTGGATCTTGCGGCCGAGGGTCTTGCGCTGCGCCTCGCGCACCGCCACCGGATCGTCCCCGGCCATCTCGACGTTGACGTTCTTCACGTACTGCTGGGTCAGGGTGGAGGCGCCCTGGACGGCGGAGCCGCTCTCCGCGTTCTTGGTGATCGCCCGCAGCACGCCCTTGAGGTCGACGGCGCCGTGCTCGTAGAAGCGCGCGTCCTCGATGTCCACCTGGGCCTTGCGGATCAGCGGCGACATCTGCTCGGCGGTCAGCACCGTGCGGTCGCGCTCGTAGACCTTGGCGATCAGGCCGCCCTTGGCGTCGAAGATCTGGGTCGCCTGGGTGAGCGGCGGGGTCTTGAAGTCGTCGGGGATGCTCTCGAAGCCCTCGGCGCCGCTCTTGGCGCCCAGTCCGACCGCGCCCGCCCCCGGGAGGATCAGGCCCGCCAGCAGGACGCCGCCCAGCACGCTGGAGCCGAGGAAGGTGGCCGCATGGCGCAGGAATCCGAGCGGGGTCACACGGCGCCTCGGGCGCGGGACCCAGGTGTCGCCCGGGTCCGGGGCAGGTATGCGGCTCTTCTTTGACATAGTTCGAACATTACGGCCGTGAATCCCCACCGTGGGGGGCCTGTTGGCGAACTATTGTCACAAAATCGCGACAGGTTCGACTCATGTGTGAGCGTCGAACGTGGGTACACGCAGGGACAAGGGCCGTTCGTTCACGGCCCGTTGCCCCCTTGCCCTGCCCCGGCCCGTTGCCCCCCTGCCCCGGTCCGGCGTCAGCCGGCCGCCGGGCAGGACACGTCCTCGGCCGGGCGGCGGCCCGTCACCAGGAAGTCCGTCACCGCGGCGTCGCCGCAGGCGTTCCCGTTCGCCAGGTAGACGTCGTGGCCGCCGGAGTCGACCGTCACCATCCGGGCCCGGTCGCCGAAGGCGGCCCGGAGCTTGAGCGCGCCCCCGTACGGGGTGGCCGGGTCCCGCAGGTTCTGCGCCAGCAGGACGTTCGCCGGGCCCCGGCCGGTCACCCGCACCGGCGGCTCGGCCGGCGCGAACGGCCAGAAGGCGCAGGGCATCACGTTCACCGGCATGCCCGCGGTGAGCGGGCGGGCGGCCCGGTCGGCGGCCGCCTCCTTGGCGTAGGCGGCCGGGTCGGCGGGCCAGCTGACGTCGTTGCAGAGGGTGCCGACGGAGACCGCGATGGTGTTCTGCACCACCTGGTCGGGCGGCACGACCGGCGCGGGCAGCGGGCGGCGGCCGAGGCCCGCCAGCATCTGCCGGGCCAGGTCGGGGAACTTGGCGTCCGCGTACAGGCTTTCCAGCATGGTCTCGCGCAGCACGTTGCCGTTCAGCTCGGCCGGGTTGGCGCCCGGCCAGGGCAGCGGGGCCCGGTCGAGCCGGGCGGCCAGGTCGAGGAAGAGCGGGCGCACCTCCTCGGGGGTGTCCGCGACCCGGTCCGGGTTGTCCGGCGCCGAGGCCCACCGGGCGAAGTCGGGGAACCGGTCCTCGGCGCCCTGGCCGAAGGCGGCCAGCCAGCCGCGGCCGACCCGCGACGGGTCCGGGTCGTCGTTGCTGTCCAGCACGATCCGGTCGGTGTGCCCGGGGAACATCGTGGCGTAGACGGCGCCCGCGTAGGTGCCGTACGAGGTGCCCCAGGCGGAGAGCTTGCGCTCGCCGAGGGCGCGGCGGATCCGGTCGATGTCGCGGGCCTCGTTGGCGGTGGAGATGCTGCGCAGCACCGGGCCCCCGTTGCGCGCACAGGTCTCGGCGACCCGGCGGGCGGTGGCCAGGTTGGCGTCGATCGAGCCGTCGGCGGCCGGCCAGGGGCGCAGGTTGACCATCGCCAGGTCGGAGTGGTCCAGGCCGCAGCTGACCGGGGTGGAGGCGCCGACGCCGCGCGGGTCGAAGCCGACCAGGTCGTAGCGGTCCAGGACGGACTGCGGGAGGCGCTGCGCGGCGCTCGCGGGCAGGCTCAGTCCGGAACCGCCCGGCCCGCCGGGGACGGTCAGCAGCACGCCGCGGCGCAGGCCGGGCTTGGCGGTGGCGATCCGGGAGACGGCGAGCGTGATCTGTCGGCCGTCCGGGTCGTTGTAGTCCAGGGGGACGGTGACGGTGGCGCATTGCCGGCGGGCGTCGCTCTGGCCCTGGCAGGTGGACCAGTTGAGGCCGCCGGCGCCGTCGCGCTCGGGGGCGGCTGCGGCGGGCAGGGCGGTGAGCGCGGTGACGGCCAGGGTGGCGAGGGCGGTGGCGGTGAGCTTCGAGGCGTGCTTCACGTTCTTCGTGTTCTTCGTGTTCTTCGGCATGCCCAAGAGTCTGCTGCGGCAGTGGACTTGGGCCCATGCTGCCAGCCGGTCCGTCGGCGGTGGGGTAATCCCCCGGACGGCGGCGCGCCCATGGTTCGCCGCCTGCGGGACGGCGGAGCACCGGACGTCGATGATTTCGCTTGCTGTGCCGAAGAGCTGAGGAGGCGTGAGATGGACACGGGGACACCGGAGGACGGAGGCGGGCATGAGCACGGGCACTCGTCCGGACCCGGCCACAGCCACGCCCACGGGCCCGCCGCGCCGGTCTCCGCCCACCTGCGCAAGGTGATCGCGGCCGTGCTGGTGCCGTTCGCGGTGGCCGTCGCGGTCGGCCTTGCGGTGCTCTGGCCGGGCGGGGTCCCCGCCCACCAGCACACCGGGGTCGGCTTCGACCAGCAGATCCGGCACGGCCGGGTCACCCAGCTCCGGGAGCTGCCCTGCGCCGACCTCAACCCCGCCGACCAGGGCACCTGCCAGCAGGACACCGTCGAGGTCACCGACGGCCCGGACCGGGGCCGCACCTTCACCGTGGTCGTCCACCCGTCCGAGCCCCGGCGCTACGACGTCGGCGAGCAGGTCGTGCTGGCGTACGCGCCGGACGCGCCGGCGGACCTCCAGTACAGCGTCGTCGACGTGGACCGGAACCTGCCGATGGGCGTGCTCGCCGGGCTGTTCGCCGTCGTCGTGGTGGTGATCGGGCGCTGGCGCGGGGTCGCCGCGCTGATCGCGCTGGCGATCAGCTTCGCCGTGCTGTCGCTGTTCATCCTGCCCGCCATCCTGCACGGCTCCGACCCGCTGCTGGTGGCGATCGTCGGCGCCAGCGCGATCATGCTGATCGCCCTCTACCTGTGCCACGGGCTGTCCGCCCGCACCTCGGTGGCGGTGCTCGGAACGCTGGTGTCCCTGGTGCTGATCGGGGTGCTCAGCCTGGTCTTCGCCTCCTGGGCGCACCTGACCGGCAACACCTCGGAGGAGACCGGGCTGGTCCACGACCTCTACCCCGGCATCGAGATCCGCGGCCTGCTGCTGGCCGGGTTCGTGATCGGCTCGCTCGGCGTGCTGTTCGACGTGACGGTCACCCAGACCTCGGCGATCTGGGAACTGCACGAGGCCGACCCGACGATGGGCGCCGGCCGGCTGTACCGGACCGGCATGCGGATCGGCCGCGACCACATCGCCTCGACCGTCAACACCCTGGTGCTCGCCTACGCGGGCGCCGCGCTGCCGCTGCTCCTGCTGTTCTCCATCGCGCACCGGACGGTGGTCTCGGTGGCCACCAGCGAACTGGTCGCCGAGGAGATCGCCCGCACCCTGGTCGGCAGCATCGGGCTGGTCGCCGCCGTCCCGGTCACCACCGGGCTGGCCGCCCTGATCGCCGCCGCCGACCACCCCCGGACAGCGGCGGCCACCGCCGGGCGGCACCGCCACGCCTGACCCGGGGGGGCGGACGGACGGTCAGAGGCCGAGCAACCCCGGGTCCGAGGCCAGCGCGCGCAGCGGCTCGCGCGGGTCGTCGACCAACCGGCGCGCCGCCAGGTCGAGGATGCCGCCCACCCCGGTGATCTCCGCGGCCAGCACGCCGTCCTCCCGGGTCAGCCGCTGCACCACCCGGAAGGTCTTGCCCTCCCGCCAGGCGAACGCGCAGCTGATCTCCACCGTGTCACCGGCGCGCAGCTCCCGCAGGTACTTCACCGTGGTCTCCAGCACGACCGGCCCCACGCCCTTGGCGACCAGCTCGGCCTGGCGGATCCCGGCCGCCTGGAGGTACTCCCAGCGCGCGTGTTCGGCGTACTGCAGGTAGACGGCCTGGTTCAGGTGGCCCTGGGTGTCGGTCTCGTACCCGCGTACGGTGACCCGCGTGGTGAAGTCCTGATCGGTCATGCCCCGCACGCTACTCCGGCGGGACGGACGGGGCGGCGTAACGTCCGTCACCCTAGGGGAGGGTGAGGATCCGCGGGCCGTCCTCGGTGACGGCGACGGTGTGCTCGATGTGGGCGGCCCGGCTGCCGTCGGTGGTGCGCAGGGTCCAGCCGTCCGGGTCGGTGTCGTAGTCGTCGCGGCCGCCGGCCGTCAGCATCGGCTCGATGGCCAGCACCAGGCCCGGGCGCAGCGGGTAACCCCGGCCGGGGCGGCCCTCGTTGGGCACGTGCGGGTCCTCGTGCATCCGGCGGCCGATGCCGTGCCCACCGTAGCCCTCGGGCAGCCCGTAGCGTCCGGCGCGGGCCACCTTCCCGACGGCGTGGGCGATGTCGCCGATCCGGTTGCCGACCACGGCGGCGGCGATCCCGGCCTCCAGGGCGCGCCGGGTCGCGGCGATCAGCTCGGCGTCCTCGGGGCGGGCGGGGCCGACGGTGAAGCTGACGGCGGAGTCGCCGCACCAGCCGTCCAGGACGGCGCCGCAGTCGATGCTCACCAGGTCGCCGTCGCGCAGTCGGTAGCCGTTCGGGATGCCGTGCACGACCGCGTCGTTCACGGAGGCGCAGATGACGGCGGGGAAGGGCACCGGCGCGAAGGCCGGACGGTAGCCGAGGAACGGCGAGGTCGCCCCAGCGGCCGTGAGCACGCCCCGCGCCACCTCGTCCAGCTCCAGCAGGCTCACGCCCGGCGCGGCCTCCCGCTGCACGGCCGCCAACGCGTTGGCGACGACCCGCCCGGCCTCGCGCATCGCGTCGAGGGCGGCGTCCGACTTGAGTTCGACCATGGTGAACCTCTCCCCTGGATCCAATTCTTATACCGGTATTTGTATCACGGTCGACGGACGTCGGGCGCCGCCCGGCGACCGGTGCGCAAACGGCTGCCGAAATTGCCACGACCGCCCGGTAGCCGTGGTCGCACCAGGGAGTGTCCGGCGGGGCCTGCCGGACAGGCCCTAGACTCGACGGCATGGTGAGGACTCCGCTGACCCCGTGGGAGCGCGAGCGCGGTGAGCGCTTCGGGGCGCTGCTGCGCGAGGCGCGTGGCGAGCGCAGCATGGTCGAGGTGGCGGCGGTGGCCGGTGTCTCGGCGGAGACGCTGCGGAAGATCGAGACGGGGCGGGCGCCGACGCCGTCCTTCTTCACCATCGCGGCGCTGGCCTTCGCACTCGACCTCTCCCTGGACGAGCTGGCGGGCGCGTGCGCGCTGCCCGAGGACGACACCGCGCTCTCCGCGTAGCACAGGCCTGGAACGGGGGACGGCCCGCCGGGCGCGTGCTGCGCCGGGCGGGCCGTCGTTCGCGGAGGGTGGTCAGCCGACCGAGCTGTTGTAGCTCTCGATCGCCGGCTGGAGCTCCTTGGCCGCGTCGGCGAGCGCCTGCTGGGCGGTCTTGCTGCCGGAGACGGTCTGCTCGATGGCGGTCTCCACGCCCTTGCGGGCCTGCGGCATCACGCCGAGCAGGCAGCCGGCCGTGGCCGGGGTGGGCTTGGTGGCCTTCAGCTGGTCGATGGCCGTCTGGAACTGCGGGTACTTGCCGACCCACTCCTTGTCCTTGGGGTCGTCCAGGGACTTCGTGTTGACCGGGAAGTAGCCGGTGCCGGTGTGCCAGACGGCCTGCTGCTCGGGACCGACCAGGAACTTCTCGAACTCCCAGGCCGCCCGCTTCTCGGCGTCCGAGTGGCCCGGGCCGCTGATCCACAGCGAGGCGCCGCCGATCACCGGGCCGCCCTGGTCGGCGGCCGTCACCTTGGGGAAGGCCGCGGTGCCGACGCCGAACTTGGCGGCCTCGGTGTAGCCGCGCAGCACGCCGGTCGACTCCAGGTGCATGGCGACCGTGCCGGCCTTGAAAGCGGCCTGGGCGTCGTCGGTGACCCGGCCGGTGTTGGCCGCGTAGCCGCCCTTGACCAGGTCGGCCCACCACTGGACGATCTGCGCGCCCTGGGCGGAGTCGAACACGACCTTGCCGGCCTTGCTGCTGCGGCCGTTGTCGTTGTCGCAGTACATGGTGCCGGACTCGGCGAGCAGCTCCTCGACGAACCAGCCGTAGATGGCGGCGCCGAAGCCGTAGCGGACGGTCTTGCCGTCGGCGTCCTTCTTGGTCAGCTTCTTGGCCATGTCGGCCAGCTCGTTGAGGTCCTTCGGCGGCTGCGCCGGGTCGAGGCCGGCCTCCTTGAAGGCGTCGGTGTTCAGGTAGAGCAGCGGCATCGAGGAGTTGAACGGCATCGACACCAGCTTGCCGTTGGCCGAGTAGTAGTTGCGGATGTTGGGGTCGAGGTCGCCCAGCGGGTAGCCGTCCTTGTCGGCGAAGGCCTGGGCGGGGACGGTCTGCTTGGAGTCGATCATGAAGCGGGTGCCGATGTCGTAGACCTGCACCAGCGCCGGGGTGCCCTTCTGCTGCACCGCAGCCTTGTACTTGGTGACCAGCTCGTCGTACTTGCCCTGGAACTGCGCCTTGACCTCGATCTTGCCCTGGTGGGCCGCGTTGAAGTCCTTGACCAGGCCGTTCAGCACGTCGGCGTTCTTGCCGGTCATCGAGTGCCAGAACTCGACGGTGGTGACGCCGGAGGCCTGGTCGAGCGCCTGGGCGCCGGGCGCTCCGGCGTCGGCGGAACCGCCCGAGCCGGCGTCGGAGCCGCTGGAGCTGCAGGCGGTCAGGGACAGGCCGGCCACCAGCAGGGCAGCGAGCGCGCGTGCACTCTTCTTCACGAGGCTTCTCTTTCTTGGAGTTTTCCGGTTGACGAGCGGGGTGTACGGGCGGAGCGGGAGGTACGGGCGGAGCCGGGTGTACGGGCTCAGCGGACGGCGCCCGCGGTGAGGCCGCGGACGATGAAGCGCTGGCCGAAGACCACCAGGGCGAGGGTGGGCAGCAGCGAGAGCACCACGCCGGCCAGGATCAGGCCGGGGTCGGCCATCTCGGCGTCGCGCAGCGAGGTGAGCCCGATCTGCAGGGTCTGCATGTCGGCGGTGCGGGTGATGATGAGCGGCCAGAAGTACTGGTTCCAGGCCGACAGGAAGACGTAGATCGACAGCGCCGCCAGGGCCGGCTTGTTGAGCGGGACGACGATCCGCCACAGGAAGCGCCAGTGGCCCGCGCCGTCGATCCGGGCCGCGTCGCGCAGTTCGCCGGGGAGTTGGCGGAAGGCCTGGCGCAGCATGAAGGTGCCGAAGCCGGAGGCGAGGAACGGCAGCACCAGGCCGAAGTAGGTGTTGCCGAGGCCCCAGCCCGACAGCGTCAGGTAGTTGGGGATGATGATGGCCTCCCAGGGGACCATCAGCGTGGCCAGGAACACCCCGAACACCACGGCCCGGGCCTTCAGCGGCAGGAAAACAAAGGCGTACGCGGCCAGGATCGAGGTGAACAGCTGGGCGAGGGTGATGAGGGTGGCGGTGATCGCGGAGTTGGCGTACTGCCGGAACAGCGGGATGGTGTCGACGGCGCCGGAGAAGTTCCGTCCGGTGACCGAGTGGGGCACCAGCGCGGGCGGGTAGGAGGCCAGTTCGGAGGGGTCCATGAAGGCGCCGACGATCGCGTAGTACACCGGGAAGGCCACCGTGACCAGGGCGACGGCGAGCAGCAGGTAGACGACGGCGCGGCCGAGCAGGTCGCGCGGGGAGCGCCCGGCGAAGGGCTTGCGGCGCGGGCGGGCCGCCTCGGCCCCGGGTGCGGCGTCGACGGTGGTGGTGGTCGTGCTCATGCGTAGTGCACCTTCCGCTCCAGGACGCCGAACTGGACGGCCGTGCAGGCGAGGACGACCACCAGCAGCACGACGGCCTGGGCGCTCGCCGTGCCGAAGTCGCTGGAGCCGTAGGCGAAGGCCTTCTCGTAGACCGAGTAGACGAGGGTCCGGGTGGAGCCGTCCGGCCCGCCCTTGGTGAGGATGTGGATCTGGCCGAAACTCTGCAGTGCGTGGACGGTGGAGACCACGGTCAGGAAGAACAGGTTCGGGCCGAGCATCGGGACGGTGATCGACCGGGCCAGCCGCAGGCCGGAGGCGCCGTCGATGCGGGCCGCCTCGACGACCTCGCCGGGGATCGAGCCGATGCCCGCCGAGAGCACCAGCACGTTGTAGCCGAGGTTCATCCACACGGTCGTCAGCGCGACCGAGAGCAGCGCGTACCGGGAGTCGGTGAGCCAGCCGACCGGGCCGAGGCCGACGTGCGACAGCAGGCCGTTGAGCACCCCGCTGGCGGGGTTGAAGAACACCGCGAAGACCACCGAGGCGCTGGCCACCGAGAAGGCGAAGGGCAGCGCGAAGGCGGAGCGCAGCAGCCGTACGCCCCGGATCCGGTTCTCCAGGAGCAGCACCAGCACCAGCGCGCCGAGCACCCCCGGAACCACGGTGAGCAGGGTGAACAGCGCCGTGGTGCCCAGTGTCCGGCCGAAGTCGGCCGAGCCGAACAGGTCGGTGTAGTGCTTGAACCCGACGTAGCGGGAGGGCGCGCCGAAGAGGTCGTTGGCGTGCCCGCTCAGGTAGATCGTCCGCCCCAGCGGGTAGCCGATGAACAGGACGAAGACCACCAGGGAGGGCAGCAGGAAGGCCCAGGCGAGCCCGTGCTCGCCCCAGCGCCCTCCCCGCCGCGGTCGTGGGCGGCGGCCCGGGTGGGGCTCGGTGTGCGGTGCGGTCGGCATCTGTGGCGCGTCCGCCTTTCGTGTGTCGGTTCCGGCCGAAACCGTGTCTTGCCCGAACGACGGCGCGGAAACCCCACGGTGATCAACCGGTGTCCTCGGGATTACGCGTTCGCGTCAGATTTCGGCCGGTCGTGCCCGCAACAGCCGCTCCCACCTCGGCGGGCGCTCGGCGGCGCGCGGCCCGCGGCGCGCGCTCGGCCGACGGCGCGCGGTCGGCACCGGGCTGTCAGCGGGGTGTCGTACGGTGCGCGGGTGAACGACAAGGATTTCGACATGCGGGCCGCGATGGCCGCGGCGCGGGGCGGCCGTGAGGGCGCCTGGGCGCTGGTCCGGGGCTTCGCCGCGCACTGGGGCGAGCCGCTGGGGTCGCAGGACGGCTTCACCGGGGCCGAGCTGGACGCCGCCGAACAGCGGCTGGGGTTGCGGCTGCCGGTGGCACTGCGCGAGGCGTACCGGCTGTTCGGGCGCCGGGCCGACCTCACCAGCTGCCAGGACGTGCTGCTGACGCCGGACGAACTGTACGTGCTGGACGGCGCGTTGGTGTACCGGGCGGAGAACCAGGGCTGCGCGCACTGGGGCGTGCTGCTGGACGACCTGGCGCAGGAGGACCCGCCGACGGTGGGCCGGCCGGACCTCGCGGACAAGTCGCAGGAGCGCTGGGAGCCCTGGGAGGAGCGCTTCTCCACGGCGGCGGCGGTGATGGCGATGAGCGAGAAGCTGCTGGAGGACGGCGAGTTGACCGACTTCCTCGAATCCGAGGCCGAACTCCCGGACAGTTTCCGCGAGTTGCCCGCCCTGGGTCGGGACTGCCGCTGGTACGAGGGCCCGGACGTCCTGGTCGTCGCGGTCGAGGACGCCTGGATCGCCGCCCGGGCACGGACCCCGGAGGCGCTCGAAGCGCTCTACGGGGCCGTGCCCGGAGACTGGTTGAACGGCTGAGCCGCGCCGGTCAGGCGGTGACGCCGCCGTCCAGCACCAGGTCGGCGCCGACGGTGTAGCCCGCCTCGTCCGAGGCCAGGTACAGCACGGCGGCGGCGATCTCCGCGACCGCGCCGACCCGACCGACCGGCACCTCGGCCTTCATCCGCTCGCGCTTGTCGGCGTCGCTCTCGCCGGGCCGGGACGACATCGGGGTGTCCACCGGGCCGGGGCTGACGGTGTTGATCCGCACGCCCTCGCCGATGTGGTCGCGGGCGGCGGAGCGGGTCAGCGCGGTGACGGCGGCCTTGCTGGCGTTGTAGGCGCCGACCCCGTCGGCCCGCTTGTGGGCGCCCAGGTTGGAGGAGACGTTGACGATGACGCCGCCGCCGTGGGCCCGCATGTGGCCGATCTGGTGCTTCATCGCCAGCAGGGTGCCGGTCACGTTGACGTCGAAGACCCAGCGGAACTGGTCCTCGTCGATCTCGGCGACCGGACCGGCCGCGCCGAACACCCCGGCATTGTTGACCGCGACGTCCAGTCCGCCGAACTGCTCGACGACCTCCCGGACCAGCCGGGCGGCATCCTCGCTGTTCGTCACGTCGCCGGTCAGCGCGACGGCCTTGCCGCCGGCCCGCTCGATCAGCTCGACGGTCTCGGCCAGCGGGCCGAGGCTGCGCCCGGCGACCGCGACCCGGGCGCCCTCCTCGGCGAAGGCGAGCGCGATGCCCCGCCCGATGCCGCTGCCGCCGCCGGTGACCAGGACGGACTTGTCGGCGAAACGCTTGCTCATGGGGTGAACTCCTTGATCCGGGTGGTGCGTTCAGGTGCGGTGGTGATGGTTGCGGTGCTGGTGGTCTCAGGGACGCTCTTCCCGGGCAGGACCGCGACCGCGACGGCGATCAGGGCCAGCCCGGCGGCGGCCGCGGCGAAGGCCGCCGCGTAGCCGCCGACTACGGTCGGGCGGGTGGCGGCGAGGGCCATCAGGGCGGCCAGCCCGGCGGTGGGGCCGAGCTCCATGGCGGTGTTGAAGACGCCGGCCGCCAGCCCGGTGCGTTCGGGCGCCACCCCGCCGGTGGCGAGCACGGCCGCCCCGGCGAAGGACGCGGCGGCGCCGACGGGCAGCAGGAGCAGTCCGGGCAACAGCCCGGTGGGGTACGGGCTGCCGGGGTCGAGCCCGGCCAGCAGGCCGAGTCCGGCGCCCTCCAGGGCGAGGCCGGCGGCGGTGACCGGCACCGGTCCGTACCGGGCGATCAGCGGTCCGGCCAGCCGTCCGGACAGCAGCAGCGCCACGGCGTACGGCAGGAAGGCGGCGGAGGTGTCGGCCGCGCTCCAGCCGCGCAGTTGCTGGAGGTAGAGCGAGAGCAGCACGAAGACCAGGGCGGTGCCCGCGGAGGTCGCCATCACGGTGACCAGCGCGGTGGCCCGGCGGCGGTCCGCGAGGAAGCCGGGCGGCAGCAGCGGGTCGGCGGTGCGGTGTTCGGCGGCGGCGAAGGCGAGCAGCAGGAGCAGTCCGGCGGCCAGCGGCGCGAGCACGCCGGGACTGCTCCAGCCGTGCTCGGTGGACGCCACCAGGGCGTAACTCACCGCGCAGAGACCGGTGGTGGCGAGCAGCGCGCCGCGCAGGTCGAGCGCCGGGTGGCGGCTCACGGAGGCAGGGTCGGGAGCGGGCTCCGGCAGCGCGCCGGAGCGAAGCAGCCCGGCCAGGGCGACCAGGACGGGCACCGCGAACAGCCAGCGCCAGGAGACCACGGCGGTGACCGGACCCGACACCACGCTGCCGGCCGTCGCGCCGATCACCGAGAGTCCGCCCCAGGTGGCCATCGCCCGCCGGTAGGCGGCGGGCTCGGGGTACAGCCGGCGGACCACGGCGACCGCCGCCGGGGCGGCGAGGGCCGCGCCCGCGCCCTGGACGAAGCGGCTCGCCAGCAGGACGGGGTAGTCGGGCGCGAGGGCGCAGGCGACCGAGGCGACGGCGAGCAGCGCCAGGCCCCACCGGATCATCCGGCGGCCGCCGTGGCGGTCGGTCAGTCGCCCGCCGAGCAGCAGCAGGGCGGCGAAGGAGAGGCCGTACGCGGCGCTGAGCAGCAGGACGTCGGACGGGCCGAGGCCGAGTTCCCGGGCGACCAGGGGCAGCGGCACGGTGAGGATCATGATCGTGAAGATCAGCACTGCCTGGACGACGCCGAGCAGCGCGAAGCTCCCCCGGGTTGTCGTGGTGACACTCATGGACTCCCCCCACAGCAAATATTCGAGAACGTTCGGTCCAGAATAAGAACGGCAAAAGACGACAGGAAGACAGCGGAAGACGCCGAGCCGACCGAGCCGGAGACACCCCCGTGGGCCGCCGGTCCGGGCCGGGCTCAGTCCAGCAGCGTCAGCGCCTGCTCGGCGGCGTCGCGCACCCGGGGCTCACCGTCGGCGGTCTTGCCCACCACCCGGATCCCCTGCAGCAGCACCACCAGCATCCGGGCCAGCGCCCGCGGCTCCCGCCCCTCGGGCAGTTCGCCCTGCGCCTCGGCACGCAGCAGGGCCGCGGTCAGCGCCGTCTCCAAGTGGTCGTAACTGACCTCCACCCGGCGGGCCGCCGCCTCGTCGTGCGGGGCGAGTTCGACGGCGGTGTTGGTGATGAAGCAGCCGCGCCTGCGGTCCTCGCCCCCCATTCCCGCATATCGACGCACCAGGGCGCGGACGGCCGGCAGCACCGGGCCGGGCTGCGACAGCTCGGCCAGCAGGCCGGGGTTGTGCTGTTCGTTGTAGCGCTCCAGTGCGCGCAGGTAGAGCTCGTGCTTGTTGCCGAAGGTCGCGTAGATGCTGGCCCGGCCGATACCCAACCCCTCGACCAGGTCGGCCATCGAGGTGGCCTCGTAGCCGCGCCGCCAGAACAGTTCGAGAGCTGCCTGGAGCGCCGCGTCCGGGTCGAATTCCTTGGTTCGCGCCATGACCGGAACAGTAGCCCTTTCAAGACCGTTCGGTCAAGAAAGATCGGCTAGTGGTCCAGACCGTTATCTGACGGAGCATTGCCAAGTGGACTAGACCAAGCCTAGCCTTACCGCCCCGTCCCTCCTCCCCCCACAGGAGGCGTTCCGGCATGCCCGCACTCATCCCCCCGATCCCCCGTCAGGCCGTCGAGGCCGCCCGCCCGTTCATCCTGACGGTCTTCCGGACCGTCGTCGGCCTGCTCTTCGCCTGCCACGGCGCCGCCGCGCTCTTCGGCGTCCTCGGCGGCGCCAAGGGCGGCGGCAGCATCCCGCCCGGCCAGTGGCCCGGCTGGTGGGCCGCACTGATCCAACTCACCGGCGGCACCCTGGTGCTCGTCGGCATCGGCACCAGGGCGGCCGCCCTGCTCTGCTCCGGCTCGATGGCCTACGCCTACTTCACCGTCCACCAGGCACACGCCCTGCTGCCGCTGCAGAACGGGGGCGAGCCCTCGGTGCTGTTCTGCTGGGCGTTCCTGGCCATCGCGGCACTCGGCCCCGGCCCGTACTCCCTGGACCGGCTGCTCACCAGCCGGCACCCGGCCGCCGAGCCCCGCCCCAACCCGGCCGCCGAGCCCCGCCCCCGAGCCACCTCGACCGGCTGAACCTCAGCCCTCCGCGAGGTGGCGCTCGACCGTGGCGACCTTGGCGGTGAGGCCGTCGGTGACCCCGGCCCGGTCGTCGATCTTGATGACCGTGCTGACCCGGGGTCCGTACGCCTTCACCGCCTCGATCGCCGCCTTGATCACCGGCATCACCTCGTCCCACTCCCCCTCGATGCTGGTGAACATCGCGTCCGTACGGTTCGGCAGCCCGCTCGCCCGCACCACCCGCACGGCCGCGGCCACCGCCTCCCCCACGTCCTCGCCGATCCCCAGCGGGGTCACCGAAAAAGCTGCGATCACGGTCTGCACTCCTAGCCGTCCGACGACACCCGGTCGCGACCCGGACCACTCCGGGCCGCGACCAGGGTAGGTCCGAACCCCCGAAGCCGCGTCAGACCACCGTCGGCAGCGGCGGCTCGACGGCGAGCGGGGCGCTGGCCCGGGCCCGGTGCTGGTCGGCCCAGGAGGCGAGGGCCAGGGCGCAGGCGTGGTCCAGGTGACGCAGGCCGGACCAGTCGAGTTCCACCGGGCGGTCGCCGGGCAGCCGCTCCAGGGCGTCCAGCAGTCGGGGCAGCCGCAGGAAGGTGGCGTTGCCGCTGAGGCGGACCCGCTGCAGGGACCGACCGTCCGTCAGCACGACCTCCTCGACCGCGATCTGCAGGTGCGAGGTCTGCCAGGCGGACTTGACCACGGCCAGTCCGACGCCGATCAGCACCCCCTCGAACAGGTCGGTGGCGACGACGGCGACCGCCGTCGTGACCAGCACCAGCGCCTCGCCCCGATGGCCCCGGCACAGCGCGACGATCCGGCGCAGCGGCACCAGCTTCGCCCCGGCGTGCACCAGGACGGCGGCCAGCGCGGTCAGCGGGACCAACCCGAGCACCCCGGGGAGCAGGGCGGTGAACAGCAGCAGCCACAGCCCGTGCAGGAAGCGCGCGGCCCTGGTGCGGGCGCCCGCCTGGACGTTGGCCGCGCTGCGCACGATCACCGCGGTCATCGGCAGGGCGCCGAGCAGTCCGCAGACGGTGTTGCCGAGGCCCTGGGCGGTGAGTTCGCGGTCGTAGTCGGTGCGCGGGCCGTGGTGCATCCGGTCGACGGCGGCGGCGCTGAACAGGGTCTCGGCGGAGGCGATCAGGGTGAAGGCGACGACGGTGCCGATGCCCGCGGTGCCGGCCAGGCCGCCGAGTGCGCCCGCGTCGGGCAGGTGGACGACGTCGAGCAGCCCGGCGACCCGCACCCGGGCCACCGGCAGGTCGGCCGCGGCGGTGACGGCGGCGGCCAGGCCGACCGCGGCCAGCGGCGCGGGGACGGTACGGGCGGCGCGGCCCGGCAGGTGCTTCCAGCCGACGAGCACCAGCAGGGTGCCCAGCCCCAGGGCGACCGCGGCGGGACGGGCGGCGGCGGTGGCCGCGTCGGCGACCAGGGCGGGCAGTCCGGCGAGCTTCTGCGGGCCGGTACCGGGAGCGGGGCGGTCGGCGAGCGCGTACAGCTGGCCGGACACCAGGGTCAGCCCGATGCCGGCCAGCATGCCGTGCACCACCGAGGCGGACATCGCCCGGAACCAGCGGCCGAGCCGCAGCGCGCCCATCGCGAGCTGGAGCAGGCCGGTGCCGAGCACCAGCGGGCCGAGGGCGCCGAGGCCGAAGCGCTGGACGGCGTCGGCGACCAGCACGGTCAGCCCGGCGGCGGGCCCGCTGACCTGGAGGCTGCTGCCCGGCAGCAGGCCGACGACCAGGCCGCCGACGATGCCGGTGACCAGCCCCAGCTCGGCCGGGACTCCGGAGGCGACGGCGACCCCGACGCAGAGCGGGAGGGCGACCAGGAACACCACCAGCGAGGCGGGCAGGTCGTGCCGCCAGGGGACGGCCCGCAGCGCGGCGAGCGGGGGACGGCGGCGGGGCGGAGGGTTCACCCGGTCACCGCCGGGGGTCGGGCAGGGGTGCGGCGCATGGCTGCGCTCCTTCCGCGCACCCCCGCTGCGGGGGCGCGCCGTCGCGGACCGGGGAGGGTGGAAGGGATTGCCGACGGTACCCAGCCCGACCGGGTGGGCCCACACCCGGCACCGTCCCTTCACCGGCACTGCACGCCGGCTCCGCCATCCGGCGCGGAGCCTCCGCTTCCCCAGGAACACCAGCGCGAGAGCTGTGCACTTGTCCGAACGGCACCCCCGCAACGACTTCCACATTCTGTTGAAGTCCCCTTGACGCCCCGCCGGGCCCGACCCTACCGTGTTTCCACATACAGAAACCGTTCTTCCGTATGGTGGAATTCAGGAGATGAGCCCTCCGAGCCACTGCGGGCCGACGCAGGAGAGACCCGATGCCTCGTATGACAGCCGCCCGCGCGGCCGTGGAGATCCTCAAGCTCGAAGGCGTCGATGTCGCCTTCGGTGTCCCGGGTGCCGCCATCAACCCCTTCTACGCCGCCCTCAAGGCCTCCGGCGGGATCAGGCACACCCTGGCCCGGCACGTCGAGGGCGCCTCGCACATGGCCGAGGGCTACACCCGTGCCAAGGCCGGCAACATCGGCGTGTGCATCGGCACCTCGGGCCCGGCCGGCACCGACATGATCACCGGCCTGTACTCGGCGATCGCCGACTCCATCCCGATCCTGTGCATCACCGGCCAGGCCCCGGTCGCCCGCCTCCACAAGGAGGACTTCCAGGCCGTCGACATCGCCTCGATCGCCAAGCCGGTCACCAAGGCCGCCACCACCGTCCTGGAGGCCGCCCAGGTCCCCGGCGTGTTCCAGCAGGCCTTCCACCTGATGCGCTCCGGCCGCCCCGGCCCGGTCCTGATCGACCTGCCGATCGACGTCCAGCTGACCGAGATCGAGTTCGACCCGGAGGCCTACCAGCCGCTGCCGGTCTACAAGCCGACCGCCAACCGGATCCAGATCCAGAAGGCCATCGCGCTGCTCCAGGAGTCCGAGCGCCCGCTGATCGTGGCCGGCGGCGGCGTCATCAACGCCGACGCGGCCGAGCTGCTGCTCGAGTTCGCCGAGCTGACCGGCGTCCCGGTCGTCCCGACCCTGATGGGCTGGGGCATCGTCCCGGACGACCACGAGCTGAACGCCGGCATGGTCGGCCTGCAGACCTCGCACCGCTACGGCAACGAGAACTTCCTCGCCTCCGACTTCGTCCTCGGCATCGGCAACCGCTGGGCCAACCGCCACACCGGCGGCCTGGACGTCTACACCGCGGGCCGCAAGTTCGTCCACGTCGACGTCGAGCCCACCCAGATCGGCAAGATCTTCGCCCCCGACCTCGGCATCGCCTCCGACGCCAAGGCCGCGCTGGAGCTCTTCGTCGAGGTCGCCCGCGAGCTCAAGGCCGCCGGCACCCTCAAGGACCGCAGCGCCTGGGCCGCCTCCACCCAGGAGCGCAAGGCCCAGCTGCAGCGCCGCACCCACTTCGACAACGTGCCGCTCAAGCCGCAGCGCGTCTACGAGGAGATGAACCGCGCCTTCGGCCCGGAGACCCGGTACGTCACCACCATCGGCCTCTCCCAGATCGCCGGCGCGCAGATGCTGCACGTCTACCGGCCGCGGCACTGGATCAACTGCGGCCAGGCCGGCCCGCTGGGCTGGACCATCCCGGCCGCGCTGGGCGTCGCCACCGCCGACCCCGAGGGCCAGGTCGTCGCGCTCTCCGGCGACTACGACTTCCAGTTCATGATCGAGGAGCTGGCGGTCGGCGCCCAGCACCGGATCCCGTACGTCCACGTGCTGGTCAACAACGCCTACCTGGGCCTGATCCGCCAGGCGCAGCGGGGCTTCGACATCGACTTCCAGGTCAAGCTGGAGTTCGAGAACATCAACGCCCCCGAGCTGGGCGTCTACGGCGTCGACCACGTCAAGGTCGCCGAGGGCCTGGGCTGCAAGGCGATCCGGGTCACCGAGCCGGAGGGCCTGCTGCCGGCCTTCGAGGAGGCCAAGAAGCTGGCCGCCGAGTTCCGCGTCCCGGTCGTGGTCGAGGCGATCCTGGAGCGGGTCACCAACATCTCGATGTCCGCCGCCGACATCGACAAGGTCAACGAGTTCGAGGAGCTGGCCACCCTCCCCGAGCACGCGCCGACCGCGATCAAGCCGCTGGCGCTGTGAGGCGTGTCTGACCCCGCAGGTGCGGGGGCGTACGAGCCGCTCCGTACGCCCCCGCACCCGCGGAACACCGGCGGCGCCGGACGGAACACCGGCGACGCCGGCACGGTTGAGCTGTCCGGGGCCGCTACGGTGTGCCCGGGCGAGACCCCCGCTGCCAACCTGCCGAAAGGACCACCACCGTGAGCCTGTACGACATCCCGCTGCGCACCCTGACCGGCGAGCCCGCCTCGCTGGGCGACCACAAGGGCAAGGCGCTGCTGATCGTCAACGTCGCGTCCAAGTGCGGCCTGACCCCGCAGTACACCGGCCTGGAGAACCTCCAGAAGCGGTACGCCGAGCGCGGGTTCACCGTGCTGGGCTTCCCGTGCAACCAGTTCGCCGGGCAGGAGCCGGGCAGCGCCGAGGAGATCCAGAGCTTCTGCTCCACCACCTACGGCGTGACCTTCCCGCTGTTCGAGAAGATCGACGTCAACGGCGACGACCGGCACCCGCTGTACCAGCAGCTGACCGCGGTCGCCGACGCCGAGGGCGAGGCCGGTGACGTCAGCTGGAACTTCGAGAAGTTCCTGATCTCCCCGGACGGCACGGTGGCCGCCCGGATCCGGCCGCGGACCGCGCCGGAGTCGGAGGAGCTGATCGCCGCGATCGAGGCCGTCCTGCCGGCCTGACGCCGCCGCACCCAGCCAGCACTGAGGGCCGCCTCCGGGCGGCCCTCAGCCGTTCCGGAGCCCTTCAGCTGTCACAGCAACAGCCGGGTGCCGGGCGGGAGTTCGCCCTCGCGGTCGGCGTCGCGCAGGTGTGCCAGCAGGGTGTCGCGGAGGGCCTCGGCGGCCCGGGTGAGCGGCACTTCGTGGCCGTGGGCGACGGCGATGGTGCGTCCCAGGCCCGGCCCGGCGAAGGGGGTGACGGACAGCCCCGAGCGGGCCGCGACCATGCCGGGCACCACCGCGGGCCCGAGCCCCGCCCGGACGAAGCCCAGCACCGCGTCCATCTCGCCGCCCTCGACGGCGAACTCCGGCTCGAAGCCGGCCGCCCGGCAGGCCGCCAGGGCCGCCTCCCGGACGTCGTAGCCCTCCCGGAACATCACCAGCGGCCGCCCGTCCAGCTCGGCCACCCGCACCGTGCGCCGGGGCCGGCGCCCGCCGCCCAGCCCCTCGGCCGAGACCAGCACCAGTTCCTCGTGGAGCAGTTCGGTGACGGCGAGGGCGGGCTCGGCCTCCCCGCTGGCCGGGGTGATGATCAGCGCGAGGTCCAGCTCCCCCGCCGCCAGCCAGCGCACCAGGTCGCGCGAGCCGCCCTCGCGCACCCCCAGCGCGACGCCCGGGTAGCGGTCCCGGAACACCCGCAGCACGTCCGGCACCAGGCTGGTGCACAGGCTCGGCGGTGCCCCCAGCCGGACCCGGCCGCGGCGCAGCTGCACCGTCTCCTGGACGGCGAGCCGGGCGCTCTCGGTGTCCGCGAGGATGCGCCGGGCGAGCGGCAGCAGGGCGTCCCCGGCGTCGGTCAGGGCGATGTTGCCGCGGGTGCGGTGGAACAGCTCGGCCCCCAACTCCCTTTCCAGTGAACGGATCTGCTGGGAGAGCGAGGGCTGGGCGACGTGCGCCGCCTCGGCCGCGCGGGTGAAGTGGCGGGTCTCGGCGACGGCCAGGAAGTAGCGGAGTTGCTGGAGCTGCACACGACCAGGCTACGCCGCGTCGATAGGCTCCGGCTATCGTCATCAGCCGCAGCATGTCTTGGACGCACCCTTGCGACCGTCCCTACCGTTGCTGCCATGACAACCGCGACTCGGACGGGCCGGCATCCGTCCACCTTGGCGACCCTGTGGCGGTCGACCGTCGGCAAGAAGGCGGTCATGGCCGTCTCCGGACTGGCGATGCTGCTGTACCTGGTCGCGCACATGCTGGGCAACCTCAAGGTCTTCTTCGGCCCCGACGACATCAACGGCTACGCGGCCTGGCTGCGCACCATCGGCCAGCCCTTCCTGGGCCACGAGTGGTTCCTGTGGATCGCCCGGGTCGGGCTGGTGGCCGCCGTCGTGCTGCACGGCGTCTCCGCGTACCAGCTCAGCCGCCGGGACCTCGCCGCCCGCCCGAGCAAGTACGTGCACCAGCGCCGCCGGGCCAGCTACGCGACCCGCACCATGCGCTGGGGCGGGGTGATCCTGGCGCTGTTCATCGTCTGGCACATCCTCGACCTCACCACGCTCACCGTGAACCCGGTCGCCGAGCACGGCCACGTCTACCAGAACGTGGTCGGCACCTTCGGCCGCTGGTACAGCGACGTGTTCTACATCCTCGCGGTGGTGGCCCTGGGCTTCCACATCCGGCACGGCTTCTGGAGCGCCGCCCAGACCCTCGGCGCCAACAACGCCCGCCGCGACAAGGCGCTGAAGCTGACGGCCAACGGCCTGGCGCTGGTGCTGACCGCGGGCTTCCTGTCCGTCCCCGTGGCCGTGATGTTCGGAGTCGTCAAATGAGTTACCTGGACTACACCGTCGGCGAGCCCGTCGCCGACACCAAGGCCCCCGCGGGGCCGATCGAACAGCGCTGGGACCAGCGGCGGTTCGACGCCAAGCTGGTCAACCCGGCCAACCGGCGCAAGCACACCGTGATCGTGGTCGGCACCGGCCTGGCCGGCGGCGCGGCCGGTGCCACCCTCGCCGAACAGGGCTACCACGTCGTCCAGTTCTGCTTCCAGGACTCCCCGCGGCGCGCCCACTCGATCGCCGCCCAGGGCGGCATCAACGCGGCCAAGAACTACCGCAACGACGGCGACTCCGTCCGCCGGCTGTTCTACGACACCGTCAAGGGCGGCGACTTCCGGGCCCGCGAGTCCAATGTGCACCGACTCGCCCAGGTGTCGGTGGAGATCATCGACCAGTGCGTGGCCCAGGGCGTGCCCTTCGCCCGCGAGTACGGCGGCCTGCTGGACACCCGCTCCTTCGGCGGCGTGCAGGTCTCCCGCACCTTCTACGCCCGCGGCCAGACCGGCCAGCAGCTGCTGCTCGGCGCCTACCAGGCGCTCTCCCGGCAGATCGCCGCCGGGAACGTGGAGCTCCACCCGCGCACCGAGATGCTCGACCTGCTGGTGGTCGACGGCCGGGCCCGCGGCATCGTCGCCCGCGACCTGGTCACCGGGGAGGTCCGCTCGTACACCGCGGACGCGGTCGTCCTCGCCACCGGCGGCTACGGCAACGTCTTCTACCTCTCCACCAACGCCAAGAACTCCAACGCCACCGCGATCTGGCGGGCCCACCGGCGCGGCGCCCACTTCGCCAACCCGTGCTTCACCCAGATCCACCCGACCTGCATCCCGCGCTCCGGCGACCACCAGTCCAAGCTCACCCTGATGAGCGAGTCGCTGCGCAACGACGGCCGGATCTGGGTGCCCAAGGCCCAGGGCGACACCCGCCCGCCCGGGCAGATCCCGGAGGAGGAGCGGGACTACTACCTGGAACGGATCTACCCCTCCTTCGGCAACCTGGTGCCCCGCGACATCGCCTCCCGGGCCGCCAAGAACGTCTGCGACGAGGGCCGCGGCGTCGGCCCCGGCGGCCAGGGCGTGTACCTGGACTTCGCCGACGCGATCCGCCGGCTGGGCCGGGACGCCGTCGAGGCCAAGTACGGCAACCTCTTCGACATGTACGAGCGGATCACCGCCGAGGACCCGTACCGGGTGCCGATGCGGATCTACCCGGCGATCCACTACACGATGGGCGGGCTCTGGGTCGACTACGACCTCCAGACCAGCGTGCCGGGCCTGTTCGCGATCGGCGAGGCCAACTTCTCCGACCACGGCGCCAACCGGCTCGGCGCCAGCGCGCTGATGCAGGGCCTCGCCGACGGCTACTTCGTCCTGCCGCCCACCATCAACGACTACCTGGCCCGCAACCCGGTGGCCGCGGTGCCCGCCGACCACCCGGTGCTCACCGAGGTCGAGGCGGAGGTCCAGGACCGGCTCCACCTGATCCTCTCCGTCGACGGCGACCGCACCCCGGACTCCTTCCACCGCGAACTCGGCGAACTGCTCTGGGACGAGTGCGGGATGGCCCGCGACGAGGCCGGGCTCAAGCGCGCCCTGGCCCGGATCCCGCAGTTGCGCGAGGAGTTCTGGCGCCGGATCAAGGTGCCCGGCACCGGCCAGGAGCTCAACCAGTCGCTGGAGAAGGCCAACCGGCTGGTCGACTACTTCGAGCTGGCCGAGCTGATGTGCCTGGACGCGCTGCACCGCGCCGAGTCCTGCGGCGGCCACTTCCGCACCGAGAGCCAGACCCCCGACGGCGAGGCCGCCCGGCGCGACGAGGACTTCAGCTACGCCGCCGCCTGGGAGTTCACCGCCACCGGCGAGGCGCCCGTCCTCCACCGCGAGCACCTCGACTTCGAGCACGTCCACCCCACCCAGCGGAGCTACGCATGAACCTCACCCTGCGCATCTGGCGCCAGGCGGGCCCGGACGCACCCGGCTCGATGACCACCTACCAGGTCAGCGGCATCAGCCCGGACATGTCCTTCCTGGAGATGCTCGACACCCTCAACGAGGAGCTGATCACCCGCGGCGACCAGCCGGTCGCCTTCGACCACGACTGCCGCGAGGGCATCTGCGGCGCCTGCGGCATGGTCATCAACGGCCAGGCGCACGGCCCCGAGCGCACCACCACCTGCCAGTTGCACATGCGGCACTTCCGGGACGGCGACACCATCGACGTCGAACCCTGGCGGGCCTCGGCGTTCCCGGTGGTCAAGGACCTCGTCGTGGACCGCTCCGCCTTCGACCGGATCATCGGCTCCGGCGGCTACATCACCGCCCCCACCGGCAGCGCCCCCGAGGCGCACGCCGCGCCCGTCCCCAAGGAGGCCGCGGACACCGCCTTCGAGCACGCCGAGTGCATCGGTTGCGGCGCCTGCGTGGCCGCCTGCCCGAACGGCTCGGCGATGCTGTTCACCTCCGCCAAGGTGGTGCACCTCAACGTGCTGCCGCAGGGCGCGCCGGAACGCTCCGCCCGGGTGCTCGACATGGTCTCCGCGATGGACGCCGAGGGCTTCGGCGGCTGCACCAACACCGGCGAGTGCGCCACCGCCTGCCCCAAGGGCATCCCGCTGCCCAGCATCGCGGCGATGAACCGGGAGTTCCTGCGGGCCGCCCGCGGCTGACACCCCTCCCCTCCCCCCGAGACGGTCGGCCCCTCGCTCTGGTGCTCAGGCGAGGGGCCGACCCCGTTCTCCGGGGCGTGCGAAGGCAGTTCACGCTCCCCGAACGAGTGGTGGAACGCCGCACGCGGTGCTTCCTGACGGAAAATCGCGCTACGGTGGTGCTCCGCTACGGGAGGTCGGCATATGCCCGAGGTTCAGTCCTGCTCCGGCTGCGGCGGGTCCGGGGGGACCCAGAAGACCGAGGCAACGGTCGAACTGGACGAGGAAGGAAGCATGGTGCCCAGCGTTCACACCTTCTGGTCGCCGTGCGGTCGGTGCCACGGATCCGGGACGGTGATCGTCGGATGAGGTTGTGCTTCGAGTGCGTCGAGTGCGGTGGGCACTACCTGCCGCCGGAGGGCATGGTCTACCCGGACGGGCCGGCCTCGCCGGTCTGGTGCTCCCCCTGCCAGACGTCCAAGCGCACGGCGGGCCTCCAGGAGGACCCGCTGCTCGCCCGGGTCGCCCTCGCCGCCGCCCGGGCCGCGCTGGCCCGGCGCACCGCCGAGGCCGTCGAACCGGTCGCCGCCGGGCGCGGCGACGTCCGGCCGTCCCGCCCCCCGCTGTCCCGACGGGCCCGCTCCGGCCCGGGCGGGGTGCGCGGCAAGCTGGGCTGAGCCCGGCTCCCGGCTGGTGTTCGTCAAGTACTGCTTCCGACAAACGACTTGTGCACGCCCGGAGCGTGCTGGTTTATTGTCGTCGCTCGCTTGACCGCCTTGGGGGAACGCTCATGCAACCGACCGAACCGACGGCGCCCGGCCCGCCGCCGATGCCCTCGTACGACCCGTCCTCCACCCGGGTAGCCGTCACCAACCGCATCCTCTGGATCGGGACGGCCGCGTACCCGCTGGCCACCATCGCCCGGGTCAGCATCACGATCATCCTTCCCGACGTCCTCGGCGCGATCAAACGGTTCCTCAAGTTCCTCGGGATCGTCGTCCTCGCCGCACTGGTCATCGCCGGGCTCGACGCCCTCGCCAACTCCTCCCGCTCCTCGGGCTTCGGCAGCGGCGACAAGAGCTCCAACACGGGCGCGATCGTGGTGATGGCCCTGCTCCTGGTGGTGTTCTACTTCCTGTTCGCCACCCTGCCGGTGCTGCTCCAGCGCCGGCTGCACGCGCTCACCGTCGACACGGCGGGCCCGCCGACCGCGCTGCTGGCCTGGAAGGACCCGAAGTACGCGTACGAGCTCCAGGCCAGGATCACCCACGCGATCGAGAACCCGCAGACCGAGTTCCAGCAGTTCGTCAGCAACGTCACGGTGGACCTTCGGCACTACCAGTTCGGCGACAACGTCAACATCTACGGCGGCCAGGGAAACACGGGGGTCATCAAATGAGCGGCAACGGATCGCAGTTCCAGTTCGGCGACAACGTCACCATGCACGGCGGACAGGGCAACGTCGGCATCCAGCACAACCACGGGCCGGCCGCCGACCAGGCCCTGCCGCCGGAGATCGCCGCGCTGTTCGCCCAGCTCACCGCCGTGGTCACCGAGTTGGCGCGGGACGCACGGCTGCCCGCGGAGGACCGGCAGAGCCTCGAGGAGACCCTGCCGGTGCTCAGCAACCCGGCCGGCCAGGAACGGCGCAGCTGGCGCAACACCCTCCACCTGCTCACCGGCCTGACCCGCGAGCTCGGCGAGGCCGCCGCGCCCGCCCTGGGCCTGGCGACCCAGCTGCTCGCGCTGATCAGCGGCCACTGACCAGCCCCGGGGACCACCGGGGTCAGCGGGTGACCGCGCTCAGAACAGCGCCTCCTGGGTGTCCGGCTCCGGCGGGCGGACCCGTTCCTCCAGGACCAGCCCCTCGGAGGCCCGGCCGGCCACCGGTGTGAGCGTCCAGCCGGTCAGCCGCCGGGTGTCCAGCAGCAGCGGGCCGGAACCGTCCGGCTGGTCCAGGAACAGGTGCCGGCCCACGGGCGGCCGCAGCGTGCCCGCGATCACCGCGCCCGCGGCCAGGCCGGCCACCTCCCGGTAGGTCTCGGGGGCGCCGCCGGCCAGGCCGTAGCGCTCCACGTGGTCCACCACCGGGCGGTCCGCGAGCAGCTCCACGGCGTGCCCGTCCAGCAGCCGGTGCGCCCGGGCCCGGGCCTCGCTGAGCACCGTACGGCGGTGCGGCACGTCGCCGTGCACCCACCAGTGGTCCGTCTTGAGCCGGGACTTGAACCGCTCGCGCGCCATCCCCGAGGCGGCGACCGTGAGTTCGGCACGGCGCACCGCGGGCAGGCCGCCGCGCGCGGTGAACGCGTAGGCCAGCGCGCCCTGTTCGAGCAGCCGACTGTCGCCGCGCTGCTCGGCGGTCAGGCCGACCTTCAACAGGCCCTCGCCGAACCAGGCGAGGTAGAGCAGGTACGTCCGGCCGTCGTCGAGGATCTGGTCCCGGGCGAGGGCCAGGCCGCGGTCCACGCTCTGGCAGGCCGGGCACTGGGTGGCACTGCCGCCCGGGTCGACCACCGCGTGGTGCGGGCAGGACGTGCGCTCCGTCGCCCCCGCCAGCCAGGCCCCCACGCAGCGGCGCGGGCCGCCGAGCAGCCAGCCCACCTCCGCACCCGGCGCGACGGCCCGCTCATGCACCCGCCCGCCGCGCACGGCCCCGAGCAGGGCCCGGCCCTCGTGCCAGCTCAGGCCGGTGGACACCCACCCGGCGGGCCGGTCCGGGTGCTGGGGTGCGGGGATCGTCACGGGCATCCCTTCCTGGGGGTCTTCGATCCGGCCAGGCTACCCGGCACCACCGACAACCCGGCCGGCCAAGGCACCGACAAGACCCGCCCGGCGCCGCCACGACGAACGGACAGCCCTGCAGCTCGCGGGCGCTTGGCCCGGCGGGGCGTCCACGTTCTATTCTGGCGGGCGCGGTCCCACGGTGTCGCCGGGAGGTGGCGCGGGGCGGCCGGGTCGGTGTGAGCGCGAAGGGGTGGCTGGTGGCGGGGCGGCGGAACAGCGGGGTGCTGACGGTCTGGGCGGAGGCGCAGCGGCAGCAGCAGCGCCGGGAGGAGGCCCGTTGGCGTGCCGAGGCGGCGGAGTTGCGCCGGCACGAGCGGGCCCAGCGCGAGGCGCAGCGGGCGGCCGCCCGGGACGAGCGGGAGGCGCAGCGCGCGTACCAGCAGTCGCGGGAGGCGGAGGCGGCCCGGCAGACGGCGGAACTGGACGCCCGGGTCGAGGAGTTGCGCGGGCTGTTGGCGGCCGGGCTGGCCGCGCCCGCGTTCGGGCCGCAGGCCTTGCTGGCGCCGCGCCCGGTGCCGCCGTTCGATCCGGGGCCGTTGGGTGAGCCGGTGCCGATGCCGGACCAGACGTCCGCCGCCTACCACGTGCCGCCGCCGGACGCGGCGCAGGCCCGCAACGCCGGGGTGCGCCGGCAGTACGAGCAGTACCTGGCGCAGGCCCGGGCCCGGTTCGAGCAGGACTGGTACGCCGCGCAGGCGCGGGAGGCGGACCGGCAGGGCCGGTTGGCCGCGTACCACCAGGAGTACCTGGTGTGGGCGGAGCGCTTCCGCCGTCAGGAGGCGGAGCGCGGGGCCGGCACCGAGGAGTTGCTGCGGCGGCTGCGGGCGGGTGAGCCGGAGGCGGTGCAGGAGTACTTCACCGCGGGTCTGTACGCCTCCTCGGCCTGGCCGGAGGGCTTCCCGCACCGGCTGGTGGCGGCCTGGGAGGTGTCGAGCCGTCAGCTGGTGGTGAACTGGGAGCTGCCGGGCCCGGACGTGGTGCCGGCGGCCGGCCGGGTGCGGTACGTGAAGGCGGACGACCGCGAGGCGGAGGTGGCCCGTCCGGCGACCGAGCGCAAGGCGCTGTACCGGGAGGTGCTGGCGCAGTCGGCGCTGCGGGTGGCGGCGGAGCTGTTCCGGGCGGACCGGGACGGGATGCTGGACTCGGTGGTGGTGAACGGCTTCGTGCTGGGCATCGACCCGGCGACGGGCCGGGAGGCCGAGCGCTTCCTGTCGACGCTGACCGCGACCCGGGCCGAGTTCGCGGGGCTGGCGCTGGACCGGGTGGCGCCGGTGGAGTGCTTCCAGGGGTTGGGCGGCAAGCTGTCGGCGCGGCCCGAGAGGCTGGACGAGGTGAAGCCGGACCGGCTGCCGGAGTCGGTGGGCGGGAGCCTGGCCGGGCACTTCGGCGAGGACGACCCGGACCTGTTCGAGATGGACCCGCTGGAGTTCGAGGACCTGATCGCCGAGCTGTTCCGGCTGCGCGGCTTCCGGGTCATGACCACGGCCCGCAGCGGTGACGTCGGGGTGGACGTGGTCGCCGAGGACCTGGACCCGGTGACCGGCGGCAAGATCGTGATCCAGGCGAAGCGGTACAAGAAGACCGTCCCGCCGACGGCCGTGCGCGACCTGGAGTCCACCGTGCGCCACCACGGCGCGATCAAGGGCATCCTGGTGACCACGGCGGGCTTCGGCAAGGGCTCGTACAGCTACATCGAGGGCAAGCCGCTGACCCTGGTGAGCGGGCCGGAGCTGGTGGGGCTGCTCGCCGAGCAGGGGCTGCGCGGCCGGCTCGGCGGCGGTACGGACGGGGCGCCCGAGCCCGCGCCGACCGCCGGGACGACCGCCGGGGCGGGCGCCGATTCCGCCGCCCCGCAGAGCAGGGTCACGGTGAGCTGGCAGAGCCGTACGGCCGGCGGGGATCCGGTGGAGCTGGACGTCACGGCGTTCCTGTGCGCCCGCGGCCGGGTGCTCAGCGACGAGCACTTCGTGTTCTTCAACAACCCGCAGGACCCGGACGGCGCCGTCCGGCTGCACCCGACCCACTCGGTGCCGGGCGAGCCCGCCCGGGCGGCCCGGCTGAGCCTGGACCTGCACCGGCTGCCGGCCGCCGTCGACGAGGTGGTGCTGGCGGTGTCCACCGAGGAGGAGGAGCACCCCGCGCTGCCGCTCGGCTACGTGTACGGGCTGGCCGTCGCGGCGGAGTACGGGCCGGGCGCGGCCGGTCCGGCCAAGTGGCCGGGGGCGAACGGCGGCGTCCCGGACTCGGCGATGCTGCTCGGGAGCTTCCGCCGGGCGGCCGCGGGCTGGCAGTTCGAGCCCTCCGCACGGGCGGTGACGAACGGTCTGGCGGGGCTGGCGACGGCCTTCGGCGTCGCGGTGGAGTGACCGCCGGGGACTTTGGTCCCCCGTGTCGCCCACCGTCTCGGCCCTCAGGGGACATGTCATACCTGAGGAGGAGAGTGCCCCCGCCGCCCCGCCGGGTCGGCGGGGGCCGGTCGTCTTCCCGGCATACGCGTCGGGCGCGAACCGCTTGGAAGGATGGATCGGTAGGAAAATCCGATTCATTCCCAGGAGCCCCCGTGACCTTCCCCGCAACCGCCGTCCGTACCGGCCTGGCGGCCGCCCGCGCCACCGGCCTGAACAAGGTCTACGGGGAGGGGGAGACCCGGGTCGTCGCCCTGGACAACGTCAGCGTCACCTTCCCCCAGGGCGAGTTCACCGCCATCATGGGCCCCTCCGGCTCCGGCAAGTCCACCCTCATGCACTGCATGGCCGGCCTGGACACCGTCTCCTCCGGCTCCACCACCATCGGCGACACCGAACTCGTCGGCCTCAAGGACAAGCAGCTCACCCAGCTGCGCCGGGACCACATCGGCTTCATCTTCCAGGCCTTCAACCTGCTCCCCACCCTGACCGCCCTGGAGAACATCACCCTCCCGATGGACATAGCCGGCCGCAAGGCCGACAAGGCCTGGCTGGACCGCGTCGTCGACACCGTCGGCCTCTCCGACCGCCTCAGCCACCGGCCCTCCCAGCTCTCCGGCGGCCAGCAGCAGCGCGTCGCCTGCGCCCGCGCCCTCGCCGGAAAGCCCGACATCATCTTCGCCGACGAACCCACCGGCAACCTCGACTCCCGCTCCGGCGCCGAGATCCTCTCCTTCCTGCGCAACTCCGTGCGCGAACTCGGCCAGACCGTCGTCATGGTCACCCACGACCCCGTCGCCGCCTCCTACGCCGACCGCGTCGTCTTCCTCGCCGACGGCAAGATCGTCGACGAACTCCACGGCCCCACCGCCGACACCGTCCTGGACCGCATGCGCCGCTTCGACGCCAAGGGCCGCACCAGCTGAGCCCGTTCGAACCCCCGACGCCACCCGCCTCCGAGTACCCCCAGGACTGACGCTCCCTCATGTTCCGCACCGCTTTGCGCAACGTACTGGCCCACAAGGGCCGACTGCTGATGACGATGCTGGCCGTCATGCTCGGCACCGCCTTCGTGGCCGGCACCCTCATCTTCACCGACACCATGGGCAACGCCCTCCGGAGCCAGAACTCCAAGAGCTACGCCGACATCGCCGTCACGGTCAGCGACGGCTCGGCCGTCAGCCGCGGCTACGACCACGGCGGCAACGGTGAAAGCGCCAACGCCCCGACCCTCACCGAGGACGCCCGCCAGAAGGTCGCCGCGCTGCCCGGCGTCGCCGACGCGCGCGGCGTGGTCAGCGGCTTCGCCGGCATCGCCGACAAGAAGGGCGCGCTGATCGGCAACGGCTTCTCCACCACCGGCACCAACTACGTGCCGGGCGCCGACGGCACCGACCCGCGCTACCCGCTGGTCGAAGGCCGCGGCCCCAAGGGCGCCGGCGAGATCGCGCTGGACACCCGGACCGCCGAGAAGGGCGGCTTCAAGCCCGGCGACACCGTCCGGGTCGCGGTCAACGGCCCGGTGATGGAGCTCAAGCTCACCGGCACCCTGCACACCAACGACCCCCGGGTGCGGGCCGGCGGCTCGCTCGCCGCCTTCGACACCGCCACCGCCCAGCAGCTCTACCTGAGCCCCGGCCGCTACGCCGAGCTGGACGTCAAGGCGAAGCCGGGCACCGACGACACCGCGCTGCTGGCGGCCGTCAAGCAGACCGTCCCCCAGGGCGACAACATCGACGCCCGGACCGGCCGCGAACTCGCCGCCAAGCAGGACGAGATGATCGCCCAGGGCACCAAGGTCCTGAACACCTTCCTGATGGGCTTCGCGGGCATCGCGCTGTTCGTCGGGATCTTCATCATCGCCAACACCTTCACCATGCTGGTCGCCCAGCGCACCAAGGAACTGGCCCTGCTGCGCGCCGTCGGCGCCACCCGCCGGCAGATCACCCGCTCGGTGAAGGTCGAGGCCGTGCTGGTCGGCCTGACCGCCTCGGTCGCCGGCCTGCTGGCCGGCATCGGGATCGCCGTCGGACTCAAGGCCCTGGTCAACGGCCCGATGGACGCCAACCTGCCGGACGGCCCGCTGGTCGTCGCCCCGACCACCGTCCTCATCGCGATCGCGGTCGGCGTGCTGGTGACCCTGGTCGCCGCCTGGCTGCCCGCCCGCCGGGCCTCCCGGATCGCGCCGGTGGCGGCGATGAGCGCCACCGAGCAGCCCGCCACCCAGAAGAGCCTGGTGGTCCGCAACACCATCGGCCTGCTGTTCACGCTGGCCGGCGCGGGCGCCCTGGCCGCCGGCGCGGCCGGCAAGGAGGTCAAGCTGGTCGGCCTCGGCGCGGGCGCGCTGCTGATCGGCGTGTTCGTGCTGACCCCGCTGCTGTCCCGACCGCTGATCTCGCTGCTCGCCCCGGTGCTGCGCGCCGTGTACGGCACCCCGGGCAAGCTGGCCCAGGAGAACGCGGTCCGCAACCCGCGCCGCACCGCCGCCACCGCCTCCGCGCTCACCATCGGCGTCACCCTGATCACCTCGCTGACCGTGATGGGCGCCTCGGTGAACAAGGCCGTGGACAAGGCCGCCGCGACCGACCTCAAGGCCGACTACACGGTCGCCATGCAGAACTTCTCGATGCTCTCCCCCGAACTCGCCGGCCAGATCGCCAAGGCGCCCGGGGTCAGCGCGATGAGCGGCGAGCGCAGCCTCCCGGTCACCGTCGGCCAGGGCGAGGACGACGAGTACCTGGTCGCGGTGGACGCGGCGACCATCGACCAGCTGGCCACCGTCAAGGTCAAGGAGGGCTCGGCGGACGCCCTCAAGCAGGGCAAGCTGCTGGTGAGTTCCGCCCGCAGCGAGCACGCCGGGTACAAGGTCGGCAGCGTCCTCGCCGTCACCTACCCGGACGGCACCAAGGGCTCCCTCACCGTCGGCGGCGTCATGGAGGCCAACACCGCGCTGGCCGGCGTGGTCGCCCCGGAGGCCGTGGTCGGCCCGCACGCGAAGCCCGGATCCGGCCTGAACAAGATCATGGTCAAGGGCGTGAACGGCCCGACCGATGAGCTCAAGCAGGCACTGCGCGACGCCACCGGCGGCAACCCGCTGATCTCGGTCAAGGGCGACAAGGACATCAAGGCGGAGAGCCGCCAGTCCGTCACCGACATGCTGAACATGATGTACGGGCTGCTCGGCATGTCCGTCGTGATCGCGGTGCTCGGCGTGGTCAACACCATGGCCATGTCGGTGTTCGAGCGGCGCCGGGAGATCGGCATGCTGCGGGCGATCGGCCTGGACCGGCTCGGCATCCGCCGGATGGTCCGGCTGGAGTCGCTGCTGATCGCGCTGTTCGGCGGGCTGGTCGGGGTCGGCCTCGGCATCCTGGTCGCCTGGGCGGGCATCCGCACGGTCGCGGACAGCTTCAAGGACATCACCACCGTGGTGCCCCCGCTCCAGGTCGCCTGCTACCTGCTCGCGGCCGCCGCGATCGGCCTGCTGGCAGCCCTCTGGCCGGCCCACCGGGCGGCCAAGCTGGACATCCTGGACTCCATCAAGAGCCAGTAGCCCCCTCCCCGCATCACCCGCATCACCCACGGAGCCCCGGACGGTCCCACCGCCCGGGGCTCCGTGCTCGCTCCGCGGGGCGGTGCGGCCGGTCGGCCACAACGGCCGGTGGCGGATTGTCAGTGGTACGTGCAAGGATCACTGACAGCTGACACGACGTCACACCACGGGGGTGGATCATGATCACCAGCCGGATCACGGGGACGGATTCGGACGGATTCACGCACACGGCGAACATCGTCTCGCGTGGCGACGAGCGTTATGTGGAGTGCGAGGGCTGCGACTACCAGCGGCGAGTGTCCTGGAGCGCGCGCGAAGCCGCGGAGTCACATCTTTGGAACGCCCACAACGCGTCCGGGTTCCACCAGCGGCTCACGGTCGGCCCGTTCGTCGCGGTCGGCCTCACGCTGCTGGTGATGTTCTTCCTGATGGCCAAGCTCCACTGACTCCGAGGCCGCTCACACGACACCGCCCCGCCCGGCGGGTGGCCGGACGGGGCGGTGCGGTCAGGTGAGGCGTGCGGGGTGAACTGCCGGGTCAGGCGGCTGGCTTGGCGGTGGCGGGCTTGGCAGGCTTGGCCTTGCCGCCGCCGAGGACGTTGAAGAAGACGGCCAGGGTGGGGACGAGGTAGGCCAGCCAGACCACCAGCTGCAGGACGGTCGGGTCCGGCTGGAAGTTGAAGACGCCCTTCAGCAGGGTGCCGTACCAGCTGTCCTTGGGGATGGTGCTGGAGATGTCGAAGGCCGTGGCGTGCAGGCCGGGCAGCCAGCCGGCCTCCTGGAGGTCGTGGACGCCGTAGGCGAGCACGCCTGCCGCGACCACGACCAGCATCGCGCCGGTCCAGGTGAAGAACTTGGCCAGGTTGATCTTCAGCGCGCCGCGGTAGAACAGCCAGCCGAGCACCACCGAGGTGAGCAGGCCGAGCGCGGCGCCGATCAGCGGGTTCCAGCCGTCGTCGGTGGCCTGCACCGCCGACCAGATGAACAGCGCGGTCTCCAGGCCCTCGCGGCCGACCGCCAGGAAGGAGGTGACCACCAGCGCGGTGGTGCCCATCGCGATCGCCGCGTCCAGCTTGCCGTGCAGCTCGGTCTTGAGGTGCCGGGCGGTGCGCCGCATCCAGAACACCATCCAGGTCACCAGCCCGACCGAGATGATCGACAGCGAGCCGCCGAGCGCCTCCTGGGCCTCGAAGGTGAGCTGCGAGGAGCCGAACTGCAGGACGGCGCCGAAGGCCATCGAGAGCACGACGGCCGAGCCGACGCCGATCCACACCGGCGGCAGCTTGTCCCGGCGGTCGGTCTTGACCAGGTAGGCGATCAGGATGCAGACGACCAGGCTGGCCTCGAGGCCTTCGCGCAGGCCGATCAGGTAGTTGCCGAACACGGCTGACTCCTCGGGGTGGTGGGGGTGGGTGGGATCAACCGAGGAGCGATTGGCCCCACCACTCACCGGGCTTGCGGACACCCGCCGGGCAGGCGAAGTGGGCGGAGCCGACGTGCTGGATGTACTCGTTGAGCTTGTCCGAGGCCGCGAGCCGCTGCTGGAGCGGGACGAAGGCCTTGCGGGTGTCGCGCTGGTAGGCGAGGAAGAACAGTCCGGCGTCCAGGCGGCCGAGGCCGTCGGTGCCGTCGGTGAAGGAGAAGCCGCGGCGCAGGATCTTCAGGCCGTTGTTGGCGTCCGGGTGGGCCAGGGCGACGTGCGAGGTCGCGGGCATCGCCTTGAGGTCGGGGGCGTCGTGCTCCTTGGCCTTGCCGTACGGGGCGCCCTCGCCCTTGGTGCGGCCGAAGGTGTCCTCCTGGTCCTTGAGCGGGGCGCGGTCCCAGGTCTCGATGTGCATCCGGATCCGCCGGGCGACCAGGTAGGAGCCGCCGGTCATCCACTCCGGGCCGTCGCCGGGGGCGGCCCAGACGTGTTCGGCGAGGTTGGCGCCGTCGCTGCCGGCGATGTTGTGGGTGCCGTCCTTGAACCCCATCAGGTTGCGCGGGGTCTGCTCGTCCGGGGTGGTCGAGGAGGTCTTGCCGAAGCCGAGTTGGGACCAGCGGATGTTGACGGTGCCCATGCCGATCCGGGCCAGGTTGCGGATCGCGTGCACGGCGACCTGCGGGTCGTCGGCGCAGGCCTGGACGCAGAGGTCGCCGCCGCTGCGCAGCGGGTCGAGCTTGTCGCCCTTGAAGGTGGGCAGTTCGATCAGGGCGTCGGGGCGCTGGGCCTTGAGGCCGAAGCGGTCCACACCCTCCTTCTCGAACAGGCTGGGCCCGAAGCCGATGGTGAGGGTGAGCCGGGAGGCGGGCAGGCCGAGGGCCTCGCCGGTGTCGTCCGGCGGCGCCTCGGCGGAGCCGGGGACGGCGCCGGTGCCCACCTCGCGGCCGCCGGTCATCGCGGCGGCCGCCTTGGTCCACTCCTTGAGCAGCTTGACCAGGGATTCCCGGGTGGCCTTCTCGGAGACGTCGAAGGCCGCGAAGTGCAGCCGGTCCTGGACGGGGGTGGCGATGCCCGACTGGTGCTCGCCGTAGAAGGGCACCTCCCCGGCGGTCGCCGCCTTGGCCGCCGGGGCGGGGTCGTCGTCCTGGCGGCTCGCCGCGGCGACCGAGCCGACGGCGGCGGCGCCGAGGGCGACGCCCGCGCCGGCCCAGCCGATGACGGCGCGGCGGCTGACCGCGCCCGGGGTGGCGGTGGCAGTGGCGGCAGCGGCCGGGGTGCCGTGCTGCTGCTCGTTCTCGGCGTCCATCGGCGGGCGGGCCCTTCTCACTCTTGCTGAACTACTGAACTACTGACCTGCTGAACTGTGGCTTGCCGCCGGTTACTTGACGACGACAGCCGCGGCCAGCTTCGACAGCGGCTCGCCCAGCGAGTTGACCGCGTCGGAGAAGGTCTTGCGCTCGGCCTCGGTGACCTTGTCGTACGGCGTGAAGGTGCCGTCGGCCTGCTTGTACTTGGCGAGCAGGGTGGTGATCGCGGCGAACTCGGAGTCGAGGGTCTTGGCCAGCTCCGGGTCCTTCTCGGCGGCGACCGGCTTCAGCAGCTCGTAGGCCTTCTGGGCGCCCTCGACGTTGGCCTGGAAGTCCGCCAGGTCGGTGTGGCTGTAGCGGTCCTCCTCGCCGGTGATCTTGTTGGTGGCGACCTCGTCGAGCAGTTCCTTGGCGCCGTTGGCCATGCTGGTCGCGGTGATCTCCGCCGAGGGGATCTTCTTCTGCCAGTCCTTGAGGTCGGTGACCAGCTGGTCGGCGAGGGTCTTCTCCTCGTCGCCGATCTTCGCGTCGGCCCAGAGGGCCTTCTCCAGCCGGTGCCAGCCGGTCCAGGCCTGGCCCTGCTCCAGCTTGTCCTCGCGGGTGTCGGTCTTGGGGTCGACGTCGCCGAAGCTCTCGGCGACCGGCTCGGTGCGCTCCCAGCCGGTGCGCGAGGGCGCGTACAGCGACTTGGCCTTCTCCAGGTCGCCGCCCTTGATCGCGGCGGCGAAGGCCTCGACGGCCGGGATGGTGGCGTCGGCCTGTTCCTGGGCGTACGTGCGGTAGGCGTCGACGGCGGTGGCCAGGCGCGGGTCGGCGGGGGCGGCGCTGCCGCTGTCGCCGGTCACGGTGATCTTCTGGCGGATGCCGTCGCCGACCATGCCGGGCTTGCAGGCGACCTCGTAGCTGCCGGCCTTGATCTCGGCGTTGATGGTGGCCTTGGTGCCGGGGCCGATGTTCTCCCGCTCGGTGACGATCTTGTCGCCGGCGGCGTAGACGTAGACCTCGGTGGTCTTGGAGCCCTTGTTGCTGATGTCGATCACCACATGACCGGCCGGGAAGCTGGTCTTGGAGACCTCGCAGGCGGTGTCGGTGGCGTTCACCTTGACCGCGTCCGCGCCGCCCGCCTTGTCGTCCTTCTTCGAGGCACAGCCGGCCAGGGCGGCGGTGGCCACGGCGAGGCTGAGCAGCGCGGCTGCGGTGGAACGGCGGCGGGCGGACATGGGGGCTCCAACGGAAAAGGGCATGGGGGTGCCAAGGCCTGGTAAAGCGCCGGCCTTGCCGGTGCCTCCTGTTTAGCTAAGGCATACCTTACGTAAGAAGTCTTTACCGTCGACACCCGGGCCCCCGCCCTGCCCGAACCGTTACCTCTCGGCGTACCCCTTCCCCGGCCCCTCCCCGGCCCTTCCCCGCCCCGGCCGCTACCTCCCCGGCGTCCGGCGGGCAGCGGCCCGGGCCGTCCAGCGGCCCTCCTGGCGGCTGATCCGGATCGGGTGGCCGAAGGTCTCGCTGATCAGCTCCGTGGTCATCACCCCGTCCACCGGTCCGGCCGCCACGCACTCGCCCTCGCGCAGCAGCAGCGCGTGGGTGGTGCTCTCCGGCAGCTCCTCCAGGTGGTGGGTGACCAGCACACTGGCCAGCTCTGGGTGCTGGTGGCGCAGCAGGTCCAGGCTGTCCAGCAGCAGTTCGCGGGCGGTGAGGTCCAGCCCGGTGGCGGGCTCGTCGAGCAGCAGCAGCCGGGGGCTGGGCATCAGCGCGCGGGCGATCAGCGCCCGGCCGCGCTCGCCCTGGGAGAGCGTGGTCCACGGGGCGTCGGCCATCGCGGTCATGCCGAGCGTCTCGATCAGCTGCTCGACCCGCTCCAGCGCCTCGGGCGCGGGCTTGCGGTGCCACTCCGGCTCGATGGTGTTGGTGTGGCCGGTGAGCACCACCTCGCGCACGCTCAGCGGCGAGCGCAGCGGGTGGCGCGGGTTGACGTGCCCGAGGTGGGCGCGCAGCTCCCGGACGTCCACCCGGCCGAGCCGGCGGCCGAGCACCTCCACCGTGCCCCGGGTGGGGTGGGAGACCGCTCCGAGCAGGGCGAGCAGGGTGGACTTGCCCGCCCCGTTGGGGCCGAGCAGCGCCCAGTGCTCGCCGGGCTGGATGTCCAGCGTGATGCCGCGCAGCAGGTGCCGGCCGTCGCGCACGACGTCCACGTCCTGGGTGCGCAGCAGCGGGCCGTCGAAGGACGGGTCCATGGTGCAGGTCTCCGATCACGGTGCCGGTCAGGGGGGCGGGGCGCCGCACCGGACCGGCCCGGCGCCGACCGTCCGTGTGCACCGTACAACCGCCGGCCGGGGCGGAGTCCTGCCGTCCGAGGACTGGACTCACCAGAACCCTGTTGCGCGGGGGGAGTTGGGAGGAACATGGTGGATTTCCGAGGGGGACGAGGGGGAGGCGTGATGGTGATGGACGAGGAGCGGCCCCAGACCTTGCACGAGCTGGTCGAGCGGCAGGCCCGCCGGGCGCCGGAGGCGGTGGCGGTGCGCTGTGGCGGCAGCGAGCTGACGTACGGGGAGCTGGACGCGCGGGCCGAGCGGCTGGCCGCCCACTTGGCGGGGCGCGGGCTCGGCCCGGGCGGTCGGGCGGCGGTCGCGCTGGGCCGGGGCACCGAGGTGTACGTCGCCCTGCTGGCGGTGCTGAAGACCGGCGCCGCCTTCGTGCCGCTGGAGCCGACCGCCCCCGACGCGCTGCTGCGGCACGTGCTGGGCGACGCCGCGCCCGAGCTGGTGGTGACGGAGCAGCGCCACCGGGTGCGGCTGGCGGACGCGGGCGGGTCGGAGCTGGTCTGCGTCGACGAACTGGCCCTGCCGCAGCGGGACTTCGTACGGCCGGAGGTCTCCTCGGGGGACGTCGCCTGCGTCTTCTACACCTCCGGCTCCACCGGCCTGCCCACCGGCGCCCTGGTCGAGCACCGCAACCTGCTGGCCGCGTACGCGGGTTGGCACGAGGTGTACGGGCTGACGGCCGAGGACCGGATCCTGCAGACGGCGAGCCTGGAGTTCGACGTCTTCACCGCCGACTGGGTGCGCGCGCTGGGCACCGGCGCCACCCTGGTGGTCACCGCGTTCAACCTCACCCTGGACCGCACCGCCGACCTGGCCGCGCTGCCCGCCCTGGTGGCGGAGGAGCGGATCACCGTCCTGGAGCTGAACGTCCGCACCGCGCGCCGGCTCACCGAGTTGCTGACCGCGACCCGCGTCCGGCTGCCCGGGGTGCGACTGCTCACCGTCGGCGCCGAGAAGTGGTACCTGGACGAGCAGTTGGGCCTCCAGCGGCTGCTCGGCGGCGACACCCGGGTGCTGAACGTCTACGGCCTGGCCGAGGCCACCGTCGACAGCACCTGGTTCGAGGTGCGCGGCGCGGCCGCCGCCGACGGCGCGGAACGGGTCTCGCTGGTCGGCCGCCCCTTCCCCGGCACCCGGGTGTACGTCCTGGGCCCGCAGGCCACCCCGGTGGCGCCCGGGCGGGTGGGCGAGATCGCGATCGCGGGCTCCGGCCTGACCCGCGGCTACCTCAACCGGCCGGTGGACACCGCCCGGCGCTTCGTCCGCGCCGACTACGACCCGGACGGTCGGGTGCTGCTCACCGGCGACCTCGGGGTGATGCGGGCCGACGGCGTGCTGGAGTTCGTCGGCCGGGCCGCCACCGTGGTCGGCCCGCTCGGCCCGAACCGGGCGACCACCGTGACCACCCGGGTCAAGGCGGCCGCCCGCGCCGAGGGCGCGCTGCGCGCCCACCCGGCGGTGCGGGAGGCCGCCGTGGTCGAGGTGCAGCCCGTGCCGGGGCGGCGGGTGCCGGTCGGCTACGTGGTGCCCGTGCAGGGCGCGCCGGGGGGAGTGGACGGCTGGTCGCTCACCCAGTACCTGCTGACGGAGCTCAACGGCTACTCGGCGCCCGCCGCGGTGGTCGTCGTCCCGGAGCTGCCGCGCACCCGCGCCGGGAAGCTGGACCGCTCCGCGCTGCCGTTGCCGGCCCCACCGCAGCACACCGCACCGCAGCACACCGCACCGCGCTCGGCCAAGGCGGGCGGCAGCCGCAAGGGCGGCGGCAAGGCCGGGGGCGGAGCAAGCCCGACGCCGGGCTCGCTGGGCTGCGGGGTGATCGCCGTCCTGCTGTTCGGCACGTTCCTCGCCTGGGTGTTCACCGCCGCCTTCTTCAGGGGCGCGACGGACCTCTCGGCGGTGCCCTCCGGCTACCACTTCTGGTTCGAACTGCTCTACCTGTGCGAGAACCTGGCCTTCGGCGCCGGGATGTCCTTCCTGTTCTTCGGCCTGCCGTCCATCCTGCGGCAGGGCCGGTCGCTCACACTGTCCCTGCTCACCTACTTCTCGGTGTTCTGGCTGCTCGCCTCCTGGTGGCCGCAGGACAACCTCTACCGGCTCACCGCCGCCACCGACTGGACCCGGGAGACGGTGCTGGTCTACCTCTTCAACATCCCGCTGATGCTGGCCGCAGTGGTGGTCGTGACCTTCCTGCTGCGAAGGCCGACCACCACGGGGAAGTAGGTCTCAGCGCAGCGCCTCGAACATCCCGGTCAGCGCGTGGTTGGCCGCCGTGAGCAGGGCCTGGGCGGCGTCCAGCGCCTCGGCGTCCGGCCCGGCCAGGGCGAGGCCGACGGCGGGCTCCGGGTCGTGGGCCGCCGTCGGGATCAGCGGCAGCAGGGTGACGCCGAGCCGGGCGCAGCGCGGGCGCAGCCGGTCGAGGTGGTCGTGCAGCGCCTCGGGGGCGAGCCGGGCGCCGAGCGGCAGCGCGTCCAGGGTGCGGACCAGGTGGCCGGGGCCGCGCACCCGGTCCAGCCGCTCGCGCAGTACGAAGGCGACGGCGGGGCCGGTGAGCCGCAGGTTGATCTCGGTGGGGGCGAGGCGGCGCTGCCGGTCGGTGACGAAGTCGACGTCGTACCAGCCGCGGTAGCCCTCGGCGGCCAGCCGCTCCCCCACCGCGAGGGCGAACCGGCGGGCGATCTCGTCGGCGGCCCGCGGGACGACGCCCGGTCCGACGGTGACGCCCTGGTAGCGGGTGCCGGCCACCTCCATGACGCCCGCCCCGACCGGGTGCACGGTGCCGTCGCGGCCGATCACGGCGTCGTAGGTGAGGTCGCGCAGCCGGGCGGCCGGGCCCGGGTCAACGTACTCCTCCAGCAGCAACTCGCCCTGGGGCGGCAGGACTTCGGTGCGCACCAGGCGGCGCAGCAGGGCGCCCCCGCCGCCCGCGGCGAACAGCTCGGCGGGCTCGACCACGACGGTGCCGTAACCGCCCACGCCGTGCGGGCTCTTGAGCACGGTGGTCAGGCCGCGGGCGGCGCGGACGGTCAGCCGCAGGGCGGCGCGGCGGCGGCCTTCGACGCGCTCCTGGCCGGGGACGACGACGCCGGGGTGCGCGGGGGCGAGGGCGGCGAACAGCCCGTGCGCGGCGGCCTTGGACTCGTAGCGGCGGACGGCGGCCAGGTCGGGCCCCTCGCCCTGGGCCGCCGTTCGGCCCCAACTGACCACCGGGTGACCGGAGTCGGCGATCCGGGCGGCCAGCGCGGGCCGGTCGGCGAGCGCCTCGGCGAGGGTCCGGCCGGCCGCCAGCCCGCTGTGCACCTCGACCGGACCCCAGGCCAACTCCCGGCCCAGCCAGTCGATCCAGGCCCGGTCGACCTCGGCGGGCAGCACCAGCACGGCCGGCTCGGGGCTGTAGCCGACGGCCAGGCAGGCGTAGTGGTGCGCGTGCCGCAGCCGCCGCTCCCGCTGCGCGGCGTCCATCCCCGGCGCGAAGAACTGCGCGTTGAAGTCCGCGACGTTGCCGATGTGCACCGCCGCCCGCCCGCCGGTCCAGGCCCCCACCCATCCGTCCATGGAGCGGAAGCGTAGGGCCTCGGGCGACCGGACCGACAGCCTCGCGCCGCGCTACCGGCGGTCGTCGTCCGGTAGTCGATCGTCACGACGGCAGTGTGGACGGCTTGTTAAGTCCCGATCATTTTTGATTGACCAGGACACAACTTGGCAAAGTTATGACCTTTCCTCTAGCTGAACCTGACTGATCGCCGTCAATCTCGGTCGCAGCTCTTCGCGCCGCAGCTCATTTCCCCGCACCTGCAGCTACCCCCACTGGAGCCAGCGTGACCCCCACCTCCTCCGCCCGCCGTGTCCGCACGGCCGGAGCGATAGCCGTCGTCGCCGCCCTCGCCGCCGTGGCCGTCCCCACCACGGCCGCCGCCGCCCCCGCCACCCGCGAGGCCGCGATCGCCCAGGCCCGCGCCAACGTCACCCACAACCCCGGGGTGTTCGGCTACGGCACGGGCCAGGACCTCGTCCTCAAGGACGCCGTCCTCGACGCCGACGGCACCTCGCACATCCGCTTCGACCGCACCTACCAGGGCCTTCCCGTGGTCGGCGGCGACCTGGTCGTCCACCAGGACGCCCGCGGCCGGCTCAAGGACACCTCCCGGGCGGCCGCCCACGACGCCGCCGTGAAGTCCACCGTCCCCAAGGTCCCCGCCCAGGCCGGCGCCGCGAACGCGCTCTCCGCCGCCCCCGGCGTCAAGGACGCCACCAGCAGCCCCGAGCTGGTCGTCTGGGCCGCCGACGGCACCCCGCGCCTGGCCTGGCGCACCGTCGTCGAGGGCACCGGCGACCACGGCCAGCCGGCCGGCAAGGTCGTCGTCACCGACGCCACCACCGGCGAGCAGATCGAGTCCTACGACGCCGAGCACCAGGCCGCCGGCACCGGGAACTCCGAGTACACCGGTCAGGTCACCATCGACACCACCGCGGCCAACGGCGGCTACACCCTCACCGACCCGGTCCGCGGCCACGTCACCAAGGACGCCGGCAACCTCTCCGCGAGCTCGATCAAGGCGAGTTCCGGCACCCCGTTCACCAGCACCACCAACGTCTGGGGCGACGGCAGGAAGTTCTCCACCGACCGCGCCACCGCCGCCGTCGACGCCCACGCCAACACCGCCTGGACGTACGACTACTACAAGAACGTGCACGGCCGGAACGGCATCAAGAACGACGGCAAGGGCGCGACCGTCTTCGTCCACGTCGGCACCAATTGGGACAACGCCCAGTGGTCCGACAGCTGCTTCTGCATGATGACCGGCGACGGCAACGGCAACACCGACCCCGAGCAGGTCGACCTCGACACCATGGGCCACGAGATGACCCACGGCGTCACCAGCGCCACCGCCAACCTGCGCTACAGCGGCGAGTCCGGCGGCCTCAACGAGTCCACCAGCGACATCTTCGGCACCATGGTCGAGTGGTACGCCAACAACAAGATCGACACCGGCGACTACCTGTTCAGCGACCAGTCCACCCCGCCGTGGCTGCGCCGCTTCGACAAGCCCTCGCTGGACGGCAAGTCGGCCGACTGCTGGAGCAGTTCGGTCGGCAGGCTCGACGTCCACAACTCCTCCGGCGTCGGCAACCACTGGTTCTACCTCGCCAGCGAGGGCAGCGGCAGCAAGAGCATCAACGGGGTCACCTACAACAGCCCCACCTGCAACAAGTCCACCGTGACCGGCATCGGCAACCAGAAGGTCGCCAAGATCTGGTACCGCGCGCTGACCGTCTACATGACCTCCACCACCAACTACAAGGGCGCCCGCGCCGCCTCGCTCAACGCCGCCCGCGACCTCTACGGCGCCGGCAGCACCGAGTACAGCGCGGTCGCCGCGGCCTGGAGCGCGGTCAGCGTCAACTAGGCTTGCGTTTACAGCAGTTCAGCTGTTGAAGCCGATGTGGACGTGATCGTGGTGAGTGTCATCGGTGAAGTACTGGTTGCCGACCCCCGCGATCGCCACCGGCCCGCCCACGTTGTACGAACCGGCCGCCGCCGCGTCCCGCATGAAGGACTCGATCAGCTGCCGGGGCGTGGCCGGGTCCACCACCGCCCGGCCGTCGATCCGCCAGACGTCGAAGGCCCGGCCCAGCGGATGGTCGCTGGGCCGGGTCGTCCCGAAGACGTCCAGGGGGTGGCCGGTGCGCACCACGCTCACCGACAGCGAGTACGGGCCGGCCAGCCGCAGCATCGCCGCCAGGACGGTGTCGTGGACCGCGCCGCTGCGCAGGTCGGCGGCCGCCTCGGGCGGCAGCTCGATCCTCGGCTCGGCCAGCACCTTCACCACCGCCGGGGCGGGCGAGGCGGCGGCCGGGCCCGGGTCGCCGGGGTTCACCGCGGTGACGTCCCAGCGCGGCGCCGCCCGGCTCAGCCGGACGTCCACCGTGATGCCGCCCGCCGCCACCGAGCCGTCCGGCTGCCTGGTCCACTGGCGGCAGACCACCAGCACGCTCGCCGAGTCGGCGAGGATCCCGCCGTACTGGGCGTCGACCACCTCCAGGCTCGCCTCCGGCGCCGCCGGGGCAAGCCGCCCGGCCTGGTCCGCCAGCCCCGGCGGCAGGCCCAGCGCGGCCACCCGGGCCCGGGCCGGCTCGGCCCCCTGGCCACCGGGCGGCCAGGCGCCGAGGGCGGCGACCAGCTCGACGGCGCGGCGCTTGACGTCGGGCTGGATCTCGCCGGGGCCGGGCTGCCAGAGCGGCGAGGCGGGCAGCGGGGGCGGGGTCGTGGGGGTCGGGGTTGTCGTGACGGGGGTCGGGTTCGTCTGTTCGGGTGAGGTGGTGCTCGAGCTCGCGCTCGAACTCGCAGGCGCCACGGCGGACTTCGCCCCACTCCCGCACCCCGCCGCCCCCAGCAGCAGTGCCGCCGCACCCGCCCGCAGCACCCCGCGTCGGCCCGTACCCCGGTCACCGTCTCCGCTCGTCATGCCGTCAGTATGCGACCGGGGGCCGTGCCGGGGGCGCGGGCGTCAGCCCAGACGGCGGATCGGCTCACCCGCCAGGAAGGCCGCGATGTCCTCCACCGCCTCGGAGAAGTACCGGCGGTAGTTGTCCTGCGAGACGTACCCCAGGTGCGGGGTGGCCAGCAGTCGGGGCGCGCGGCGCAGCGGGTGGGCGGCGGGCAGCGGCTCGGTGTCGAAGACGTCCACGGCGGCGCCCGCGATCCGGCCGCCGTTGAGCGCGGCGAGCAGCGCCTCCTGGTCGACGATCGCCGCCCGGGAGGTGTTCACCAGGTAGGCCTCCGGCTTCATCAGGGCGAGTTCGGCGGCGCCGATCAGCCCCCGGGTGCTCGCGTCGGACGCGAGGTGGATCGACACGAAGTCGCTCTCCCCGAGCAGTTGCTCCTTCGACCCGGCCCGGCGCACACCGGCCCCGGCCGCCCGCTCGTCGGTCAGGTTCCGGCTCCAGGCGAGCACGTCCATGCCGAAGGCGAGCCCCACCCGGGCGACCGCGCCGCCGATCCGGCCGAGGCCGAGCAGCCCGAGCGTCCGTCCGTGCAGGTCCGCCCCGACGGTGCTCTGCCAGGGCCCTCCCTCGCGCAGCGCGGTGTTCTCCTGGACGATGCCGCGGGCCAGGCCGAGCAGCAGCGCCCAGGTCAGCTCGACCGGCGGGGTGCCGGAGCTGGCCGTGCCGCAGACCGTGACGCCGTGCTCCTCGGCGGCCGCGAGGTCGATCACCGCGTTGCGCATGCCGGAGGCGACCAGCAGCTTGAGGCGGGGCAGCCTGGCGAACAGCGTGGCGGGGAACGGCACCCGCTCGCGCAGGGTGACCACGATGTCGAACCCGGAGAGCACGGCGGCCAGTTCGGCCTCCGAGCCGTGGTGCTCGCGGAAGGCGGTCACCTCGACCCGGTCGGCCACCGGGGACCAGTCGGCGGAGCTGGTGGCGACGCCCTGGAAGTCGTCCAGGACGGCGCAGCGAAGGAGCGGAAGCGTCATGCCCGCAGCTTCCCAGACGGCGGCGGGCCGGGGGGCCGCAGACCGTAGCGGTCCCGCTCCCGGTCCCGGACGATCCACGGGGGCTCGCCGAGCTTGGCCCGCAGGACGGCCATCGGGTGTCGCAGCTCCCGGTGGTCGAACAGGCCGTCCCAGCCGTGCAGTTGGATGTCCACCAGGTCGTGCATCCCTTCGCCCAACTCGATCAGCGTGCGCAGTGCCCGGGTGTCCTGGTGGGTGAGCCGGACCTGCCGGCCGTCCACGGTGACGATCCGGGCGTCCAGGTCGAGGACGAGGCGTCCCTCGAAGGTGGTCAGCGCGCCTCGCGGTTCGCCCACGGGCTGTTCCTGCTCCATACCCGGCAGCCTATCCAGTGCGGCTCCGCACTGAACTCCTCCTCGGGACGTAGAGCCGGCCCCGCTCGGTCCCGCTCGGCTCCGCTGGGATAGACCTGCCACCAGTCCCATATGCTCGACCGGAACGCCGAGTTGCGCTTCCCCTCCCTGGTACGACGGTGTCTCCTCCCATCCGGCCGAGGGGCCCTGAACGCCGACTACCGCCACGCCGCCCCCTGAACACCGTGCCGACCGCACCCTCAGCCGTCCGGGTTCAGCAGCGCCTCCGCGGTGGCCGTCCGGGCGTACAGCACCCAGCGCCCCGCTCGGTGGGCGCTGACCAGGCGGGCGTCCCGCAGCGCCGTCAGGTACTGGGAGACGGCCGAGGGCGACAGGCCGGTGCGGCAGGCGAGTTCGGTGGTCGAGGCTGGCGCGGCGAGTTCGGCGAGCAGCAGAGTGCGGGAGCGGCCGAGTACCGCGGCGAGTGCCGCCGTGCCGGGGGCCGTCGCCTTCGCCGCCCAAAGGCCGCCGATCCCCCTTGCCGGGTAGGCGAGTTGGGGCGGGGCCGGCGGGGAGAGCAGGGTGTACAGGCCGGGGCCGGTGAAGGCGGAGGGGATCAGCAGCAGGCCAGGCCCGGCCGTGCGGCGGGGCATCGGGCGGGGCCTGCGGCTCAGCTGCAGGGCGCCGTCGGTCCAGCGCAGTTCGGCGTGCAGGTCGTTCAGCACCCGTTCGGCGCCGTGCTCGGCGGCCTGCCGGGCCCGGTGCAGCACGTCGGCGTCGAGCACAGCGCGGATCCGCGCCCAGTACGGGGCGAGGGCCAGCTCCCAGTACGCCTCGATCGCCTCGGCGAGCCGCGCCAGCCCGGCTTCCGGGTCGGCGTGCAGGGCCCGCAGCCTCGGCCCGAGTCCGCCCCGGTCCGCCTGGTCCGCCTGGCCCGCCCGGTCTACCCGGTCCGCCCGGTCCGCCTGGTCCGCAGCCAGCCGGTCCAGGTCGCGCCGGACCTGCCCGGCGGGGGTGGCGCGGATCGCGGCGAGTTCCCCGGCGAGGGTCGGCGCGGGACCGGTCGGGGCCGGGTTGAGGAAGTCCGGCACGTAGCCGGCGGGCGGCACGAGTTCGGCGAGCAGCCCGTACGCGGGGCCGAGCGCCGCCAGCCGGGGCCGGACCTGCTCCACCCAGGGGCCGTGGACGGCGTGCGGCAGCCCCGAGCGCAGCAGGCGCAGGCTCGGCCCGACCTCCCACATCGGTGCGACGACGAACCGCATCCGTGCCAGGTCACCCGCCGTGAACAGCAGCTCCGCCAACACCCGCCCCCGTGGATTCACACATGTCCGAATCAGTGGCGCTCAGGCTAGTGCAGTGCCGATCATGATCGGCATGACCTCCGACACCACCCTCACCGCCGCCTCGGCCGGCACCTGGCAGCTCGGCGACCGCGCCGTCCACCGGATCGGCTTCGGCACGATGCGCCTGCCGCAGACCGGCCCGGCCCTCGTACCGGACGCCGTACCGCGCGACCGCGACCAGGCCCTGCGGGTGCTGCGCCGCGCGGTCGAACTGGGCGTCAACCACATCGACACCGCCGCCTTCTACTTCTCCCCGCTGCGCTCCGCCAACGAGCTGATCAACCGCGCCCTCGCCCCGTACAGCGACGACCTGGTGATCGCCACCAAGGTCGGCCCCGCCCGCGGCACCGACGGCCGGTGGACCGAGCACGCCCGCACCCCCGAGGCGCTGCGCGCCCAGGTCGAGGAGAACCTGCGCCAGCTCGGCCGCGACCACCTCGACCTGGTCAACCTGCGCATCCTCGGCACCGACTCGATCGCCGAACGCTTCGGCGCACTCGCCGAGTTGCAGCAGGCCGGGCTGATCCGCCGGCTCGGCCTCTCCAACATCCACCCGCACCAGCTCGCCGAGGCCCAGACCATCGCCCCGGTCACCTGCGTGCAGAACCCGTACGGCATCGGCGCCTCGCCCGCCCAGGACGAGCTGCTGCGGCTCTGCGGCGAGCAGGGCATCGCCTTCGTCCCCTTCTACGCCATCGCCGGCGCCGGGCGGGAAGGCGGTGTCGGCAGTGCCGGTGGCGCCGAGCCCGGCGAGGTCCGGACGGTGGCCGAGGCGCGCGGCGTCAGCACCGCCCAGATCCGGCTGGCCTGGACGCTCCACCGGGGCCCGCACGTCCTCGCCATCCCGGGCACCGGCGATGTGGCGCACCTGGAGGACAACATCGCCGCCGGCGCCCTGCGGCTGACGACGGAGGAACTGGCCCTGCTGGACCGGGCCCACGCGGGCTGACCCGGAACCACCACCCGGCGCACGGGCGTCACTCCGGGCACCGACGTCACCGAACGCCTCCCGGAGCCCGCCCGTGCCCGACACCGCCACCCGCTACCTCTACCTCGCCCGCCACGGCGAGGCCACCCGCGGCGGCCAGGACGGCCCTGGCGGCCCGAACAGCCCGGACAGCCCGGCCGGCGGCGGCCTCACCGCCGCCGGCCGCCGCCAGGCCGCCCTGCTCGGGCGCCGACTGGCGAACCGCCCCCTCACGGCCGTCCACCACGGGCCGCTCCCCCGGGCCGCCCAGACCGCCCGGCTCATCGGCGAACAGCTCGACGGGGTGCCGGTGTCGGCCTGCGAGGAGGCCGGCGACTACGTCCCGTACGTCCCGGCCGCCGACGAGCTCCCGGCCGACAGCGCAGAGTTCCTGTTGCGCTTCCTGGCCGGCGCCTCCGAGGAGGAGCGCTCCCGCGGCCCGGAACTGGCCCGCCGGGCCGTCGACCGCTTCACCGGACCGGTCGACGGCCCCGAGGACCGGCACGAACTGGTCGTCACCCATGCCTTCCTGATCGGCTGGCTGGTCCGCCACGTCCTGGACGCCCCCGCCTGGCGCTGGCTCGGCCTCAACGCCCCCAACGCCGCCCTCACCGTGCTCCGCTTCGCCCCCGGCCGTCCCTCCGCCGTCCTCCTCCTGAACGACCAGTCCCACCTGCCCGAGGACCTGCGCTGGACGGGCTTCCCACCCGAGCTGCGGGTCTGAAACCCTCCGGCGAGTCGTCTCCCGAGGTTGTCGACAGGAATATGCAGACCGGTCTACAGTCTCTTTCCATGGGAGCCAAGGGCGAGGAGACCCGGGCCCGGCTGATCGCCGGCACCCGGGAACTGATCGAGCAGCAGGGGTACTCCGGCACGGGCCTGAACCAGGTCCTGGCCGTCACCGGCGCGCCGCGCGGCTCGCTCTACTTCCACTTCCCCGGCGGCAAGGACCAACTGGTCGCCGCCGCACTGCTGCAAGCCGGCCAGGAGGTCGCGGACCTGCTGACCGGCCTGGCCGCCGACGGGGCCGACGCCGCCGCGCTCAGCCGGCACCTCACCGAGGTGTTCGCGGAGCGCCTGGCCCGGTCCGACTACACCAAGGGTTGCCCGATCGCGACCGTCGCCCTGGAGGTCGCCGGCACCAACGAGCCCCTGCGCGCCGTCTGCGCCGAGGTGTACGACGGCTGGCAGCGCATCCTGGCCGACCAGTTGACGGCCGGGGGCTTCCGACCGGCCGAGGCCGCGGTGGCCGCCGGCCAGGCGCTGGCCCTGATGGAGGGCGCGGTACTGCTCGCCTCGGTCAGGCGCAGCCGCGAGCCCCTGGACGACGCCCGCCACGCCGTCCTCCACCTCCTCGGCGCCAAGGCCCCCGGCCGTCGGTAGCCGGTGGCCGGTAGCCGGTAGCCGCCCGCGGTCGCCGCTGCGGAGCGCCGACCCCACACCGACACATATGCAGACTGGTCTATAGAGAACAATCTGCAGACCGGTCTACAGATCACTGAGCCACCTGCGCCACTCACTCCTCCACCCCGTCGACCCGGCCACCCCCAGTCACCCATAACCCCCAGAGCGCGCCACCGCCTCGGCAGAGCACCACTTCACGCCCCAAAAATATGCAGACCGGTCTACAGAAAGACAGCTACCGCCCATGCCACTCACGCCCCCACCCCCGCACACTCTCGTCCTGGGCGCCGGCGGCTTCCTCGGCCGCTGGCTACTCCTCGAACTCCTCCGCCACGGCGAGCCCGTGGCCGCCGCCGTCCGCACCGGCGAGAGCGACGCCGCCCTCCGCACCTGGCTGCGCGAGCACGATGCCGACCCGACCCCGCTGACCACCGTCACCGCCGACCTCACCCGCCCGGGCCTCGGCCTCTCCCCCGAGGACGACGCCCGGCTCGCCGAGGTGCGCGACGTCCACAACCTCGCCGCCCGCTACCGCTTCGGCCTCACCCGCGCCCAGGCCGAACCCGCCAACGTCGACGGCGCCCTGCACGCACTGCACTGGTCCGCGACCCGACCCCGGCTGCGCCGGCTGGTCCACCTCTCCGGCTACCGGGTCGGCCGCGACCCCCACCCCCGGTACCCGCTCGACCCCGGCACCACCGCTGCCCTCTACTCCCGCCTCGGCGCCTACGAGGCCTCCAAGCAACTCGGCGACGCCGCCGTCCGGGTCACGGCACCCCGGCTCGGCGTCCCGCTCACCACCGTCAACCCGAGCAGCGTGATCGGCCATTCGGCCACCGGCGAAGCCGGCCAGTACCTCGGCCTCGCCCAACTGGTACGCCAGCTCCACCGCGGCCGCCTCCCCCTGCTGCCGGGCACCCGCCGCACCTTCCTGCCCGTCGTCACCGTCGACCACCTGGCCCGGTTCCTGGCCGCCGTCCCGGCGCACGACCACGCCCCGACCGCCGCCCACACCGTCCTCGACCCCGCCACCCCCGTCCTCCCCGAGCTGATCGCCCTCCTCGCCACCCACCTCGGCGTCCGCCCACCCCGCGGCCTGGTCCCCGTCCCGCTCGTCCGCCGGCTCCCCCGCGCCCTCACCGGAGCCGACCCGGAGACCCTCACCTTCCTCTCCGAGGACCGCTACGACACCTCCTCCGCCGACGCCCTGTCCGCCGCCGCCGGCCTCACCCACCCACCCCTCGCCCCCGCCCTCCGCCACTGGGCCGACCACCTCGTCCTCGACGCCTTCGGCGACCACTGACCCCGCCCCGCCCCGCACATGAAGTCGCCCCCACCGACTTCCCGCGCAATCGCCCCTCCTGTATCGAGCAGGCGATTCGGGTTCAGCCACGGATTCCGTGAGGATGATCAGCACGCCCCTCCCGGTTCCCGCATGAACGGGGCGCTACCTTGCCACCATGTGCATCTCGACCAGTGAGGCCGCGTTCTCCGGCACGATCGTGTACTGCGGTCGGCAGCACCACCCCGAGCACGGCCTCATCCATGTCCTGGGCTACCAGAACACCGCCGTCAACCTCGCGAGCGGCCCGAACGCGCTGATGCTGCACCTGCCCACCGAGCAGCTCACCCCAGGGCAGTTCCTCTCCGTCGGGCGCAGCACCGACGTCCTGGAGCGCATGGTCGACGCCGTTCGCCCCATCGCCGTCGACATCGACGGGATCGACTGGATGAGCGCGCAACCGGCCGCCGTCCAGGTCTTCGAACACGACGTCTACACGGTGCTCCTGGCCGACGACCCCACCGCGATCCCCACCGCCCTGCACCAGGTGCCGGCCCACCGGCGCCCGTCCCTCAACCCGGACCTCCTCCGCTTCTACGCCGACCACTTCCCCGACCACACCGTCGCCGTCTGCTGCTTCGACAACGCCGACGCACAACGGGCCAAACCCCTGCTGCTGTGGTACCCGCCCCTCGACCCCGACCAGCTGACCGTGCCGGCGCTGGACAGCCACACGGGAGCAGCACCGGATCTCGACGCCCTCGTCCCCGTGGACCACTGGGTCCTGCTGTCCACCGACGAGGCCCCCTCCGACTGGGGCGAGACCGTCGACTACCCCAACGGCATGCGCCACAGCCTGCGCTCCTACCTCCCCACCACCGTCATGGGCGAGTACTACGGCGACGGAGACACCCTGCCCAACGGAGACTTCACCATCAGCCACCTCGACCTGCTCGCCGGCGACCTCGACCGCATCAAGCGCCGCCAACCGGCCCGCCGCTGATCCGGAGCGTGGTAGCGCTATCGATCCTCGAACCAACGCACCCGGTCACCGTGGTCGTCGGCTGGCTGCGGTCGGGCGAGGGCGTCGAGCCGGGCGAGCGCCTCGGGGTCGCGCTCGGGTGCGTCGAGCGGGAGCAGGACGGCGATCCCGCCGGAGCCCCGCACATAGAACTCCTAACGAAATGATCTCCGAGGTGATTGGATCACTCCGGTATCGGTGATCCGGAGGTGTGGGGTGGCGCGGCCGAAGCCGTGAGAGGTCGATGACGAGCTGTGGGTGGTGATCGAGCCGCTGTTGCCCAAGGTGGAACGTCGCACTCGGCGCCCAGGCCGCAAGCGGCATCCGGACCGGTTGGTGTTCCAGGGGATCTTGTTCGTGCTGCACACCGGAATCTCCTGGGAACACCTCCCGCAGGAACTCGGCTTCGGTTCCGGCATGACCTGCTGGCGGCGCCTGGCCGAATGGGCCGAGGCGGGTGTCTGGCCCCAGCTACACCAGGTCCTCCTCGCTCAACTCCGCAGCGCGAACGCCCTGGACTTCTCCCGCACGGCGGTCGACGGATCCCACGTCCGCGCGCTAAAAGGGGCCCCAAGACAGGACGAAGCCCTGTTGACCGGGGCAGAACGGGCAGCAAACACCATCTGATCACCGACGCCACTGGCATCCCACTCGCTGCCACTCTGACCGGCGGTAATCGCAACGACGTCACGCAGCTGATCCCACTGCTCGAGGCAGTTCCGCCGGTTCGGGGCAAGCGCGGCCGACCCCGGCGCCGCCCGGACGTGGTACTCGGCGACCTCGGCTACGACCACGACAAGTACCGCCGTCTGGTCCGGAACCTCGGCGTGAAGCCTCAGATCGCCCGACGGGGCACCGAACTCGGATCCGGACTCGGCGCCCAACGCTGGGTCGTGGAGCGTGCGTTCGCTCACCTGCACTGGTTCCGTCGCCTGCGGATCCGCTGGGAGATCCGCGACGACATCCACGAAGCCTTCCTCAGCCTCGCTTGCAGCATCATCTGCTGGCAGCGGCTGAAGAAGCTCCAACCGTGTTAACTGTCAGTGCCCTGGTCGGCCTTGAACCCGCGATCCTGGATCACGGGGAAGACATGTTGGGTGGTGGCAACCCAGGCATCGATCTCGGCATGGGACGACCTGATGGCACTGACCAGCGCTTCGATCACGTCCAGCTTCGGCTTGCCGATGTACCGGCTGAGCTCGTCCATCGACACCTCTTGGTACGACATGACCAGTTGCCACCAGAACCGCATGAGGAAGCGGCATTCCTGCGGGTCACGGTCGTCCGCGAGGCGATCATGAATGACCCTCTGGACGCGCCGCCGCTGCTCGTCATCACGAAAGCCGGTGTTGAGGTCAGTCAGGGTCACGTCTGGACACTAGCAACCGAGTTCGTTCACCTCCGGCGCGGGCCTCAAGACCAGTTGGGGCATTCCGTTAGAGGTTCATAGGCGGTGTGACGTCGGCGATCCAGTGTCGTAGCCGGCTTCCTTCGCGGTTGGTCACGATGGTCGCGAAGGTGCGGACGTGGCCGGCGGCGGCTGTGGGCTCGGGTGAGCGGGCCGGCAGGGTCTTGAGGTGCTGCCGGTCGTTCTCACGTAGGTGGTCCGGGTGGCGCATGATCCAGCCGGTGGCCTGGCGGGGCGAGGGCGGTCGAGCGATCGGCGGCGAGCTCCCGACAGCCCGACGGCCAGCACGGAGCGGTCGGACGTAGTCGCGGGCCCCGCGTTCTTGCAGCTCGTGGTGGAGCCTCGAGACGTTCGTGCAGCCCTTGGCGATGCGCTGGTCGAGGTAGGGCTCGAACCGGTCGAGCTTGCTGGTCCGGTTCTGCCACTGGCCGTGCAACATCATCTCCGGGCTGCCCGCGCGGGCGTACTTGCGGACAGTGTTGCACCCCAGGCCGAGGCGTCGGGCGATCTCGCGCAGACTCAGGCCCTGCTCGACCTGGGCGCGGACCGCGGTGTGGCTGTCGCGGAGCCGGTCGAGGAACGTCCCCTGCGGGTACGGCTCGGGCGACGCTTCGACGGCTTCGGTTGGCTCGACCGGGCCTGAACCCGTTCATCCTGCCGAAAACACTCCTCCCGGCCCAAGACCGGCCACTCCACCCTCGGAGCTCCCGGCGAACGGCAATCGCGGCCCCGCACGAAAAGTCGACCGAGCCGACTTCCCGTGCAGCCAGCCACACACGCCTGCCCTCGCCGAAGGGCTGGCTCACTCACCGCCCACGGCAACCAGCAACCACCGCCCCACACCGACCACCTCGCCCACCGCCACGCACCAGAAGTCGACCCAGCCGACTTCCTGTGCGGCTGGGGCTGGTGCTGCGATCGGAAGCGATCACCGGAATGAGTGCTCGGCGCCCAACACCCGGTCTGTGGACCATGATGAGGAGATGACTGCCAGCGCACGTGCTCGTTCATTCAACTCGGCGGCCGTCCAGTACGAGGCGAGCCGCCCGTCGTATCCGCCCGCGCTTTTCGACGCCGTCGAGGAGTTCATGGGCCGTTCGCTGGTGGGTGTCCGGGCCGCGGACATCGGTGCGGGCACTGGAATTGCGACCAGGCTGCTGCGTGAGCGGGGTGCTGAGGTGATCGCCGTCGAGCCTGGGGACGCGATGGCGGTCGAGTTTCATCGGGTGCTCCCGGATGTGCCGGTCGTCCGGGGTGACGGTAACGCCCTGCCGCTTGCCGATTCCTCGCGCGACCTCATCACGTACGCGCAGTCATGGCAGTGGACCGACACCAGCCGTTCGGTCCCCGAGGCGCTGCGCGTTCTGTGCCCGGGTGGCGCGCTGGCGATCTGGTGGAACACCACGGCCTTCGACGTGCCGTGGCTCCGTGCCCAGCACGAGCGCATCGCGCGCCACTGTGGAGTGCCTGCGCGTTCCGCGGTGCGTCCCGATGACGACGAGGCCATCCGGCTTGCGGGGCTGAGCGGATTGCGGGTCACGCGCCGACGGATCCGCTGGCAGCGGACGGTCTCCCTCGACACACACCTCGCCAATATCAGCAGTCGCTCGGCGTTCCTCGTCCTCGGCCAGGCCGCGACTCGGGCCTTTCTTGCCGAGGAGCGCGGGCTCCTGAGGGAGGCCTTCCCTGCTGAGGTCGTGGAGGAGGTCTACGTGGTTGATCTGCTGGTGGCCGCTCGTCCGTGAAGTCCGCCTGTCCGTCACGCTGCCGGGGATGTGGAACGTGTACGCGGCGCCTGGGGCGTTACCCCCGCGGCACTCCGCGCGCTGCAACGGACCATGGACAACGCCGCGGTGACCCGGATGTTGGAAGAGGAATGGCAGGAGCATGGGCGGCCGAGGGGGCGACAGGATCCATGTCCGCACGGGTGGCATCTCCATCGCGGACGGGAACCACCGCCTGGCCGCGGCTGCCCAGTTGGGCCACGCCTACGCACCCTGCAAGATCGCCTGAGCTCCGGAGGGCCAACTCCCGTGCGCTGTGGGGTGGATGGGTGCTGGCCTGGGTACCGCCCCGCGCCTACCCCCGCCCGCCCGCGGGCCGCAAGTGCCGACTGACATCGCCCACGAGGGTGATCCGGACCCGGCGCTCCACGAACCGCCACCGCCCATCGGCTCGCGCGAAGCGGTCGTGGTAGCGCCCGGCGGCGATGGGTTGCAGGGGCAGTTCGGGGAGCGCCTGGAACACGGTGACGTACGACCGCGCCGCCGCCGTGCCCGCCTGCTCGTCGACCTCGACGGCGAGGTTGGTGGTGACGTGCTGGGTGCGCGGTGTGCCGTCCTCGTGGACGATCACCGTCTCCCGGAACATCCGCTCGATCGCCTCGCGCCCGCGCACCGGCTCGCCGCTGCCGGTGAACTCGGCGTCGGCGAGGAGGTCCCCGAGCCCCGCGAAGTCCCCGTCGTCCACCAGCTCGGCGTAGCGCGCGATCAGGTTCTTGACCGCCTGGTGGCTGGGTGCCGGGTCCCCGGTCATGTGGTTCGTCATGGTCATCAGGCTCTCAGAGGACGGTACGTGGCCTGTTCTCCGTTCTGGTGACGCCTGGTTGTGTGACAGTTCCGCTCTCGATCGCCGAGACACTGCCTGGAGCGACTTGTCCGACGTGCGCCGGGCGCGCTTCGGCTAGGCGATCTCGTCAGCCGATCGGCCCGTGATCAGGGCGGTGAGCTCGTCGAGGAGCTCGGGAAGTTCCGACTGTGCCTCCAGGCCGCGCAGCGAGTCCAGGTGCTCGGCGAGCTTCGTCCAGGCCCGGCCGTCGCCGTTCAGAGCTGCCGTGGTGCGGCCCTCCAGCGTGAGTGCCGACTGGTAGCGACCGCCCTGCTCGCGCAGGATCCAGGAGGCGTGATACGCCGTGGTGAAGATGTCGATGCGGCTGTCCTGTGCCCAGGTCGCCAGGTCGTGCAGAGTCCGGTCCAACTCCTGCTGGGGCCCTGGCCGGTCGGTGTAATCGGGCAGGGTCACCCGTCCGTTCAGGTCGGACTGCAGGTACCTCCGGAACCCGGCGCGGGCTCGGGCTCCGCCCTTGAACATGGCGTCGACCTGTCGCCCCAACTGCTCCGCCCGAGCCCGATCGCGTTGGTCGGGCAGTCGGGCGCCCTCGCGGGCCGCCCAGAACAGCGTCGCCATGCTGCGGTAGAGCTCGCCGCGGACCTGCCCCGGCGTCCCGCCCGCCGCGGTCACCGCGAAGGCCTCGTCGGGATCCTGGTTGCCGCACGTGCGGCAGAAGATCAGGACCCTCCCCGTCTCACCCGCCAAGGTGGACAGGGGTGTCCGCGGGTCCAGGTGGTAGCGCAGCTCGCCCGATTCACGGGCGATGACCGCGACCGCCGTGGTCGTTATCGCCTCCCGACCGGAGGGGAAGCCCTCGGACGGATGCTCGGCGCCGAGCACTTGGTACACCGCCCAGGTACTGCGGGTCGGCACGAAGCGGGGATACGGCAGCCACTCGACGAGATCCCCCAGCGTCAGGTGACCCTGCATGGGGAACTCCTGCCAGTGTCGTTGCCCGTCGTCGCCGGCGTGGACGCTGTCGCGGTCCACGATCACTCGGATGTCCATGTCCCTTACCACCAGAGGGGTTGTCGGCGCGAAGGCCGAGGCCGGTTCGTCGTGACGAGCCTAGCCCACTTTTCGTCAAAGTGACGACAACGCCCTCGGGTGCCGGCAACCACGCACGGAACCGGCCTGCACTCCGGCAGTTGACCTCAAGTCGGCTTGAGCTTCTACCTTGGGGGCCATGAACGTCGCCGACGCCGAACTGGCGTGTGGCGTCGGAGTCGTCGTCACCCAGACAGGAGAGTGATCAGCATGCGAATGGTGCAGGCGGTGCGTTTCGGGGGTCCGGAGGTTCTGGTTCCGGGCGAGGCGCCGGAGCCGGTCGTCGGACCGGGGCAGGTGATGGTGGAGGTGTCCGTCGTGGGCATCACGTTCGTCGAGACGCGGATTCGCCAGGGCGTCGACGAGTGGCACGTCAGACCCGAACTGCCGTACGTGCCGGGCGGTATGGTGGCCGGCCGGGTGGGCGCGGTCGGGGAAGGGGTGGATCCGGGCTGGATCGGCCGGTTCGTGCTGGCTGACGCCGGGCCGACGGGTGCCTTCGCCGAGCGGGTGGCGGCCGGTGCGGAGGGACTGGTGCCGGTGCCCGACGGGCTGGGCCTGCGTGAGGCCGCGGCCTTGCACACGGACGGCAGCACCGCGACGGGCCTGGTCGAGGGGGCCCGGATCGCTCCCGGGGAGTGGGTGCTGGTCGAGGCGGCGGCCGGCGGTGTCGGCAGCCTGCTGGTCCAGTTGGCGCGGGCGGCCGGGGCCAGGGTCGTCGGCCTCGCCCGTGGGGCGCGCAAGCTCGACCTGGTCCGCGGCCTGGGGGCGGAGGCCGCGGTCGACTACTCCGCACCGGACTGGACCGAGCAGGTCCTCCGGGCGACCGGCGGCGCGGGGGTCGACGTCGTGTTCGACGGCGTGGGCGGGGAGATCGGCCGGGCCGCGTTCGAGCTGACGGCCCGCCACGGCCGGTTCTCCGTGCACGGCGCCTCCAGCGGTCGGCTGACGGCGATCGACCCCGCCGAAGCGGAGCGGCGCGGGGTCGAGGTGATCGGGATCGAGCAGTTGTACGGGTTCCGGCCGCGGATGCACCAGTGGGCCGAACAGGTGATGGCGGAGGCCGTCGCGGGCCGGGTCCGGCCGGTCATCGGACAGACCTTCCCGCTGGAGCAGGCCGCGGACGCGCACGCCGCGATCGAGAGCCGAAACGCCCTGGGCAAGACCCTGCTCCTGGTCTGACAGCCCCCGCAGCCCGGGCCCGCCGTTGATTGTTTGTCTACCAGCTTTTGTTGTCCTGCTCTTCGTCCGCCTGCACAACCGCACGCGGTCCACCGAGAGTAGGAGATCCCCGTGTCCCAGCCGTCCCGTCGCACCCTCCGTCCGGGCACCACCCGCCGCCGCACCCGGCTGGCGGCCCTGGCGCTCGCCGTCTCCGCGATATCCGCGAGCGGCGTCACGATGCTGGCGGCCCCGGCGAACGCCGCGACCGCGAGCGTCGTCGAGCAGATGGTCACGATCCAGGACCACCAGAACCACCACTCGCTGGCCAGCTCCGACGGCGAGGGCTCGCGGATCATCGCCCGCGGCTACCAGGACGCCTCCACCTCGTTCTGGATCTCCAACAAGCCGGGCGACCGGGTCGACTTCGCCCGCAACGTCAACGGCACCGAGCGCGTGCTGGAGATGGACACCCGGGACGGCCGCTCCACCCAGTTCATCCACTGGTGGGCGGGCGACAACCAGCAGTGGACCCTGGAGTCCGCCGCCGAGGGCGGCACGTACCTCCACAACGCCAACAACAACGGCTGTCTGACGTACCACGGCCTCGACCAGGAGGTCACCGTCGAGGGCTGCAACGGCAGCATGTCCCAGCGGTTCGACCTGGTCGGGTCGGGCACCGGCACGAACCCGGGCCCGAACCCGGGCCCGGTCACCTCCGACCAGCAGCGGTTCCTGGACCGGCTGAACGCCCTCCGCGCCCAGTACGGCAAGGCGCCGGTGCGGTTCAACGCGACGCTCGCCCAGGCCGCGAAGTGCAATGCCGACCAGATGGACCAGCGCCGGGTCTCCGGGCACTTCTGCGACTCGGGGCGCGTGGCGGCCGGTCTCGGCTACACCGGGCGGGGCTTCGGCGAGATCGCCTTCTACGGGCCCACGAACATCGACGCGGCCGTGGACGGCTGGATCAACTCCTCGGGCCACCTGGCGATCATGATCGGCGACTACAACGAGGTCGGCCTGGCGCGTACGAACGCGGCCTCCTGGAACGCTGACTTCAGCACCCGCTGACATCAGCGCCGGTGGACGTCAGCACCTGCTGACGTCCACCGGTTACCGGTTTCCGGGTAGGGCCTACCCGACGTGTCCCCAGTGGACGGCGATGATCAGCAGTACCCCGGCGGCGGCGAAGGCCGCCCCCGCGACGACCGTCCGGGCAGTCGAGTGCCGCAGCCGGGTCACCTGGGCCGCGACCAGCCAGACCCCGCCGAACACCAGCAGCAGGCCCGCGACTTGGGCGAGGATCAGGCCGGTGTGGTGCGCCAGCGCAAGGCTCATGTCCGGATCGTCCCGCCGGTGGGGGCCGGTGTCAAAAGATCCGGTGCCAGAAGGTCGGGCGCCAAAAGGTCGGGTGCCAAAGATCGGGCGCCAAAGATCGGGCGCCAAAAGATCCGGTGTCAAAAGATCGGCGGAGCCCCGTCAGGAGCGGCCGAACCAGCGGCGCTTGGCCCGGGGCGGGGGCGCGACGCCGTTCGCCCGGACCACCGCCGGGTCGTCGTACTCGCGGGAGATCACCTGGACCTGGCCCGACCGGAGGTCGTGGCGCACCGTGTCCAGGCCCTGGCTGTCCAGTTCGGCGATGGCGTCGGCGTGGGTGACGGTGTTCAGGGCGATCATCCCGAGCTTCGGGTGCTCCGGGCCCAGCCGCACCTCCTCGCGGAGCAGGACCTGCACCAGGCGGCCGGCGGAGGCCGAGGGCAGGTCCTCGTCCACGGCCACGTGCAGCATCAGGTGCTCCTCCCCGCCGACCCGCCACCGGACCTGCGCCACCCACACCGAGCGGACGGCCGGGAACTCGCGGATCCGCCGGGCCAGCGCGTCACGGAGGGCGACCGCCACCGGGTCGGTGGACCAGTCGAGCTGCATCTCCGCTCCCGGCCCGTGGGTCAGCCAGTCCCGCGTCACCTGCTCGGGAAGGATCGCCTGCCCGTTCGCGGAGCGGATCCCGAGCACGGCGACGCCGGTCGTCTCCAGGATGTCCCTCAGCCGCGCCACGTCGCAGTGCACCATCCCGGCGGCTTCCGGAAGCAGTTGCGCGCCGAGTGCCGCGCCGGTGAACGCGAGCAGCGTGGGCGGCTGCTCCTCGTCGGGCAGGAACATCACCGATCCGCCGTCGGTGACCGGAACGAACACCCCGCCCTCGAACAGCGCGTCGAGGACCGCCTCCGGCGCGGGCTCGTGCCCGTCCGCGCGGCGGTCGAGGAGGTCGGCGAGGCGTACGTTCGAGTTCTCGATCACGCGTGCAGCCTAGTGCCAGGGCCCGCCACCACCGGTCCAAAAACCTCCCTGGCCTCAACGGCCCGGGCGGCTACCGCCCGCGCTCGAGGATCAGTTCGGTCCAGGTCACGCCCTCGCGGGCGTGCGGGTCGGGGTGGGTGCCCTGGTGGAGGAGGTGGAGGCCGTGGGCCCGGGCGTGGGTGATGGTGTCGGCGGCCGGGAGGTCGAACATCCGGCGGCCGGGCGGGACGGGACCGTGGCGGAGGGTGAGGGAGAGGCGGCCGCCGGGGGCGAGGAGCCGGGCCACGGCGCCCATGGCGGGCGGGCGTTCGGCGGGGGTGAGGTGCATCCACACGGCGGTGAGCAGGATCAGGTCGTACTGCTCGCCCTCGGCGCTGAGCGTCGGCAGTGCGGGCAGCGCGTCGGCGATCCAGCGGATGCCCGCGCGGGGGTGCAACCGGGCGGCGACGGCGCGTAGTTCGGGGGTCGGCTCGACGGCGGTGACCCGGTGGCCGAGGGCGGCGAGGGTGGCCGCGTCGCGGCCGGTGCCGGCGCCGATGTCGAGGACGGCGGCGGGCGCGGCCGGGTAGAGGTGCAGCCGGGCGCGGTGGATGTCGGCGAAGTCCACGCTCTCGTACTGGACGGCGAGTTGCTCGGCCGCTTCGCCGTAGCCGGCCGTGCCGGGGGCGCGCGTCTGATCGGTCACCTGGTCGGTCATCTGGTCGGTCATTCGGACTCCCGGACGATGATGGCGTCGCCGGCGGCGGCCGCGACGGCGAAGAAGTCCCGTAGTTCGCGCAGGTCGTGGACGACGCGGGCGGCCCAGGACTCGGACCAGGGCGGCTCGGAACCGAGTTGGGCGACCCGGCGGGCGAGCACCGTGTCCTGTTGGCGGACGAGTTCGCCGAGTGCCGAGTCGCGCAGGAAGGTGAACGCGGCGGCGACCTGTTCGGGGCGCAGCACCAGCATCCCGGCGTCTCCGTGCTCTCCCGCGTCTCCGCGGTCTCCGGTGTCCCCGCGGCCTCCAGCGCCTCCAGCGTCTCCGCGGTCTGCGCGCGTGCCGCCGTAGACGGGGAGCCGGGCGGCCGGGTCGGGGTGGAGGCCGTTCTCGGTGAGGGCGAGTTCCATCAGGACGGCGGTCTGCCGTACGCCGAGGGCGAGTCCGGCGGCGACGAGCCGGTCGTAGCGGACGTCGCGGCTCCGCGGCACGAGTTCGCCGAGTTCCTCGGGCGAACAGGCGTCCACGGCCTGGCCTGGCAGGCGGCGCCAGAAGTGATCCACGCTCACCCGGAAAGCGTAGCGAACGCGGGGGCCGGTTGATCAGTGGCTCAGGCCTCGCCGGGGTGCCAGACCGGCCATTCCCAGGGGCGGTCGGCCCAGTGCACCTTGGCGGGGTCGCGTGGGTCGAGGTCGGGGAAGAGCTGGTGGAGGCGGGGTTCGAACTCCTCGGGGGCGAGCGGCTCCCAGCCGTGGCCCTCGAAGTGGACGAGGCGGTAGCGGCTGTCGGTCCGGAATTCGGCGACTTCGACCAGGTGTGCGGACGTGCTGTTGGTCTCCATGACCCCCAGCATGTGGCGCGGTGGCAATCAGCGCCCGTTCAGACCCCTCTTCCGGGTCATGTCCCGGCGTCGGCGCGCTCGTTGAGCACGGGAAAGGTACGACGGGGGGCGGCGCTGGAAGGACGAGCACATGACTGGGCAGCCCACCGGAGGACAGTGGCAGTGGCCGTCGAACGCCTGGCAGCCGCCGCCCGTCCCACTCCCACCTCAGGCGATCCCGTCCCAGGCGGTCCCGTCGCGGGCGGAGCCGTTCCGGGCGGAGCCGCCGCAGACCGGCCCGCCGACGGGGCCCGTGCCGGAGCCGCCGGTGCCGCCCCGGCGGTCGCGGAAGGCGTGGGCGGTGGCCGCGGGCGGGACGCTGGTCCTGCTGGCCGCGGTGCTGGTGATGTGCGGTCCGGGTTCGGGCGATGACCTCCGGGTGGTGGCCTTGCCGGGGGCCTCGCCGTCGGCCACCCCGTCGGGCCGGCTGTCGGTCGTTCCGTCGGCCGGCACGCCCTCGCCGTCCCCGGGCCCCTCCCCGGCGCCGGAGGGCGCCGCGCCGGGCGGCGGCGATCCGGCCTCCGCGGCGGCCGCCCCGGGCGGGGCGGACCAGGTGGACGCCCAACACGCCTCGTCCGCGCCGCACGCGAAGTCGGGCCGCAGTCCGCGTCCGAGCCCGAGCGGCCACCGGGCCCCGAACACCGCTCCGGGTGCGCCGGGGGTGCCGTCGCTGGGCCCGGGGACGATCTGCGACCAGGCCGAGCGGGTGGGCCGCTGGCCGGCGGGCTCGGAGCAGGCGCGGCTCTGCCGCGGCCTCTACGGCTGACGTCTACAGGAGCGTCCTGACCGCGACCCGACGGCCGGGCGAGCAACCCCGAAAGCCCGACAGCCCCACCCCCCGGCCGTATACCACGGCGAGGTCGCGCCCGCCCCGGGAACGCCGGTTGTTCCCGAGGATCGGTGCTCTGCGCGGTGTCGCGCTCGGCGTTGTGCGGCCCGGTGCACCAGCATGGTCGACGAGAGGACCGTCGGGAATCAACGGTCTTGCGGGTGCGAGGAGTTGCTCGGATGCAGATGCTGGCCGCATGCCTGTGGGGGCTCGGTGGTGCGGCTGCCATCGAGGCGTGGACCCTCCATGAGCGGATCACCTCGGTCGGCGGCTTCCCCTGGACGTACCGGGGGCAGATGCGGCTGGCCCCGTACGTCGTGGCGGTCGTGATCCGGCTGAGCGTGGGGGTGATCGTGACGGCGGCGTCCACGGCGTCCAACCAGGTCGCGGGCCCGGTGGGCGCGTTGGCGATCGGGATCGCGGCGCCGCAGATCCTGAAGCAGATGTTCGCGCGCGGCCCCTCGCGCCCGGAGCTCCCGTCGCGTCCGGAATTCCCCTCACGTCCGGAGGTCCCCTCCCCACCCGGGGAGCCCGGGCCCGGGCCCCGGCCCGGGCCGCTGCGGGCCCCGATCGTCCCCCGGGTGGACACCAGGTACGGCGGTCCCGCCGACGGGGCCGACCAGCGGAGGAGGCGTCGTGGCCGGTGATTCCGTACGGGGCGGACGGGGGTCGGTGACGCGCGGGCCCCAGGAGCCGCCGAAGGACTGCTTCCGGACCTGGCTGCGGGCCGCGCTGGCCTTCGAGCCGCTGCAGGTGCCCGGCCCGGGCGCGGTGCTCCACAACGCCGAGCTGGCCGGCGTCGACCTGCGCGGGGCGGACCTGCGGTCGGCGGACCTGACGGGCGCGAGCCTGGCCGGCGCGCGGCTCCACGACGTGGACCTGAGCTCGGCGATCATGACCGACATCAACCTCTGCCAGGCCGAGCTGTGGCGCGCCGACCTGTCGGACGCGACCCTGGACGACGCCAACCTGTACGCCGCCGACCTGTCCGGCGCAAGCCTGGTGCGGGCCCAGCTGTTCAACGCCCACCTGGCGGGCGCCCGGCTCCAGGACACCCGGCTGCCGGACTCCGACCTGCGCTACGCCCTCCTGACCGGCGCCGCCATGGACGGGGCTGACCTGAGCCGGTCCCAGCTGTGCGGGGCGGTCCTGGCCGGGGCGACGCTCCGCGGCGGCGCCCTGACCAGGGCCGATCTGAGCCAGGCCTACGTCACCTCGGCCGACCTCACCGGGGCCGACCTGTCGCGCGCCACCCTGGACCACGCCTGCCTCGCGGGCGCCGTCCTGGTCGACGGGGACTTCACGGGCGCCGGACTGGCCCACGCCGATCTGACCGACGCGGACCTGACCGGCGCCCGGCTGGACGGCGCCGATCTGATCGGCGTCAGCTGGTCGCTGCGGACGGAGTGGCCGGCCCACCTCTACATGGACATCCGCAGCCGCTCCGAGGAGGTGGGGCCGGGGGTGTTCCTGATCGTCGGGGCGGACGCCCGCCTGGAGGAACTGCCCCGCGAGCCGGTGCTGATCTAGCCACCCTGGCCCGGCCCCCGGCGTCACGGCGCGCCCAGCACCCCCTTGTCGATCCGCGGCGCCAGCACCCGGGCCAGGGTGTCCGTGATGTGCCCGGTGTCCCGGTAGAGCACCACGCCCTCCAGGACGGCCGGGCAGCTCGGGCCACTGCCCGGGCAGAGCACCGGCCCGAGGTCGAGGGTGCGGACGCCGTAGCGGGCCGCGAGGCCGCCGTCGAGCAGGGGGTCGGGCTCGAAGGCGGTCTCGCGGGGGAAGAAGCAGGCGTCGGAGCGGCCGTCGGAGGCGGCCAGGCAGGTGGGGATGTCCTTGCCCGGCATCGGGGTGTCGCCGAGGTAGGCGAGCGGGGCGCCGAGGGCGGTGAGGCGGTCCAGGGTGCGGGTCCAGCCGGCGGCGCGTTCCTCCTGGCTGCCGTAGCGGTTGAGGCCGGCCATCAGGACCAGCCGGGGCTTGGGCCCGGAGGTGAGCCGGGTGAGGGTGTTCTCGCGCCAGCGGTCGCATTCGTCGTAGGTGCGGCCGAGGACGTCGTTGCGCACGGTCAGGGTGGCCAGCGGGCAGCCGGGCTTGACCAGGACCTCCAGGGCCCAGTGCCGCTGTTCGGCGAGCGCGAGCCCGGCGGAGATCCACTGTCCGGCGTGCGAGTCGCCGAGCAGCACGATCCGGTCGGGGCTGTCCTGGTTGCCGAAGAGGCAGCGGGGGCTGCTGTCGGCGTTGAGCGGGATCTCGCAGCCCTTGCCGGGCGGGAAGTCCTCCCGGGCGCGGGCGAGCGAGGGGGTGAGGCCGAGCACCCGGGCGCCGGGGGCGAGCAGGGCGGGCCCGTCGACGGCTCCGGCGGGGGCGCCGGCCTGGGCGGACGCGGTGCCGCCGAGCGCGCGGACGGTGCCGCCGCCGAGGGTGAGCGCCGCGATCAGCGGGATGACGAGCGCGCTGGCGCCGACGGCGAGGCCGCGCCGGGGCGCCGGGCTGCTGCCGTACCGCAGGGGCTGTTCGACGAGTCGCAGGGTGAGCCAGGCGGGCAGCGCGCTGGCGGCGGTGAGGGCGAGGAGCACCGTCCAGGACAGCTGGCCGTAGCGGGCCTGGGCGATGGTCAGCACCGGCCAGTGCCACAGGTACCAGGCGTACGAGAGGCGGCCGGCGGCGCGCAGCGGGCGGGTGGCGAGGAGGCCGCCGACGATCCGGTCGGCGGGGGCGGCGAGCAGCAGGGCGGCGGTGCCGAGGACGGGCAGCAGGGCGGCCGCGCCCGGGAAGGGGGTGGTGCGGTCGTACAGGAGGATCGAGCCGAGGACGGCCGCCAGGCCGGCCCAGCCGAGCAGCCGCAGCGCCCCGGTCAGCGCGCGGCCGGGGGTGCGCCCCGGCGTGCGGGCGGCGAGCGCGCTGCCCAGCAGGGCCGCGCACGCCCCTGCTGCGAACTCCCAGAGTCGGCTGCCGGTGGAGAAGTAGGCGAGCGGCGCCGAGGTCGCCGTCCAGCGCAGGCAGAGGGCGAGTGAGAGCCCGCCGACGGCGAGGGTGGCGAGGGTGATCGCCACGGTGCGGCGTCGCCCGTGCAGATAGCGGGCGAGGCCGAGCAACAGGACGCCCCAGAGCAGGTAGAACTGGTTCTCCACCCCGAGGGACCAGAAGTGCTGGAGCGGGCTGGGGTCGTGTTCGGCGGCGAGGTAGTCGGTCTGCTGGCCGACGAAGCGCCAGTTGGCGAACTGTCCGGCGGCGGCGATCAGGTCGTGGGCGAGGTCGGTGCCGCGCAGCGGGTCGAGCAGGGCGCCGCCGGCGGCGGCGGTGGCGACCAGGACGGTGGCGGCGGCGGGCAGGATGCGGCGGGCGCGGCGGGCGGCGAAGTCCCACAGGCCGATCGGGCGGCCGGTGAGCAGGCCGGTGATGAGGAAGCCGGAGATGACGAAGAAGATGTCGACGCCGACGTAGCCCCCGGTCGGGCCGGGGACGGCGGCGTGGTAGGCGAGGACGGAGAGCACGGCGATGCCGCGCAGTCCCTCGATGTCGGGGCGGAAGGCGGTGCGGCGGCGGGGTTCTCCCGTCGACGCCACGACGGCGCCGGAGGCGGAGGTGGCGGAGGTGGCGGAGGTCGAGGTGGTTCCGGCGGCGGCGGCCTGCCGGTCCACCCGGACGATTCCGGGCAGGATCTCGTTCGTGGACACCTCGTCGTCGGACGTGGACGGCGACGGCGGTACGGCCGTTGACACGGCGGTGCTCCTTGCTGGGCTGGCATCGGTGGTCGGGGGCCCGCCGGGCCGTTGGGGCGGCCGAGCGGCGGGTTCCGCGCCGGTGGGGCGACGCGCAAGGAAACGCAGCGGGGAAAGCGGTGAAGCGGTGAAGCGGGCAAGCGGGTGGGTCAGAAGATCAGCGGGTCGGCCCAGCCGGAGGCGAGCACCCCGCAGAGCAGCAGCACGGCGGTGACGGCGACGGCCTCCGCCCGGCCGAAGCCGAGGTCGGAGCCGAGGTCCGAGCCGACACCGGAACCGAGGTCCGAGCCGACACCGGAGCCGACTCCGGAGCCGACTCCGGAGCCGACACGGGCCCGGCGCCGCGCCGGTGCGGCGACCTCGCCGACGGCGGCGCCCTTGCCGCCGTTCCCGGCCCCCGCGCCCCGGCCGGTGCCGACCAGCGGCCACAGGGCCCTGATCAGCGGGACCATGGTGTACGCGGTGAGCCCGAGCAGCGCGGTGAGCGCCCAGAACGGCCGCCAGCCGTACTCCAGTCCGGCGCGTACCAAGCCGGCCGCGCCCGCGAGGACGACGAACCCGAGCCAGCCGACGCCGAGTCGGGCGACGCTACGGGCCAGGGCGGTCCCGCCGGAGACGGCGCCGGTGGGCACCCAGTCGGCGGAGCGGCGGCGCAGCGCGTGGGCGATGGCGATCACGTGGCAGAGCCCGCCCAGGAGTTGGACCCGGGTGACCTCGAAGCGCCAGCGGGTGCGGGACATCGCGGGCAGCAGCACCAGGGCGACCCAGATCGGCGGCAGGAAGGGCAGCACCTGCCAGGGCTGGATCTGCTCGGGGGCGAAGAACAGCATGATCAGCGCGGGCAGCGGCACGGCGAAGACGTTCACCGCGCTGGTGACGTAGCCGAGGATGCCGTTCCAGAAGCAGAGCCGGGCCGACCGCGGGAGCGGGCCGCTGCGGAAGTCCGGGTCGCGGACGAGGGCGAGCGAGCCGAGGCACCAGCGGTACTGCTGGCTGATGAAGGCGGGCAGGCCGGTGGGCGACATGCCCTTGGCGACCAGCGCGGGGACGTACCGGGTGCTCCAGCCGGCCCGGGCGAGGGCGAGGCCGGTGTAGAGGTCCTCGCTGTGGTCGATCTCGGCGAAGCCGCCGATCCGCTGCAGGGCGGCGCGCCGGTAGAGCGCGTTGGTGCCGCAGCAGACGGTGCCGTCCTGGGCGTCCCGGGAGGGCTGGATCCAGCGGTAGAAGATCTCCTGGGTCGCTCCCGCGGCGCGTTCGAGCCAGGACATGTCGGCGTCGGTGTCGAAGCACTGCGGGCTCTGCACGATGCCGACCTCGGGGTTGTCGAGGTAGGGCACCAGGTGGTGCAGGAAGTCGGGGCGGGGGCAGAAGTCGGCGTCGAGGACGGCGATGATCTCGCCGGTGCCCTCGGCCAGGCCGTGGTTGAGGTTGCCGGCCTTCTTGAAGCGGCCGCGGTCGGGGCGGGCGCGGTACTGGAAGCCGTAGGAGCGGGCGAGTTCGCGCACTTCGGGGCGGTCGGCGTCGTCGAGGACCAGGACGGTCAGCTCGCCGGGCCACCGGACGGCGGCGGTGTGCCGGTAGGCGTTGTCGAGGACGGCGAGCGGTTCGCCGGCGGTCGGCAGCAGCAGGTCCACGCTCGGGTGGCGGGCGGGGCTCCAGGCGCGCAGCAGCAGGTCGTGCGAGTCGCGGGTGAAGCGGCGGGCCCGCTGGCCGTCGGTGAGCGAGAGCAGCCAGGTGGCGGCGTTGAGCACGGTGAGCAGCAGGAACGGCCAGAGCAGCGGCTTGCTCAGCGCGAACAGGCCGAGGGTGGCGGTGGCTCCCGCGTAGGAGAGGGTGGCGCAGAGCAGCACCCAGCGGCGCTGCGGGCCGAAGTACCAGTAGAGCTCCTCGTCGTCGGGCGGGCTCGGCAGTCGGAGGTCGGGGTCCGCGGGTTCCGGGTGCGGACCGGTGTCGGGTGCGGGCATGGCGGTGCCATGGAGTACGGGCATGCGGAAATGGCCCCCCTGGGCATCGGACGGAACTTCGCCGTACGGGCTTCAGCCTCTCACATTGGTCTGGACCAATCATGAACGAGGTATGACATCTCCGCATCGCTCCAGCTCAGCGACTTGACGGTGCATCAGTAGGACGACAGACCATCAAACGATCAACAGAACAGCCCCTCCTTCAGCCCTCCTCCAGCCCTCCTCCAGCCCCTCCCTCAGGCCGACTTGAGCTCCTTCACCAGCTGCTCGAACCGGAGGTCCGGCCGACGCGGGACGCCGAACCGCTCGTCCCCGTACGGGAACGGGCTGTACACGCCGGTCCGCCGGAAGCCGCGGCGCTCGTACCAGGCGATCAGCTCGGCGCGCTGCTCGATCACCGTCATCTCCATCGAGCCGACCCCCCACTCCTCGCCCGCCAGCCGCTCCGCCTCGGCGAGCACCAGCCGCCCGATCCCGCCGCCCTGGAGGCCGGGGCGCACCGAGAACATGCCGAAGTACGCCCGGTCGCCGCGCCGCTCCAGCTGGCAGCAGGCGAGCAGCTCGCCGTCCCGCTCGGCCAGCAGCACCAACCCGTCGGCGTGCCCGACGGCCTCGGCGACACCCGCCGCGTCGGTGCGCTGCCCGCCCAGCAGGTCCGCCTCACTGGTCCAGCCGGCCTTGCTGGCCTCACCCCGGTAAGCGGACTCGACCAGTTCGACCAGCGCCGGGACATCGGCGAGGGTCGCAGGGCGGAAGGTCAGCTCACCGGCGGTCCTGGCTGCGGTCTCGGGCATGGCGCCACCTCGTTCTCGTGAATGTCGACTTTCACGCATCGTGCCACATTGCCCTGACAGCGGGAGCCGGGGATCGACACCGGCCCCGGAGCGTAGCGACCCGCACCACCGGACCCCCGGTCCTCGACGGGGCGCGGACACCTGGCGCAGCTGGCGGGTACATGGCTACCCTGCTCCCCGGTCGGACCAAGTTCCGTCCGCACCAAGCCCGTTGGGCCATTCGTACCGGAACCAGAGGAGTGTCCATGCCCCGCTCTTCCCGCTCCGCCCGCCCCACCGGTACCACCAGAAGACCTGGAACCCGCCGTCGGCTGTCCGTCCTCGCCGTGCTCGCCGCCGCGACCGCCCTGGTCACCGGCGTCACCGCACCCGCGTACGCGGCCGACCCCGCCCCTCTCACCGCCTCCCCTACCGCCGAGGCCCGGCCGGCCTTCCACCCCGACCGCGACTTCGCCGGCTCCACCGTCGCCGCCCACGAGGGCCGCACCGACGCACCGGCCCTGGCCACCCTCGCCGCCACCCAGACCCCCGGAATGGACGTCGCCAGCTACCAGGGCAACGTCGACTGGTCCACGGCCGCGGCCAACGGCGCCCAGTTCGCCTACGTCAAGGCCACCGAGGGCACCAGCTACACCAACCCGTACTTCGCCCAGCAGTACAACGGCTCCTACAACGCCGGACTGATCCGCGGCGCCTACCACTTCGCGCTGCCGAACAACTCCTCCGGCTCCGCCCAGGCCAACTGGTTCGTCGACCACGGCGGCGGCTGGTCAGCCGACGGCGCGACCCTGCCGCCTGCACTCGACATCGAGTACAACCCGTACGGCGCCAGCTGCTACGGCCTGGGCCAGAGCGCGATGGTCGGCTGGATCAGGGACTTCAGCAACACCGTCCTCAACCGCACCGGGCGCTACCCGACGATCTACACCACGACCAACTGGTGGGCGAGTTGCACCGGCAACTACGGCGGCTTCGGTGCCACCAACCCGCTCTGGATCGCCCGCTACTCCTCCACCGCCGGCACCCTGCCGAACGGCTGGGGCTACCAGACCTTCTGGCAGTACGCCGACTCCGGCACCTTCCCCGGTGACCAGGACCTGTTCAACGGCGCGGCCGACCGGCTGAGCGCGCTCGCCCTGGGCTGACCGGGCACACCGGGCACACCGCTGCTCCCCGCACCGGACCGACGGCGCGGGGAGCAGCGGGCTCAACGGTCAGCGAGCAACCGGCTCAACGGTCGGTGAGCTCCGGCGCGTACACCGTGCCCAGCGGCTCCGGGCCCACGTACTGCTGGCAGTTGCAGGGGCGCGGCTCGTAGCTCACCGGGCGCCGCTCGGCGTCCCAGGCGGTGGGCGCCTCGACCACCTCGTGGCAGCGGCCCTGCTTGTCGTGCTTGGCCAGGTGGTGGGTGCAGCCGCAGACCGGCTCGGGCGGGCGGCCGGCCGCCTCCAGGGCGACCCGCTGCCGCTCGGTCGCCTCCAGCACCTCCAGCTTGCGCTTGTGACGGGTCTTCAACGCCTTGCGGGCGAGGTCCGATCCGCCGTAGATGACCATGGGCAGCAGCCACCACAGGTTCCACAGGTTGTCCATCGGCTTCCCCCCGTTGCTCCGTCGACTGATCCGACCGATCCGTCGTCCGGTCCACCGTCCGGTCCGTCGTCCGATCCGCCGTCCGATCCGCCGTCGGCCCCGATCATACGACTGACCAGCGCGAACGCCCCGCCGGGGTCAGCGGATGACCGGCAGCACCAGCTCCGAACTCCGGCCCGCCGCCGCCTCGATGAAGGCCACCGGGTCGGCGACCTCGGCCAGCAGCGCGCGGGTGAAGTGCAGCGCCCCCTCGGCCGGCGCGGGCCCGCCGACCGCCGCGACCAGGTCCAGCAGGTGGACGGTCGCCTCCATCAGCGCCACCTCGCCGAGCGCCCCGACCGTGACGCTGCCGAGCAGCGGGTGCGCCACCACCGTGCTCGGCGGCAGGTCCGCGAGCCCGGCCAGGGCCTCCGGGCCCTCGGTGCCGAACCGGGCGATCAGCACGGCCGGTTCGTTCGCCCCGGCGGCCTCCTTGGCCAGCTCGGCGACCTGCCCGGCGGCGGTGTGGGCGAGCCCGCCGGGCCGGTTGAAGGTCCGCAGGATGTCCGCCCCGCGGGTCAGTTCGGCCGGCCCGTCCAGGACGGCCCCGCGCAGTCCGGTGAACATCTCCGGCACCGGCGCCACGTGCGCGTAGAGGTCCCGGACGGTCCACTCGGTCAGCCGGGTGGGCCGGTCCCAGTCCGCCGCGTCCAGGGCCGCGCCGCGTTCCGCCCAGGACTGCCAGGCGTCGGCCAACAGCTCGCGCACGTGGTCGTTCTGACTGTTCATCGGGGCCTCCTCGAAACGGTGTTCACGGAGCGGTCCACGCTACCCGTCCTCACACGGAAAACCGCTTGCACCCCCGGCGCCCGGGCCGCCACCATCGCCCCATGACCACCGCACCCGCCCGCCCGCTGCCCGTGACCGCCGCCGCCCGCCCGGCCGCCGGTCAGCAGCAGCCCGGCCGCCCCCGGAGGCCCGACCGCGCCCGCGCATGAGGGCCGCGCTGCTCGCGGGGCTGCTCGCCGGGTACGGGGTCGCCGTGCCGGTGGGGGCCGTCGGGGCCTACCTCGTATCCCTCACCGCGCGCACCTCGCTGCGCACCGGCGCCGGTGCCGCCCTCGGCGTGGCCACCGCGGACGGGCTGTACGCGCTGCTCGCGGTGCTCGGCGGCAGCGGCCTCGCGCCGCTGCTGGCGCCGGTCGCCGGGCCGCTGCGGATCGGCTCGGCCCTCGTCCTGCTCGCCCTGGCCGTCCGCACCGCCGTCACCGCCCTCACCGCCCTGCGCGCCCGCCACTCCGCCGCCGATCCCACCCGGGCCCCGGTGACGCAGACCCCGCCCGGCCCCGCCCGGGCCTTCCTGACCCTGCTCGGGCTCACCCTGCTGAACCCGCTCACGGTGCTCTACTTCACCGCCCTGGTCCTGGGCGACGGCCGTGGCAGTCCGGCGGACCCGCTCGCCCGAGCGGTCTTCACCCTCGCCGTGTTCGCCGCCTCCGCCAGCTGGCAACTGCTGCTCGCCGCCGGCGGCGCCCTGCTCGGCCGGGCCCTGACCGGGGCCCGCGGCCGACTGCTGACCGCCCTCGGCTCGGCGGCCCTGGTCGGCTGGCTCGCCGTCCGGCTGCTGCTCGACTGACCCGGGCCCCCATCCACCGACGACCGCACCCGCCGCCCCTGCCGCCAACGACCGCACCCGCCGTGCCTGCCGCCCCTGCCGCCCCTGCCGCCCCTGCCGCCAACCACCGTCCCGCACCGCCGTCGATTGCGCTCCGTCACCGATCGAGGCGCCTTCGAGGCCTGTTTTCCACCGATTCGTACCTTGTATCCTGGTTCTGTATCCGCTGCGTAACCTGCCCCCCGTCCGGCCCCGGCACGGCCGATGACGCCGGCACCGACTCGGAGGAGTGCGGACATGGCTGAGCGGGACGGCCCCGAGAAACGCGGGCGCCTGAGTCGCCCTCTGGTGCTGGAGGCCGCCGTCGCCCTGGTGGACCGCGAGGGGCTCGCCGCGTTGACCATGCGCAGGCTGGCGGCGGAGCTCGGCGTCGAGTCGATGGCGCTGTACCGCTACACCCCCGGCAAGGAAGCCCTGCTGGATGGCCTGACCGAGGCCTACTTCACCGAGATCAACACCAGGCTGCGCACCGCCGCCGCCGGCGACGGCCCGCACCGGACCGGGTGGCGGACGGAGCTGCGCCGGATCGCCCAGGCCTTCGCCGTCGTGGCGCACGCCCACCCCGAGATCCTGCCGCTGGTCGCGACCCGCCCGCTGGCCGTCCCGGTGTCCCGCCGGCCGGCTCCGGCCCTCGCGCTCACCGAGCACATCCTGGCGGTGCTCGGCCGGGCCGGTTTCGACGACGCCACCGCCCTGACGATCTACCGCACCTTCGTCGCCTGGAACCTGGGCTGCCTGCTGGTGGACAAGCGCCAGGTGGTCGACAACCCGGACGAGCCGGACCCGGTGCTGCGCCTGGGCCTGCACCGGCTGCCCGCGGCCGACTACCCGCGGTTGCGCGCGCTGGTCCCCCGCTTCGCCGACTTCGACGACCGGGCCGAGATGCTGGCCGGACTGGACAGTCTGCTGGACGGGATGCCGGAGCCTCCCCTTGACGCCTTCTACGAGGACGGCGGATCCTGAGGATACGAGGTACACGTCGGACATATCCGTACTCATCACCAGAGGTCGTCATGTCCGCCGTCCCAACCGCACCCCCTACCCCACCCCGGCCCGACATCCTCAAGCTCCGCGTCACCGCCCGCGACGCGGACACCCTGCGCGCCCTGCTGCGCGAAGCACGCCCCGACACCGGCGGACGCCCGCAGCCGGAACCGGACGGCAGCGTCGGCATCGACGTCTTCGCCCCGGACGACCAGGTGGCGGCCCTCGAACGCGAGGGCGTCACGGTCACCAGGATCGGTAACGCCAGCGCGGACGGGCGGGCCGCCCAGGCCGAGGTCGGCACCGGCGACCGGTTCGCCGCCGCCGACGCCGTCCCGCACGGCCTGGCCGTCAAGCTCGCCGGCTGAGCCGGGAGGCCCGTCATGTCGTACCTGAACATCACCGAGGTCGAATCCGCCGTGACCAGCCTGGCCACCGCCTACCCCGGCACCGCCCAGCTGATCACCCTGCCCGATCCCTCGATCGAGGGCCGCACCGCCCACGCCCTGCAGATCGGCCGCCCCGCGCCGGTCCCCAAGGACTGCGTCATGCTGATCGGCGGCGTGCACGCCCGCGAGTGGGGCAGCTGCGAGATCCTCGTCCACTTCGCCGCCGACCTGCTGGAGGCTCTCCAGGCCGGTACCGGCCTCGGCTACGGCGGCATCTCCTTCACCGCCCAACAGGTGCAGGACCTGCTGCTCCGGCTGGACCTGGTGGTCTTCCCGCTGGTCAACCCGGACGGCCGGCTGCACAGCCAGACCGTCGACGCGATGTGGCGCAAGAACCGCAACCCGGCGAACTCCGGCGGCAGTTCGAACCCCGACTGCATCGGCATCGACCTCAACCGCAACTACGACTTCCTCTTCGACTTCCCCACCGCCTTCGCCCCGACCGCCACCCCGCAGGTCTCGACCAGCCCGTGCGACCGGTACGTCTACGAGGGCCCGAGCGCCTTCTCCGAGCCCGAGACCCGCAACGTCCGCTGGCTGCTGGACCGTTACCCGAGGACGCGCTGGTTCGTCGACGTGCACAGCTACTCCCAGGACATGCTCTACAACTGGGGCGACGACGAGAACCAGTCGGACGACCCCGGCATGAACTTCCGCAACCCGCAGTACGACGGCAAGCGCGGCCTGCCCGGCGACGCGTACGCCGAGTACATCCCCAAGGACGACGCCGACACGGCGCTCGAACTCGCCACCGCCTTCTGCCAGGGCGTGCAGGGCGTGCGCGGTACGGCGTACAAGCCGCTGACCGGGTTCCACCTCTACCCGACCAGCGGGACCAGCGACGACTACGTCTACTCCCGCCACTTCGTCGACCCCGGCCGGGGCAAGGTGCTCGGCTTCACCGTCGAGTGGGGCGTGAAGAGCTTCCACCCGCCGTGGGCGGAGATGGAGAAGATCGTCCTCGACGTGGACGCCGGGCTCGTGCAGTTCTGCCTGGCCACCGCCTGAACACCGGGCACCGCACGAACACCCCCGAACACAACACCCCCCGAACCACAGTGCCCGACAGCAGGGGCGCCCGCCACGAACGGTCGTGGCGGGCGCCCCGATGAACGGGCGGGGTGAACGGGCGGCTCAGGCGGCTGCCCGATGGAAGAAGAACGGGTCGATGGACGGGTCCACCGGGGTCACCCCGTCCGTGTTGAGCAGTTGGTGGGTGGTGAAGTTGGCATTGCGCTGGTACGTCACGCCGACCGGGAAGTTGGCGTTGTCGGGGGTGTTGTTGCCCGCGAAGATGCCGTAGAAGTCCGGGCCGACGGTGATCAGCCGGATGTAGTCGCCCAGGTACGGCAGCGCGCCGCCGGAGGGCGGTACGTCGCCCGGGGCCTGGTGCAGCACCTGCTTGTCCACGGTCTGCCAGACGTCGGAGGTGAGCTCCAGCGCCGTGGTCCACTGGTTGTCCGAGAGCTGCTGGTAGACCAGCCCGACCAGGCCGTCGGAGTTGACCGCCAGCGAGGGGTTCTTGCCGTTGACCAGGTCCCCGCGCGCCTCGGCCCAGCTCTGGCCGTGGTCGGTCGAGTGCTGGACGTGCAGCACGTAGTCGGTGGGGGCGCGGCCGCCCAGGTTGTCGCACCAGGCGATGTAGACGTTGGCGGAGTTGGTGGGGTCGACGGCGATCGACAGGTCCGCGCCGGTGCGCTCCTGGCCCAGCGAGGCCGCCTGGGTGTTGAAGACCACGGTGCGCCCGCTCACGACCCGCTGGCCGACCTCGCTGTCGGCCGAGTCCTTGAGCGCTTGGAAGGGGTCGGCCCCAAGGGCGCCCTTGTCGTCGCGGGTCACCACGACGTCGAAGGTGACCACCAGGCTGGTCTGGTCGAAGTTGGTCCAGCTCTCGAAGGCCGCGTAGACGGTGTCGTCCGGGTGCACGGCGATCCGGATCGGCGGACCGTCGTGGACCACGTTCGGCCGCCGGTCGACCTGGACCGGGACGAACCCGGCCGGGGCGGGGTCGGTGGCGGCGTTGCCGGAGACGTCGACGGTGGCGGGCCTGGGCTCCTTGGCGGCGTCGTTGTTGCCGACGTACACCCGGTCGGTCGCGCCGCCGTTGCCCGTGACGGTGTCGGCGACCACCCACGGCTGGTCCTCCCTGGGCCGCTCCACCAGGACGGTCATCGGGTCGGCCGAGGTGGCGTCCGGGGCCCGGAGGATCTGCAGGGCCGAGCTCTGCCCGTTCAGGATGCCGGTGTAGAGCGTGCCGCCCTGCAGCGCGAAGCCGACGCTGATGTCGCCGGTGCCGCTCCGGGGGTTGTTCCCCGGCAGCACGCTGTTCAGCACCCAGGTGTCCCCACCGTCGGTGGAGACGTAGACCGGCGCGAGCGGGCCTCCCATCGGATCGGGGGTGAAGGCGGTCGCGACCAGTTCGTTCGGCTGCGCGGCGTTGACCGCCACGCTGGGCTCGCTGTCCAGCCCGGTCTCACCGCTCAGCGACTGGGGAGTGATGTCCACGACCTTGATGGTGGGCATGTCGGCTCACCTCCGTTCCCTCAGCACGGCGAGCTTCTGCGCCGGCTGGTAGTCGTCACGGTCGAGCAGCTGGTACGGCGCCTGCGCGGTCAGATCGGCCTGCGCGGTGTGCAGCAGCCACAGGCCGTGCTGTCCGGCGCGCGGTTTGGGGACGTGGCGCCAGCGGATGTCCGTGCTGCCCGGGTAGAGCACACCGGTCCGCCCCGGGGCGAGGCCGCCGGACTCGACGAGCGAGACGTCGAGCGTGGCGCGCCACCAGTGCGGGGCGTGCTCGGAGAAGTCCCGCAGGCCGAGGTCCTCCAGGGCGACCACGGCGCCGAGCACCACGGCGTCCGCCGCCCGGGCGTGGGCGGCCACGTCCTGGTCGCGGATCGCGCGCTGGACGGAGGAGAAGGGCATCTCGTCGGCGGTGGTGGCGGCCAGCGCGACGTGGTGCTGGACGGCGGAGGCGGGCAGCCGGCCCACCTCGACGAGGCCCAGGCCGGTGCCGTAGACCAGCCCCCGGGTGAAGAAGGCGGCCGTGTCCCCGACCGCCAACAGCGCGGCCGTGGGATCCAGTTGGACGGTGACCTCGCTGCCCGCGAGCCGCGCGAAGGCGGGCGGGGCGTGCAGCACCTCGGTCACCTTGACCACACTGGTCCGCGCGTCGCGCAGGTCGGCCGGGAAGGCCGCGAGTGAGGTGCCGCCGACCCGGGTGACCGTGCCCAGGAAGCTCAGCGGAGCCTTCCGGACGAGCGCGGCCAGCTGCTCGGGGGCGGCGGGCGTGGTGGTGGTGTCGGTCATGACGGCTCTCCTCTCCGCTCACCGCGCGGCGCGGGCCGGGGCGGGGTGCGCCCGGCGCCACTCGATCCGCGCGCCGAGCAGACAGGCGGCCGTGACGGCGGCGGCCAGGGCGACCACCAGCCACTCGGCCGCGCCGCTGCCGGCGTCCGGGTCGACGCCGAGGAGCGCCTCGATCCACTGCGGCCACACCAGGGTGAGCAGGAACAGCAGGCCGGACAGTCCGCCGAGGGCCGTCTCCAGCCAGAAGCGGGGTCGGACCGGGCTCAATCGTCGCTGGGGGTTTGCTTGCCGGGAAGGCATCGCTTGCGCCTCCCCTCTCCCTCCGCCCGGGCCGCTCCCGGCGCGCCACGCGCACGACCGGTCCGCCGGCCGGCCCGGGTCGGGGTCTGCTCCCGGCGGCGCCGCCGGTCGGGGCACGGCCGCCGCGGGAGGTTCTGCTGGGGTGCGCGGCGACGGAGGCCGCGCCGGGGTCCGTCTGACCGGGCCGGGGATACGGATACGGATACGCCGGAAGTCGGCGTTGTACGCCTACGAGGCACACGTACGTCGTATACGAGTCTCCTCGCACCCCCGGAGTTTGGTCAAGGGCGTGCCGCGGGCCTTAACGGTGTGCCGCGGGCCTTCCGGTCAGACCCGGGCGCCGAGCATCCGCAGCACCAATTCGCCGTACCGGCGGCCGAGTTCCTCCGGCGTCCCGGAGGAGCGCTCGGTGTACCAGCGGGAGACGTCGATGCCCAGCGAGGTGACGGCGCGGGCCGCCGTGCGCACCTCCGAGACCTCGAACTCCCCGGCCGCCACGCCCGCCTCGATCAGTGCGCTGACCTCGCGCTCGATGTCCAGGCGCAGCCCCGCGACCACCGCGTAGGCGTCCTCGGGCAGGGCGTGCAGCTCGTAGTTGACCACCCGGCCGACCGTCCGGGCCCGGGCGTGCCAGGCGGTGAACTGCTCGACCACGCGCCGCATCCGCTCCGCCGGTCCGCCCTCGCCGGCCGCCGCCGTCCGCACCAGGGCGAGCGTCGCGGCGTGCCCGGCCTGGCTGATCTCGGCGAGCAGCGCGGCCTTGGACTGGTAGTGGATGTACAGCGCGGCGGGGCTCATGCCGGCCGCGGTGGCGATGTCCCGGGTGGTGGTGGCGTGGAAGCCGCGCTCCGCGAACGACTCGACGGCCGCCTGGAGCAACCGGTACGCCGCCTCGGGGCGGGTGTCGGCGCCGGGCATGGTGGGCCAGAGGTCGGCGATGGGCGTGCTGGTCATGGCGCCATCCTCCCAGAGAACTCGTACAGGCATTCCCGCCGACGACCGGGTGGGGCCCGGTCCGACCCGGTAGGGCCCGGTCCGGCCCGGTCCGGCCCGGCGGACTGTTGACAGGCTCCCGCACCGACACCATGCTGAGCAAGCGCTTAGTCAGCCACTGGCCGGCCGTCGGTCAGCCGTCAGTCAGCCGTCCGGCCGGCCGGCGATTCCGAACTCCGGATCCGCAGATCCTCGCGGGAAAGGCAGGACCCTCCGTGGTGCACTCCTTCAAGGGCCGGGTGGCCGTCGTGACCGGATCGAGCCGGGGCATCGGCCTCGGCATCGCCCGCGAACTGGTCGACCGCGGCGCCAAGGTCTGCCTCACCGCCCGCAACCCCGAGCCGCTCGCCGAGGCCGTACGCGACCTGGGCGGCCCGGACAACGCGATCGCCGTCGCGGGCAAGGCCGACGACCCGGCCCACCAGGAGGAGGCGGTCGCCCGCACCCTGGAGGCCTTCGGACGGCTCGACCACCTGGTCAACAACACCGGCATCAACCCGGTCTACGGTCCGGTCCTGGAGACCGACGAGGCCGCCGCCGCCAAGATCTTCGCCGTCAACGTGCTCGGCCCGCTGGCCTGGACCCGCCGGGCGCACGCCGCCTGGATGGGCGAGCACGGCGGCTCGGTCGTCAACGTCGCCTCGATCGCCGGCATCCGCGCCTCGCTCGGGATCGGCATGTACGGCGTCAGCAAGGCCGCGCTGATCCGGCTCACCACCGAGCTCGGCGCCGAGCTGGGGCCGCAGGGCATCCGGGTCAACGCCGTGGCCCCCGCCGTGGTGAAGACCAAGTTCGCCGAGGCGCTGTACGAGGGCCGGGAGGAGAAGGTCGCCAAGGCCTACCCGCTGGGCCGGCTCGGCGTCCCCGAGGACATCGCGGGCGCGGTCGCCTTCCTGCTCTCCCCCGAGGCCGGCTGGATCACCGGCCAGACCCTGGTGGTCGACGGCGGCGTCACCCTCGGCGGTGGCCTGTGACCGGGCCGAGCGGGCAGAGCGGGTCGGCCGAGCCGGCTGAGCTGAGCGGCCAGGGCATCGTGGTCACCGGCGCCGGGCGCGGCATCGGCGCCGCCCTGGCCCGGGCCTTCGCCGCGGCCGGGGCCCGGGTCGTGGTCAACGACCTGGACGCCGACGCCGCCCACGCGGTCGCGAAGGAGCTCGGCGGCACCGCCGTACCCGGGGACGCCGCCTCCGCCGAGGGCCTCGCCGCCCTGGTCGGCCGGGCCCGCGCGGAGCTCGGCGAGATCGACGTCTGGTGCGCCAACGCGGGCGTCGCCCCGGTCGGCGGCGCCGACGCGCCGGCCGCGGCCTGGGCCGGCGCCTGGGAGGTCAACGTGATGGCGCACGTGCGCGCCGCCGACCTGCTGCTCCCCCGCTGGCTGGAGCGCGGCCACGGCCGCTTCCTGGCCACCGTCTCCGCCGCCGGGCTGCTCACCATGCTCGGCTCGGCCCCGTACGCGGTCAGCAAGCACGGCGCGCTCGCCTTCGCCGAGTGGCTCTCCGCCACCTACCGCCACCGCGGTGTCCGGGTGCACGCGCTCTGCCCCCAGGGCGTGCGCACCGACATGCTGGCCTCCACCGGCGCGGTCGGCGCGGCGCTGCTCGCGCCGACCGCCCTGGACCCGGCGGACGTCGCCGAGGCCACCCTGGCCGCGCTGCGCGAGGAGCGGTTCCTGATCCTGCCGCACCCCGAGACCGCCGAGTACTACCGCGTCCGGGCCACCGAGCCGGACCGCTGGATCGCCGGGATGAACCGGCTCCAGCAGAGCCTGGAAGAGGGTGGGGCGCTGTGAGGGCCTGGCAGGTGGGTGAGCTCGGGGAGCCGGCCGCGGTGATGCGGCTGGCCGGGGACGTCGCCCGGCCGGTGCCGGGCCCGGGGCAGCTGCTGGTCCGGGTCCGGGCCGCGGCGGTGAACTTCCCCGACGCGCTGATGGTGCGCGGGCACTACCAGGTCCGCCCGCCGCTGCCGTTCACCCCGGGCGTGGAGCTGTGCGGCGAGGTCGCCGACGGCGCCCGGCGCGGCGAGCGGCTGATCGGCAACCCGGTGCTGCCGCACGGCGCCTTCGCCGAGTACGCGCTGCTGGACGCCGCGGCCGCCTTCCCGGCGCCCGAGGCGCTGGACGACGCCGAGGCGGCGGCGCTGCACATCGGCTACCAGACCGCCTGGTTCGCCCTGCACCGCCGGGCCCGGCTGCGGGCCGGCGAGACCCTGCTGGTGCACGCGGCGGCCGGCGGGGTCGGCAGCGCGGCCGTCCAGCTCGGCCGGGCGGCCGGGGCCCGGGTGGTCGCCGTGGTCGGCGGTCCGGCCAAGGCGGAGGCGGCCCGGGCGCTCGGCGCCGACCTGGTGGTGGACCGGACGGCCGGGGACTTCGTCGCCGCCGTCAAGGAGTTCACCGGCGGGCGCGGCGCGGACGTGGTCTTCGACCCGGTCGGCGGCGACGCCTACACCGGCTCCACCAAGTGCGTGGCCTTCGAGGGCCGGATCGTGGTGGTGGGCTTCGCCGCCGGGCAGATCCCGGCACCGGCCCTCAACCACGCCCTGGTGAAGAACTACGCGATCCTCGGCCTGCACTGGGGCCTCTACAACACCCACGACCCACGCGCCGTGCGCGCCGCCCACGACGAGCTGACCAAGCTCGCCGAACAGGGCGTGGTCCGCCCCCTGATCAGCGCCCGGGTGCCCCTCGCGGGCGCGGCCGAAGCCGTCCAGCTGGTCGCCGACGGCCGCAGCACCGGGCGGATCGCCGTCCTGGGCGACTGATTCGCGGGCGGCCGGGTTCAGGCGTTGCGGCGGGCGGACTCGTTCTCCTGGGCGAGCCGCCGCAGGGCGAGCAGGGCGGGTTCCAGGAGGACGGTGCGCAGCAGGGCCCGCTCGGCCTGCTCGAGCGGGTCGGCGTCCGGGTCGAGTTGGTCGAGGTCGAGGACGGCGGTGCGCTCGGCCAGTTCGGCGTAGCCGCGCAGGGCGGCGGGGTCGAGTTCGGCGCCGAGTGAGCGCAGGGTCTCCAGGGTCTCGCCGAGTACGGCGCGGGCGGGGGCGTGCTCGGAGACCTCCCAGCCCAGTGCGCCGATCAGCGCGTCCACTTCGGCGGCGCCGGGCGCCGGTTCGGGCTCCTGGGCGTCCTCGTCGACCGGGCGGGCGCCGAGCACCAGGCCGAGCACCTGGTGGCGCTCGCCCGCGTGCTCGACCACCGCACCGAGGACCTCCCGGGTGGCGCTCACGCTCAGCCCCCGCACGCCGATCAGGGCGCGCACCAGGCGCAGCCGGCGCAGGTGCCCCTCGTCGTACTCGGCCTGGGTGGCGGCGGTGGCCCGGCCGGGCGGCAGCAGGCCCTCGCGCAGGTAGTACTTGATGGTGGCGGTCGGGACGGCGCTGCGGCGGCTCAGTTCGGAGATGCGCACGGCTGACACCTCGGGCTTTCCTCTGGGGGCTTCCTCTGGAGGACTTTCCCCTGGCTTTTGGATACCAGCACTGTCTAACATAGATAGTGCCACTACCCAATGTGGCGTCCTCCGCCGACGAGGAGAGTCAGCCATGCCCACCCTGCCCTGGATCACCCCGAATCCCCCCGCCCCCGGCACCCGGGCGGTCGTCATGGCCTCCCGCTTCGAGGTGCGCTCGCTCGCCGACGTCCCGCGTTTCTTCCTCCGCTCGCTCGCCGTCTGGCGCCAACTCCGCAGCACCCCGGGGGCGTTGGGTGCCTCGCTGATCGCCCGGCCGCTGCGGCGGACGTTCTGGACCCTCTCCGCCTGGGAGAGCCGCGAGGCCCTGAACGCCTTCGCCGCCGCCGAGCCCCACCGCAGCACCATGACCGGACTGCGCTCCACCATGCGGGAGTCCACCTTCACCTTCTGGGAGACCCCCACCGACCGGCTCCCGATCGCCTGGCCGGACGCCCACGCCCGGATCGACGCCCAGCGCGCCGCCGACCGGAGCGGCTCTAACGCCCCGCGATGACCTCCAGGGCCGGGCGCGGCGGGCGGCCGAGCAGCGCCGCCAGGTCGCCCGGCCCGCCCGGACCGGCCAGGAAGCCGTGCGCGATCGCCGAGTAGGTCCCCACCACCATCGGCACCTGGAAGTCGAAGGCGTCCGAGGCCGCCAGCGCCGTCCGGACCGCCGCGAGCCGGCCCGGACGGTACTCGGCACCCAGCACCCCGGCCACCTCCGCGCCGCCCACCGCCCGCTCCCCCACCAGCTCGTACGTCCGCCCCACGTGCCCGGCGGGCGCCAGCGCCACGTTCACCGCCGCGTCGGCGAGGTCCGCCCGGGCCACCGCCGCCAACCGCCCCTCCCCCAGCGGCGCGGTGATCACCCCGTCCGGGCCGGGCGCGGCGATCGCGGCCAGCAGCTCCGCGTAGAGGCCGTTGCGCAGCACCGTCCAGCGCAGCGTGCCGGACTCGCGCAGCCGCCGCTCCGTCCAGCGGTGCGCCAGCGCGTACGGCAGGTGGTCGCCGTCGCCGGCGAGGCTGGTGTAGACGACGTGCTCGACGCCCGCCCGCTCCGCCGCCTCGATCGCGGCGCCGTGCCGGGCGATCACCACGTCGTCCTCGGCGGCGCCGGCCGAGATCAGCAGCAGGGTCCGGACGCCCGCGAAGGCCTCGGCGAGGGTGTCCGGGCGGTCGAAGTCCACCAGCCGGACCGGCACCCGGGCCTTCACCGCCCCGGGCGTCCGACTCCCGGCGACGACGCCCTCGCGGGCGCCGAGCCGCTCCAGCACGAGAGTGCCGAGACCTCCGTTGACACCGGTGACGAGCAGCATGGTTCTCCTCCTGATGGCCGATCCTCGGGGACGGGACCATCCTCGATAGCCTGGGCGTCCGGCGTAAGGAGGCACTCTCATGTCAGTAGGGCACACCGCGGTACCCACCCCCCGCCCGGTCGTCTGGTGCGAGGACGACGTGGACTGCGGGATCCGCGACCTGCTGACCCGGCTCGGCGACAAGTGGTCCGTCCTGGCCGTGGTCGAACTCGCCCAGGGCGTCCCGCGGTTCCGCGAACTGCAGCGTGCCCTGCCGGGGCTCTCCCAGCGGATGCTGACCCTGACGGTGCGCCGGCTGGAGCGCGACGGGCTGGTGTCCCGCACCGTCCACCCGACCGTCCCGCCGCAGGTGGAGTACGAGCTGACGCCGCTCGGCCACAGCCTGACCCACCTGGTGCGGGCGATGGCCGACTGGTCGTACTCCCACCACGACGCCATCGTCGACTCCCGCCGGCAGTGGGACGAGGCCAACCGTTCCAATTAAGTGATCAGGAGTGGGTCTTGGACCCAGGTCTGATCACTGCGGGCATCCCGAACGGTGGTGGATGCCCGACTGGTCGCCCGCGTTCTCGTGGTCCCCGCTCGGGCGCGCGCATCGTGTGCGCGATCCGTGACGGGGCGGCGGGTCTCCTCACGCCCCCGGCTACCCGTTCCGGCCTGGGCGGTCCGATGCCCACGACGATCACTCCGGTCGTCATGGGGCGGTGCCGTCCGTCGCCGGATCGGGTGTCCGAGGGCGCGTCGCCCGATGGCGACAGCGGCGCTGTCGTGTCGGGTGGTCTTACGGGTGGGTGTCGCGAGCGGCTTCTGCCAGTGCTGTGCGCCCCATCGGGAGGTGTAGGCGGGGTCCACGGCGACGATGACGAGGTCCAGCTCGGCGGCCATGGACACGAGCCGGGCGCGGAGCCTGCCGGTGGGGATGCCGGAGACGATCTGCCGGAAGCGCTTCCTGCGGCCGTGTTTCTCGCGGGTGGTCTCGGCGGTGAAGTCCAGGTTCTCCAGGCCGATCGCCCTCACCCCACACTTCTGGGCCCAGTGGAGGAGGCGGGTGATGGCGTGGCGGACCTGGGCGTCGCGGTGGGTGGCGGTGCCGGTCAGGTCGTAGCGGAACCGGTGGGGGTTGCCGACCGGGTTGCCGTGGCGGTCGAGGTGCCAGGCGGCGAAGTGGTCGGCGTTGGTGTCCACGCCGACCATCCCGGCCGCGCGGGCCGCCTCCAGCAGCATCGTCCGCACCACCGGCCTGGTCCAGGAGGCGTCCAGGTACCAGCGCCCCCGGGCCACGTCGTAGTGGATGCGGTAGGCCACCGCCCGGTTGCCCCCGATGCGGTCCCGCCATTCCTCGCCCCGGTGCGGGAACGCCACCCTGGCGGCCAGGGCGTACCGGCCGTGGCGGGCGTTCGCCAGGTCCGCCATCGGGCCGGGCAGCTTGATGCTGATCCCGCCGTCGGGGGTCACCCGGATCGTCTCGTTGCCGAACCGCTTCCCGGACTCCCCGTCGGCGGACAGGAAGCGGCGGGACGCCTCCCAGCGTTCCCGCCACCGGGCCTCGGTCAGGTTCGCGGCGGCCAGGTGGTGCCGGGTGTTGAGCAGCTTGCGCCCGCCGCGCACGACATGCATGCGTCCTGCCTCACGATCGGCCGCGACCTGTGCCCGCCGTTCCTCCAGTGCCGCGAGCCGGCGGGACTTGACGAACCACTCGTGCCGGGAACGGTATCCGCCGGGTACGCGCTTGGTGCCCCTCTCCCCGACCGGCAGCGACAGACGGTGCCGCAGCATCCGGATGCCCGCGTCCAACGAGTCCAGGTGCGAGGCCTGCCCACGGCGCGACAGTGCCCACTGGTCGTGCGTGGCCTTCGTGATCGAACCGGCCCAGCGCGACGAGGACCCCACCGTCAGGTCGCGCTTGCGCGCGGCCCACGTCTGGTTGCCGTGTTCCAGGCCGTCCGCGCAGCGTGCCTTCAGGTCCTTGGACGCCAGCGCCCCCAGATGCCCGCCGACCAGCCGCAGCACCCTCTCGTCCTCCGGCGTGAGGCCCTTGAGACGGTCACGGACCGTCACACCCGACGGGCCGAGGGAAACGAACGGCGCGTCGATCCGCCGGAGTTCCCTCTTCGGCCCAGTCACGTCGTCCCCCCTCACCGGTCGGTGCCACCAGCCTCACACATGCCACTGACAGTCGTCTCATCCACCCGACAAGCCACAATCGAAAACGCACTCGTGGCCACTTACGTGCATCAAAACGACCTCGATCCGAAGCAGTTCACAACCCTGACTCGGAGATCCGCTGAGCCGTGCGGTTCTCCTCCGGGCCGGCGCCCGGGCGGGTGCTACCTGCCGAGGTGGTCGGCCAGCGTCTCGACGGTGCGGCGGCGCATCGTGTGCATCGACACCGCGGAGCCGTCCGCGAAGTGCAGCCGGAACCGCGCCATCGCCTGCAGTCGCGGCCGCCGCTCCACCCGCAGGACGGCGCTGCGCGGGACGTGCCAGTGCAGCCGGCCGACCTTCCGGACGTCCGGGCCCGAGGTGACGTACGCCGTCCGGCGGTCGGTGACCACCAGCAGCTTGGCGATCGCCGCGCCCTCCACGTGCGGGAAGCTCCGCGCGATGCTGCCCGCCTCCCCGGAGACGGCGCCGATCCGCGCCAGCCTGTTGCCGATCGCCGCCCCGGCGCCGTCCCCGATCCCCTCGGCCCCGGCCACCGGGACCACCCTCGCCACGTCCACCAACTGCTCCCCCGCCTCCAACAGCGGGGCCACGGCCTGGCGGTAGCGGTTCATCAATGCTTCGGTCATGGCGGCCAGAGTAGGGCCTCCCCGGCCGGGGTTCGCCGGAAGGGCCCGCTGACGGACCGGCCGCTGCGGGTCCGTCATACTGGACCTGACCAGGGCGTTCGAGGCCGTGCGCCGGACCGGCCCCGGTGCGCGGGTGGGTGGGTGAGTGGTCCTCGGGAGGGAAGCAGCTGTGGCGGATTCCGGCACGCCCGGGCCCGGGTGCCCGCTGATCGGACGTGAGGGCGACCTGCGGCTGCTCCGCGAACGGCTGCGCCTCGGTGCCGGCGGGGGTGCCCTGCTGCTCTCCGGGGAGGCCGGGGTCGGCAAGAGCGCCGTGCTGGACGCGCTCGCCGCGGCCGCACTCGGCGACGGCGCCCGGGTGCTCCGGGCCTCCGGTGTGGAGTTCGAGGCGCACTGCGGCTACTCGGGCCTCAACCAGCTCCTCTACCCGCACCTGGCCGCCCTGGAGCGGCTGGACGCCCCGCTGCGCGACACCCTGCGGGTGGCGCTCGGCTTCGACACCGGTCCGGCCCCGGAGCACCTCGTGGTGTCCAACGCCGTCCTGCGGCTCCTCCAGGCCGTCGCCGACGGGAGGCCGCTGCTGCTCGTGGTCGACGACCTGCACTGGGTCGACCGGGCCAGCGCCGCGGTGCTCGGCTCCGTGGCCCGGCGGATCCCCGGCCTGGACGTCGGCTTCCTCGCCGCGGCCCGCCCCGGCGAGCTCGACCTCCGGGACGACGGCGCCCTGGCCCTGCCCGTCCACGACCTGCCGCCGCTGGACGACGGGGCCGCCGGCCGGCTCCTCGGCAGCCGCTTCCCCGGTCTCTCCCGCAGCGCGCACCGCCGGGTGCTGGCCGAGGCGGGCGGCAACCCGCTGGCCCTGCTGGAGCTGCCGACCGCCCTGCCGCCCGACGCCGTGGACTGCCCGCCCGTACCGCCCGTCCCCGTCACCCCCCTCGCCGTCTCCTCCCTCGGCCACCGGCTGGAGCGGCTGTTCGGCTCCCGGGTCAGCGGCCTGCCCGCCCCCTCCCGCCGGCTGCTGCTGCTCGCCGCCCTGGAGGGCACCGGCGACCTCGGGGTGCTGCAGGCCGCCGCCCGCCGCGCCGCCGAGGGCGGCGGCCCGGACGACCTCGCGCCGCTCCTCTCGCCGCTGGAGGACGAGCGGCTGGTCCACGTCGAGGAGGGCGGCCGACGGCTGGCCTTCCGTCACCCGCTGATCCGCTCCGCCGTGGTCGGGCAGGCCCCGAGCAGCGCCCGCCGCGCCGCCCACGCCGCGCTGGCCGGCGCCCTGGCCGGGCAGCCCGAGCGCCGTGCCTGGCACCTGGGCAAGGCCACCCTCGAACCGGACGAGGAGGTCGCCGCGCTCCTCGAGCACGCCGCCGGCCTCACCCTGCGGCGCGGCGACGCCGCCGGGGCCATGCGCACCCTGGTCCGCGCGGCCGACCTCACCCCCGAGGGCCCGGACCGCGGCCGCCGCCTCGCCGAGGCGGCCTACCTCGGCGCCGAGTCCACCGGCGCCCTCACCAGCGCCCGCCGGCTCCTCGACCACGCCCGGCAGGCCGCCCCGGTCGGCGACGGCTCGCTGCACTCCGCCACCGCCGCCGCCCTGCTGCTCCTCAACGGCGACGACGACGGCGACCGCAGTGGCCACGGCGACGTGCCCACGGCCCACCGCCTGCTCACCTCCGCCGTCGAAGCGGCGGCCGCCACCCACGGCTACCGCGCCGACGACAAGGCGCTGGTCGACGCCCTGCACGTGCTGGCCGTGCTCTGCTTCTTCGGCGCCGACGAGGCCCTCTGGCAGTCCTACTACCGGGCCGTGGAGCGCCTCACTCCCGGCCCTCCCGCCTTCCTGGCCGTCCTCGGCCGCACCTTCTCCGACCCGGCCCGCACCGGCGCCGCCGCCCACCCCGCGCTCGACGCCCTCACCGCGACGCTGGCCGGCGCGGCCGACCCGGTGCTGACCACCCGGGTCGGCACCGGGGCCCTCTACCTCGACCGCCTCGGCGACGTCCGCGCACCCGCCTGGCAGGTGGTCCGCGCCGGGCGTGACGGCGGCCCGGCCCGGCGCTACCTCTCCGCCCTCATCCACCTCTGCCTGGACGACTACCTCACCGGCGCCTGGGACGAGGCGCTCGACCTCGCCCGGGAGGGCCTGCGCGCCTGCCGGGAGCACGGGTACGACGCCTTCGCCTGGTACTTCCAGTACATCGACGCCATCGTCCTCGGCGCCCGCGGCCGCACCGCGGAGAGCCTCGCCACGGCCCGCGCCGTCATCGACTGGGCCGCCCGCCACCGCGCGCCCTGCGCCGCCCACTACGCGCACCACGCCGCCGCCGTCGCGGCCCTCGGTGCCGGGGACCACGCGCTCGCCCACCGCCACGCCGCCGCCGTCAGCCCGGCCGGCACCCTCGCCTCCCACGCCCCGCACGCCCTCTGGGTGGCCGCCCACCTGGTCGAAGCCGCCGTCCGCGGCGACCGTCTCGAGGAGGCCGCCGCGCACGTGCGCGCGATGCGCGAGAACGGCATCGCCGCCGTCTCCTCCCGGCACGCCATGCTGGTCGAGGCGTCCGCCGCCCTGTGCACCGAGGACGACGAGGAGGCGCTGCGCCTGTTCGCCCGCGCCCTCGACACCCCCGGCGCCGACCGCTGGCGCTTCGACCACGCCCGGGTCCGCCTGGCCCACGGCGAACGGCTGCGCCGGTCCGGGGCCGTCGCCGAGTCCCGGGCGCCGCTGCGCGCCGCCCTCGCGACCTTCGAGGATCTGGGCGCCACGCCCTGGGCCGAACGGGCCAAGTCCGAACTGGGCGCGGCGGGTTGAGCCGTGGACGGACCCGGTACGGCCGTCCCGGTTTGTTCGAAGGCGAGGCAAGGGTAGTCACGGGACGGATCACCCTGAGTGAGCAGCCCACCGCACCCGAACAGCGAGGACCGCGCCATGGCCCCGACCGCCCGCCCCCTGCTCCGCCACCCCCGGCCACCGGGCGTCGACACCCTCCGGCAGACCACCCGCAGCGGCCTCGCCGCCATCCCCGACCCACAGCACCGCGCGATGATCGCGAGCGTGCTCGACTCCGGACTGGTCGACGCGATCATCGCCCGCACCGATGACTTCGACCCGCCCGTCGACCACGCCCAGGCCGCCCGCGACGCCGCCCTGCTCACCGCCGAACTCGCCGCCTTCGGCGTCGACTTCCCGGCCGCCACCATCCGGGACCTCACTCAGATGCGCACCCTGATGGTGCCCATCGCCGACGACGCCCTGGCCCTCGCCCTCGACCGCGTCTGGGTGTTCACCACCAACGTCGACGACGTCTGCTGCCACGACCCGGCCGAGGCGGCGGCCATCCTCCGGGCCGGCCTACTGCCCGGGGAACCGCCGAGCTCGCCCAACACCCGTTACATCCGGCACATGTTCGACGAGCTCGCGCCGTTCTGCGACCCGACCGTGCTCGCCGTCCTCAAGACCTTCTTCCACAATGCGGTCACCGGCCAGTTGATGGAGGCCGAGTTCACCCCGGAGGCGTCCGACGGAGTCGACAGCGACTTCGTCCGCGCCTTCAACGGGTTCTCCCAATTCTGGTTCGCGATGCTGCAGTTCACCGATCCCTGCCTGGCGGCCCAGCATCACCGGGCGTTCTGGGCGGCGGCGCTCAGCTCGTGCGTCGCGTTCCTCAACGACATCAACGACGTGCTGTCCTGCTACAAGGAGGCGGTGCACGGCGCGGACTTCGCCGCCAGTCGGCCGTACCGGCAGGCGGTGAATGAGGGCATCCCCTACCTCACCGCCTACCGGCGCAGCCTGGACGGCGGCCTGGCCGCCCGCCGCCGGATCCTGGACCTCGCCGATGAGCGGCAACGCCCGCACCTGGAGCGGTACATGACCGGCTACGCGTACTGGCACCTGCACTGCCCGCGCTACCGCTGGCAGGACCTCTACCCCGGCCTCAGCGGTAGCGCTTGAGCTCCCGCCGGGCCAGCGAGCGCTTGTGCACCTCGTCCGGGCCGTCCGCGAGGCGCAGGGTGCGGTTGCCGGCCCAGAGTTGGGCGAGCGGGGTGTCCTGGCTGACCCCGGCCGCGCCGTAGGTCTGGACGGCCTTGTCGAGGATCCACTCGACCGTGCGCGGGGTGGCGATCTTGATGGCCTGGATCTCGGTGTGCGCACCCCGGTTGCCGACGGTGTCCATCAGCCAGGCCGTCTTGAGCACCAACAGCCTCAACTGCTCGATGCGGACCCGGGATTCGGCGATCCAGTCCTGCACCACGCCCTGCTCGGCGAGCGGCTTCCCGAAGGCGACCCGCTCGCTCGCCCGGCGGCACATCAGCTCCAGCGCGCGCTCGGCGATGCCGATGGCCCGCATGCAGTGGTGGATCCGGCCCGGCCCGAGCCGGGCCTGGGCGATGGCGAAGCCGCTGCCCTCCTCGTCGATCAGGTTCTCGACCGGGACCCGGACGTCCTCGAACAGCACCTCGGCGTGGCCGCCGTGGTCGGCGTCGTCGTAGCCGAAGACCGTCATGCCGCGCTTGACGGTGACGCCCGGGGTGTCGCGCGGCACGAGCACCATGCTCTGCTGGCGGTGCGGGGCGGCGTCCGGGTTGGTCTTGCCCATCACGATGAACAGCTTGCAGTCCGGGTTCATCGCGCCGGTGATGTACCACTTGCGGCCGTTGATCACGTACTGGTCGCCGTCGCGCTCGATCCGGGTGGCGATGTTGGTGGCGTCCGAGGAGGCCACCTCGGGCTCGGTCATCGCGAACGCGGAACGGATCTCCCCGTCCAGGAGGGGGCGCAGCCAGCGCTCCTGCTGCCCGGCGCTGCCGAACTGGGCGAGCAGCTCCATGTTGCCGGTGTCGGGGGCCGCGCAGTTGAGGGCGGGCGGGGCGAGGTGGATGCTGCGGCCGGTGATCTCGGCGAGCGGGGCGTACTGGAGGTTGGTAAGGCCGGCGCCGTGCTCGCCGGGGATGAACAGGTTCCACAGGCCCTGCTTGCGGGCCTCCGTCTGGAGGTCGGCGACGACGGGCGGGACGGTCCAGGGGGTGCGGTCCGGGTCGGCGAGCTGGGCGGCAAGGACGGGCTCGGCCGGGTAGACGTGGTCGGCCATGAAGGCGAGGAGCTGCTCGCGCAGTTCCTCGGTGCGGGCGTCGTAGGCGAAGTCCATGGTGGTTAGCCCTCCTTGAGGGTGCTGAGGCCGTGCCGGGCGAGGATCGGGGCCATCTCGCCCGCGCGCTCGAAACCGGCGCCCAGGGTGCGGCCCTGCTGGAAGCGGTAGTGGATGCCCTCGGCGATGACGGCGAGCTTGAAGGAGGCGAAGGCCACGTACCAGTCCAGATCGGCGGCCTGACGGCCTGTCAACTCGGCGTAGGAGGTGACGATCTCGTCGGCCTTCGGGAAGCCGGGGGCAGTCATGGCGTCGGGGATGATGCCGCCGCCGACGCCGGCCAGCTCGGTGTACATCACGAGGAGGCCGATGTCGGTGAGCGGGTCGCCGAGGGTGGACATCTCCCAGTCGAGGACGGCGGTGATCGCGTCGGTGTCGTCGACCAGGACGTTGTCGAGCCGGTAGTCGCCGTGGACGAGCGCGGGGGCGGGGGAGGTCGGGAGGCGGTCGGCGAGCAGGGCGTGCAGTCGGTCGAGTGCGGGGAGGTCGCGGCTGCGGGACTTCTCCAGCTGGGTGGACCAGCGGCGCAGCTGGCGCTCCAGGTAGCCCTCGGGGCGGCCGAAGTCGGCGAGGCCGACGTCGGCGGGGTCGATCCGGTGCAGGGCGGCGAGGGTCTCGACGAGGCGGCGACCGAGGGCGGAGACGCGGTCCTCCCCGAGGGCGGCGAGGGCCTTGCGGGAGCGGTGCGCGACGCCGTCGACGTGCTCCATGAGGTACCAGGGGGCGCCGAGGACGTCGGTGCCGTGGTCGATCAGCAGCATGTGGGGGACGGGGACGTCGGTGTCCCGGAGGGCGGACATCACCCGGTGCTCGCGGCCCATATCGTGGGCGGTGGCCAGGACGTGCCCCAGCGGCGGGCGCCGGAGGACCCAGCGGGAGTGCCCATCCGTGAGGACGTAGGTGAGGTTGGAGCGACCCCCCTCGATGAGTTCTGCCCGCAACGGCCCCCGGACGAGACCGGGCAGCTCCCCGTCCAGGTGGGAGCGGAGGCGGGCCAGATCCAGACCGGGCAGGTCAGCGGGGGTCTCGACCATCGGGCGGCTCCAGGGTGGATGGGGGAATCGATGACTAAGCGCTTGCTTAGCATTCAAGAGAAGGAGGGGCCTGTCAATGCCGTGAGCCCCCGGACCAAGATCGGACCGGGGGCTCACGGGAGGCGAAGATCAGATGTCGCCGAACTCGCCGGCGACGGTCGCGGCGATGAAGGACGCCCATGCGGAGGAGGGGAGGATGAGGACTGGCCCCTCCGGATCCTTCGAGTCACGGACGGGAACTACGCCGGCAAGCCCAGAGGCCACCTCGACACACTCACCACCATTGCCGCTGTAGCTCGACTTCACCCACCGAGCCACCTCGACGCAGTTGCCGCCGTTGCCGCTGTAACTGGAAGTCATCCAGACTGCCCCGGTCAGGTTCGGGTAGTCAGTGCCAGTCATGATCGGAACCCCTTCCGGGCCACGCGATTCACCGAGAGCTGTTCGAGGTCAGACCTCGCCGAACTCTCCGGAGACAGTGGCGGCAATGAAGGCCCGCCATGCGTCGACCGGGAAGGCGAGCGCCGGACCCACCGGGTCCTTCGAGTCACGGACCGGGACGATGCCGGGAAAGTCGGGGGAGACCTCCACACAGGAACCGCCGTTGCCGGAGTACGACGACTTGAACCAGGAAGCGCAGGAGAGGTCTAGGCGGGTCATGAGTCAAAGTTCCTTTCGGGCCTTGTGAATCCGGTCGAGGGTCGCAGCTCTGGTCAGCGCTTCCACCTGCAACCGATCGTAGGCCCTTTCCCACATCCTGACCGTGCTCTCTTCCCTTACCACGTAACCCTGAGCAGCGGATTCCGTGTAGCCGATCACAGAACGATCGGCGAACGTCAACAAAGTGACGAAGGAAACGAATGGGGCATGCTCGGCCAAGCTGAACGGGGCGATCTGGAAGATCACATGAGGCCTGGACGCCATGTCAGCCAAGTGGTCGAGCTGCGCAAGCATCGTCTCGACCCCGCCCACCGGGCGCCGAATGGCACTCTCGTCTATCACCGCGTGGATGACGGGCGGCTCCGCCCGCTTGTGTAGCCGCTGCCGCACCAAGAGGAACTTCACTCGCTCCTCAGCCTGGTCAGGCGTGCTGCTTCCTCGCTGGACAGCTGCCGCTTCGATCGCCGACGCGTAGGCCTTCGTCTGGAGGAGCCCAGGAATGACGTTCGGTTCGTAGATCCTGATCTTCGCGGCACGAGCCTCCTGCGCAGCATGCTCCGGGAAGCCCTCCAAGAAGCCCCTCTTGCGCATCCCGACCCAGACCAACTCAAGCGTCTGCCCCGTCCCGAGCGCCCGGTCAGCCTCCCTGACGAACTTTCGGCTGGTGGATTTGCGGCCCGTTTCCACCGCCGAGATGTAGCTGTCCGAGTACCCCATGGCCGCCGCCAGGTCCTGCTGGGTCCAGCCCAGCGCCTCGCGCGAACTGCGGAGCAGCGCGCCGAAGGAGTGTCGCGGAGAGGCCGTTGGATCGAGTTCCCTGCGGTTCACAGCTCACGCCCAATTCCACTTGCAACGCAGACAAGTTGAACGATTCCCGAGCTTAGCGGACAGTGGGCACTAGCGGTAGTCGCAGCACTACAGAGAGGCATGTCCGTTGAACGCCCCCACTGCCCCCGCCATTCCCAAGACCCTGCAGCGGCTCCAGGTGGTCATCTACCTGGCCAAGACCAACTCCGCCTTCCCCGAGCGCGAGTTGAACTCCTGCGAGGCGTACGCCCGCGCCTTCAACTGGGGGATCTCCCTCATCGTCGTGGACGACGAGGCCAACGTCCGCGCGCCCGAGTACCGGCCCATGCTCCAGGCCGCCTTCCGGCAGGTCCTCGACGGGCAGGCCGGGGCGATCCTCATCCCCAGCAAAGCCACCATCTCCCCCATCGACGGGGAGTTCAACGAGTTCGCCCAGCGCGTCGAGAAGGCCGCCGGCTTCATCCAGGTGGCGACCGGCCGATGAGCGACCGCTACGCCATCCTCCCCGCCGACTCCCCGCGCGGCACCCACTACCAGGCCTGGGTCATCCGCGACCGCGCGACCACCGAGTGCGTCAAGGCCCTCCCCCCGGCCGACGAGCCGCTCCGCTTCTACTCCTACGCCCAGGCGCAGGCCTGGGTCCGTACGAACACCCCCGCCGCCTTCGAGGTCCGTCTGATCGACTCCTCCAGCCCCCACTTCCTCCAGATCGACTCCTGGGGCCTCTGGAACCCGGCCCGCCACGAGTACCTCCGCTCCCCCGGCTCCTCCGCCCGCATCCGGCGCTTCTACAGCCCCGAGGACGCCGAGGCCTTCCGACGAACCATCGGCTGATCGGCCGAAAGCCAGGGTGAGCCGACCCCGATCGTGGGCACCCACAACTGCGGGTGCCCACATCGACGACCGCCTCGCCCAGCCGGAAGGGACCACTCATGGTGTCCAGGTTCACCACAGCCATCGCCGCCGCCCTCCTCTCCACCGTCGGCCTCGCCCCGACCGCCACCGCCACCGCCGCGCCCCCACCACCCACCAGCACCGCCGCACAGCTCAGCGCCTACTGGACCCCTGCCCGGCTGGCCGCCGCACTCCCCCTCGACGCCAAGGCCGCCGCTCCCACCGCCGACGGCCCCGGGCCCGGCGAGTTCATCCCCCCGAGCCGGAGCTTCGACGGCATCCCCCAGGCCGGCGCCTTCTTCTGGACGGACGCCACCGGCACCGGCCGCACCTGCAGCGGTTCCGTCGTCCACAGCCCCGGCCGCAACCTGGCCCTGAGCGCGGGCCACTGCCTCAAGGGCTACGCGGGCGGCTCCCCCAAGCGGCACCTGGCGTTCGTCCCGCAGTACCACGACGGGCTCACGCCCCTCGGCGTCTTCCCGGTCCGGACGAACGGCGTCTACGTCGCGCAGGAGTACTACGACCGTGGCGAACACGGGGGCGCCGCCTACGACTTCGGCTTCGCCGTCACCGAGCCCAACCAGGAAGGCGAGTCACTGGAGGACGTCGCGGACTCAGTGCAGCTACTCACCGGCACCGGGTACGTCCACGCCCCTGTCCTCATGATCGGCTACCCGGGCGGCGCCCAGAAGCCCGTGGAGTGCCTGAGCTGGACCACCCGCTGGGCCAGCGACGACCCCGCCGACCCGGGCACCTTCGAACGCATCGCCTGCGAGGGCTTCACCGGCGGCACCTCCGGCGGCCCCATGCTGATCCCCTGGTTCGGCGGCTGGGCCGTGATCGGCCTCATCGGCGGCTACCACACCGGCGGCAACACCCCCCAGGTCTCCTACAGCGCCCCCTTCGACGCCGCCACCCGCGCGCTCTACCGCGCCGCCGTCACCGGCGCACCCCCGGCCGGCCCGGCATCCTGAGCCGAGTCCGGCGCCGGACGGGAGCCTCAGCCCGAGCACCCGTCCGAAAAGTTGTACGACTTCCCGTGCAACCTTTCTTCCTCCCCAGGTCATCGATCAAGGAAGAACCCTGTTCGATCGAACTGTCAGCCGAAGGAAAGGGAATCCGTGCGGACTGCTCGCGGTGCGGTCGTCCTGTTGGCCGTGGGGGTCGTCGCGTCCCTCACGCTCACCACGGGGGACTCCTTCTCGCGGGACAGACCGAACGCCGCCGCCCCCGACCCGGACCCCACCGCCGCCGAGACGAGCGCCGACGGTGCCCCGGCTCCCGCCCCCACCCCGACGCCGACGCCCACCTGGGACGGCCAGGTCCACGTGCTCGGGGACGGCTCCACCTCCTACACCGGCCCGCAGCCCAAGCAGCCGAAGCCGGAGAAGCTGAAACCGGGTGAGAAGCCGCCGCAGTTCGTCGTCTTCTCCTGGGACGGCGCCCTGGAGGGCGACGACCACCTGTTCTCCCGCTTCCGCAAGCTGGGCGCGGACAACAACGCCCAGATGACGTACTTCCTGAGCGGCCTCTACACCCTGCCCAAGTCCAAGCGCACGCTCTACCACCCGCCGCAGCACGACCCCGGCGCCGCCTCGATCGACTACGCGACCGACGCCCACATCAAGGACACCCTGGAGCAGCTGCGCCTCGCCTGGCTGGACGGCAACGAGATCGGCACGCACTTCAACGGGCACTTCTGCGGTTCCAAGGGCGGCGACGACTGGAGCACCGAGGAGTGGAAGAGCGAGCTCGACCAGGCCGTCTCCTTCGTCACCAACTGGAAGACCAACACCGGCTACAAGAACGTGCCGCCGCTGCCCTTCGACTACACCAAGGAGCTGGTCGGCGGCCGCGCCCCATGCCTTCAGGGGCAGAAGAACCTCCTCCCGGCCGAGAAGGCCGCGGGCTTCCGCTACGACGCCAGCTCCCCGGGCGAGTTCCAGGTCTGGCCGGTCAAGAAGGGCGGCATCTGGAACTTCCCGCTCCAGCTGCTGCCCTTCCCGGCCAGGTCCTCCCAGGGCCTGTCGATGGACTACAACTTCCTGGCCGGCCAGTCCGGGGACACCACCAAGGGCGACCCGAAGAAGTACGCCGACTGGGAGAAGGAGGCCCGGGACAGCTACCTCGCCGGCTTCAACCGGGTCTACAACGGCAGCCGCGCCCCGCTGTTCATCGGCAACCACTTCGAGGACTGGAACGGCGGCATCTACATGGACGCCGTCGAGGAGGTGGTGAAGAACGTCTGCCACCAGGACGGCGTCCGCTGCGTCTCGTTCCGCCAGGTCGCCGACTGGCTGGACGCCCAGGACCCGAAGGTCCTCGACAAGCTCCGCCAACTCGACCCCGGCCAGCCGGGCGACTGGTCCCGCCTGGTCAAGTGACCCGCGCTCAGCCCGTACGGCGCGCCAGCGCCAGCACGCTCAGGCCGAACATCAGCACCCCCAGCGGCAGGTGGACCGCCGGGACGTGGGCGATGCCGAGCACGACCTGGACCGAGGCCAGGACCAGGAACCCCGCCGCCTCCCCCACCGGCCGCACCGGCCCGCCGCCCGGCTTCCAGGCCAGCACCGCCGCGAGCAGGTACAGCATCGACGCCCCGTACATCACCCGGGCCCCGACGCCGTGCAGCGTCTCCCCGTAGGAGGTGGTCAGCAGCAGGCCGGCCGAGACCGCCTGGAGGAAGATCGTCAGGGTCTGCAGGGCGATCGCGGCCCGCAGGAGCGGGAAGCCGTGCTGTGTCGTCGTCGGGGTGGTCATCTCGCGGTCCTCTTCTCCGCCCGTGGGCAGTGGATCGGTAGGGTCTCACCAACCCGACGACGCGGGCTCGGGAAAGGTAAGGCGGACGGATGGCGACGGCAGCGGCGGACACCGACGGGGCGGCCGGCGAGCGGCGCCAACTGCTCAACGTCGCCTACCGGTTGCTCGGATCGCTGACCGAGGCCGAGGACGCCGTGCAGGAGGCGTACACGCGCTGGTACGCCCTCCCGGCGGGCCGGCGGCAGGAGGTGCTGGCCCCCGGCGCCTGGCTGACCACCGTCACCGGCCGCGTCTGCCTGGACGTCCTGGGCTCGGCCCGGGCCCGGCGGGAGCGCTACGTCGGCGCCTGGCTGCCCGAACCGCTGCCCGGTCCCGGCCGCCACCCCTCCAGCGCCTACGCCACCGGCTCTGCCGACACCGCAGACCTCGCCGACCGGATCGTCCTGGACGAGTCCGTGGAGATGGCCTTCCTGGTCGTCCTGGAGTCGATGACCCCCGCCGAGCGGGTGGCCTTCGTCCTGCACGACGTCTTCCGCTACTCCTTCGCCGAGATCGCCGCCGTCCTCGACCGCACCCCGGCGGCCTGCAAGCAGCTGGCCTCCTCCGCCCGCCGCCGGGTCGGCGCCGCACCGGCCCCGGTGACGCCGGCCGTGCGGGCCGACACCGTACGGCGGGTCAAGGAGGCCTGGCAGAGCCGGGACATCGCGGCCCTGGTCGCCGTCCTCGACCCGGCCGCCGTGATGACCGCGGACGGCGGCGGCCTGGTGGGCACCGTGCTGCGCCCGGTCGAGGGCGGCGCGCTGATCGCCCAGTACATGCTGGCCGTCGCCGACCGGGCCCCGGGCATGGAACTGCTGGAGTGCCCGGTCAACGGCGCGCCGGGCCTGGTGGCCCGACGCGCCGGCGCCGTGCTGACGGTGGCCTCCTTCTTCCTCGCCCCGGACGGCCGGGTCGCCCGGATCTGGGTGGTCCGCAACCCGGAGAAGCTCCGCCCGTGGGCCCGCTGAGCGGCGGTCGGGCGGCTACTGGCCGGCGGTCTTCATGAACGACGCCCAGACCCGGCCCGGCAGTTCGGAGTCCAGGGTGTCCGGGGCGGCTCCGCCGACCCCCTCCAGCGACAGCAGCTTCATGTCCTTGAGGTCCGCCCGGAAGACGGTGACCGCCGTCGACAGCTGCCCGTTGTAGCCGACGGTCCAGCCCGCGGTGCGGTCCGGGGTGGTGCCGGGCTTCGCGGCCAGGCCCGGGCCGGCCGCCGCCAGCGCCTGGGCGCTGCCGCCGCGGACCGCGCCCTTGAGCGCCGTGTCCACGTCGGCCGCCACGGCCGCGGGCAGGGCCTGCACGGCGGTGGGCAGGCGCAGGTCGACGGGGGCGCCGTTGCGGGTGACGCCCAGGACGGAGTACGGGTCGGTGTGGCTGCCGCCGGCGGCGAAGGCGGCGAAGGCGTCGGCGGCGCGGATCGGGCTCGGGGTGGAGTTGCCGACGCCGAAGGCGGGCACCAGTTCGCCCATGCTGTCGGGGAGCAGCCCGAGGGCCGCCGCGGTCTGCTGCACCTTGTCGAGGCCGACGTCCATGCCGAGCTGCATCATCGGCCCGTTGACGGACTGTTCGACCGCGCTCCGCAGGCTGACCTGGCCCCAGTTGCGCTTGCCGTCGTTGGCGGTCTTCACGATCTTCCCGTCCCGCCCCCAGTACGGCCCCTCCGGGGTCATCACGTTGACGCCGTTGTCGCCGTCGTAGGTGGTGCCGGGCGTCACCGGGGTCCGGTTGCCGCCGCGCCGGCGCTGCACGCCCTGGTCGAGCCCGGCGGCGTACACCAGCGGGGTGAAGGCCGAACCCATCGGCACGGTCGAGGCGTTGGCGTTGTTGAAGCCCTGCTTGCGGTAGTCGGGGCCGCCGTAGAGCGCGACGATCCGCCCGTCGAGGGTGACCGAGGCGGCGCCGACCTTGAGGAGCTTGTCGGCCTCGCGGTTGTCCGGGTCGAGGCCCTTGGTGGCCTCCTGGACGGCCGCGGCCAGGGCGTTGACCTTGGCCTTGTCGAAGGTGGTGCGGATCTGGTAGCCGCCGAGGTCGAACTGGGCCGGGGTGATGTCGCTGTGGCTCTCCACGAAGCTCCTGGACAGGTCGACCAGGTACCCGATCTGCCCGCTGAGCCCTGCCGCCTTGGGCGGCGTCCGGGGCTCGGGGAACACCGTGTACCGGGCCCGCTCGGCGGCGGAGAGCTTGCCGGTGGTGACCATCCGGTCCAGGATCCAGGACCACCGCTCCACGGCCCGGTCGTGGTTGTCGGCGCTCAGCGCCGGGTCGTACTGCCCGGCCCCCTTCAACAGGGCGGCCAGGAAGGCCCCTTCGCTGGGGTCGAGCTGCGACACGTCCTTGCCGTAGTAGGCGGCCGCGGCGCGCTCGATGCCGTAGCTGCCGCGCCCGAACCAGCTGGTGTTCAGGTAGCCGGCCAGGATGTCCTGCTTGCTCATCCGCTGGCCCAGCTTGACCGCGATGACCATCTCGCTGAGCTTACGGGAGACGTCCTGGCGCTGGTTCAGGTAGATGTTCTTGACGTACTGCTGGGTGATGGTCGAGCCGCCCTGGGTGTCGCCGCCGGTGGCCATCTCGTAGACGGCGCGGCCGATGCCGCTGACGGAGACCCCCGGGTCCGAGTAGAAGGTCTCGTTCTCGGCGGACAGCACTGCCCACTGCACGGACTCCGGAACCTGGCCCAGCGGCACCTCCTGCCGGTTGGTCTCGCCGATCCGGGCCATCTCGGTGCCGTCCGCCCAGTAGTAGACGTTGTTCTGCTGGGTGGCGAAGGCGTTCAGGTCCTCCGGGACCTCGGTGGTCGCGTAGAACCAGCCCATCAGGGCGGTCAGCGCCGCCATCCCGAGACCGGTCGTCAGGAGCAGCTGCCGCCACGAGGGGAGCCAGCGGCGGACCCCGCGCCGCCCGCGCCGCGGGTAGTCGATCCGCCGCAGCGGACCCCACCGTCGGCGTCCGGGCTTCTCCTCCTCGGCCTGCCCGGCTTGCCCGCCCTGCCCGGCTTGCCCGCCCTGCTCGGCTTCGCCACCCCGCTGTGCACGCATCCGGTCTCCGATCTCCTGGGACGTCCCCCTCCACTCCGTTAGACGCCTTATCGGCCCTCCTCCGGACGGGCGAAACGGGTGTGATCATGCTCATATCGGGAAGGGGAACCCTTTCAGGTCCGATCCAGAGCACGGACACCGCAGCGTCCAACGGGCCGTCCGACGGGCCGTCCGACCCCGCGCCGCCTGCGGCCTACCGCCACAATGTCGCCATGAGGTTGATCCACACCCTGCTCGGCGTGCTGCTGCTCCTGCTCGTCGTGGGCAGCATCCTGCGCACCCTGGTGGTCCCCCGGGGGCTCTACTCGGCCCTGGTGTTCCGGCTCTGGGCCGTGCTGCGCACCACGCTGCGGCTGTGGGCCGCGCCCTTCGGCACCTACCGGGCCCAGGACCGCGCACTGACCTGGCTGGCGCCGCTGGTGCTGCTCGGCATGCTCACGGTGTGGCTCAGCGGGATGCTGGTCGCCTACACCCTGCTGCTGCACGGCACCTCGGAACTCAGCTGGTCGGTGTCCATCCGGGAGGCCGGATCCAGCCTCTTCACCCTCGGGTACGCGAGCGGCGAACGGCTCCAGCTCTCCGCGATCGACTTCATGGCCGCCGCCAGCGGCCCGCTGGTGATCGCCCTGCAGATCGCCTACCTGCCCACCCTGTACGCGGCCTACCAGCGGCGCGAGACCGAGGTGACGCTGCTGCAGTCCCGGGCCGGCGAGCCCGCCTGGGGCCCGGAGCTGCTCGCCCGTCAGTCCCTGGTCGACACCGAGACCGCGCTCCCCCAGCTCTACCGCGACTGGGAGCGGCTGGCCGCCGACATCGGCGAGAGCCACTCCAACTACCCGGTGCTGCTGGCCTTCCGCTCCCCCCAGCCGAACCGCAGCTGGGTGGTCGGGCTGATCGCGGTGATGGACGCCGCCGCCCTCCACCTCGCCCTCTGCCCGCGCTCGGCCCCGCCCGAGGCCCGGCTGGTGGTCCGGGCCGGCTTCACCGCGATGCGCGACATCGGCCGCGCGCTGCGGATCGACTTCGACGCCGACCCGGACCCGGACACCCCGATCCGGCTCACCTACGCCGAGTACCTGGGCGCCGTCGCGATGATCACCGCGGCGGGTTTCCCACGCGAGCGCCCGACCGAGGACGCCTGGCGGCACTTCCGCGGCTGGCGGGTCAACTACGAGGCGCTCGCGTACGAGCTGGCCCGGCGCGGCGACGCCGTCCCTGCCCTGTGGACCGGCCCGCGCGACTTCCACGCCCCGGTCATCCCCCCGGCCCGGCCGACCGACCGCCGGCCGGAGTCCTCCGCGCCCGGGCTGCCGCCCGCCTGAAAACAACTGGAGCCGCCGGAACGGGTCGGGTACGCTCGAACGCAGTACGTGCCGATCAGAGCAGTCAGAGCAGAGAGAGTGGGGAGGTGGGGTCGATGACCGCGTCCAGAGCCGCCGTGCGCAGCGTCCGGGTCTCCCTCACGTCCCGGGCCGCGGCCTGACCTCGCCCTGTCCTGCCCCGCCGGGAGCGTGAGCTCGCGGGGCGTCACACGTACCCCCTTCAGGAACGGAACCCCCGTACCGCCATGCGCAACTGGATCACCCGCGCCGAGACCGGCGCCGACATCCCGACCGTCCACGCCCTCAACGCCGCCGCCTTCGGCACCCCGGCCGAGGCCGACCTCGTCGACGCGCTGCGCGCCGACCCGGCCTGGATCGAGGGCCTGTCCCTCGTCTCCACCGACGCCTCCGGCACCGTCGTCGGCCACGCCCTGCTGACCCGCTGCCACATCGGCGACGTCCCGGCCCTGTGCCTGGCCCCGTGCGCCGTCCTCCCCGCGTACCAGCGGACCGGCGCCGGCTCCGCCGCCGTCCGGGCCGCCCTCGCGGCAGCGCGCGAGCTGGGCGAGCGCCACGTCGTCGTCCTCGGGCACCCGGACTACTACCCCCGGTTCGGCTTCACCCGGGCCTCCGCCCACGGCATCGGCCTGACCATCGACGTCCCGGACGAGGCCCTGATGGCCCTCGCACTCGACGCCGACCACCCGCTGCCCGCCGGCACGGTCCGCTACGCGGCACCGTTCGGCATCTGACCCACCCCCTGCCGTCGGCCGGCCGGCGCTCAGCCGAGCGTCGGCCGGTCCGGCAGGGCCCAGCCGGCGGGCGGGGTGAAGTCCCGGTGGGTCCCGTCGAAGGGGAACGCCCCCGCCTCGACCAGCCGTGCCACCGCCTCACCGGCCGCCCTGACCGCACGGGCCTCGGCGGCGCTCCAGTACGCCGGGTGCCCGGTCTTGGCGGCGAAGGACTCCTCGTCCTTCCAGCGCCACCGACGTTCGGCGTCCACCTCCAGGTCCAGCTCCAGGTCGTGGACGTCGATCTCCTCACCCCGGTACTCGCGGCGCTCCAGGTTCACGTACCAGTGCGAGAAGCCGGTGCCGGGCTTGAAGATCCACCAGATCGCGTACGGCTCGCCGGCCGGCTGGTGGATCAGCGCGCTCACCGCGTCCCACTCGCCGGGCACCAGCGGATAGCCCCTGACGGGGTGGCTCTCCGGTGGGATGTCCCGGATGTGCCGACCGCCGGGCAGCTCGGCCTTCCACAGTGGTGAGCCGGCCGCCAGCCAGAGCAGCAGCCCGTCCGGACCGCATTCGACCACCCGCATCGGCAGGCAGCTGGTCAGCTGCCCGCCGAAGTGGAAGTTCCAGCGCAGCACCGTCCCCGGGGCGTGGTCCACGGGCCTCACACCTCCACCGGGCCGCCGACGGCCAGGGAGCGCTCGGCGCCCGCCAGGATCTCCACCACGCGCAGGCCGAAGTCCGCCCCGCAGGGGTGCGGCTCGCCCGTGGCGGCGGAGGCCAGCAGGGCGTCCACCGCCCGGTGCAGGGCCGCCGTCGGGCCCTCACCGCGCTCGGGCAGCTGAGCCACCCCGTGCTCGCCGCGCAGCTCCATCGCGACGCCGCCGCCCGCGCGCGGGGCGGTGAGGCTCAGCGCCAGCGTGCTGGAGGCGCCGCCGGTGTGCCGGAGCACCAGGTGGACGGTGTCCAGCGGCCCGGCGACGGCCGTGACCTCGGTCGCGTCGCCCAGCACCGGCAGCAGGACGGACAGCGCGTGCGGGCCGACGTCCCACAGCGCGCCCTTGTCCCGGCGCCAGGGCGAGGCCGCGTACGGGCTGGTGCTGCCCGGGGCGAAAACGGAGCCGAGCCAGTCGGAGCGGCCGGTGAACCAGCCGCCGAGCTCCGTGTGCCGCTCGATCCACGGGATCTGCTCGCCGCCGAAGCGGACGGTGAAGAACACCACGGAGGCGACGCCGTGCCCGCGCACCGCCTCGGCCACCGCCCGGGCGTCCGGCACGGTGAACGCGACCGGCTTGTCCAGCAGCAGGTGGCAGCCGGCCCCGGCGGCCCGGACCGCGAGCCCGGCCTGGACGGACGGCGGCAGGGCGATCGAGACGGCGTCCACCTCGGCCAGCAGTCGGTCGAGGTCGCCGTACCCGGGCACGCCGTGGGCGGCGCCGAGCGCCTCGGCGGCCTCCGGTCGGCGGCCCCAGACGCCGGTGAACTCCAGCCCGGGGTGCTCGGCGAGCACGGGTGCGTGCACCCGCTCCGCCCAGGTGCCGGTGCCCAGCAGTCCGATCCGCACGATGTCTCCGTTCCTCGGTGTGCCGCGCGGGCCGAGCGCCCGGCTGCCGCAGCCGGGCGCGTTCCCGCAGGTCGGCCCCGAGCGTATCGGCCGGTCGGCTCCGCCCGCCGGGGCCGCTCCACGGCGGAGCCGGCCGTGCCGCGGACATCGTGACGCGGAAGAGCCGACCCGCGGCCAGGCCGCGGGTCGGCTCGTGCACGGCCGCTCCCGGTGGGCGGCCCTGCGGTGTCACTCGGCGGCGGGAGCCTTCACGGCCGCGCCGGCCTCGGCGGCGGCCTTGGCCGCCTCCTCCGCCTCGATCTTGGCGTGGGTCTTGGCCGCCCGGCGCTTCATCACCCAGGCCGAGATCGCCCCGATCACCACGGCGGCCGCCAGGCCCGCCCAGGAGAACCGGGACAGCCAGGGCTCAATGGCCTTGCCGACCTTGTAGACCAGCAGCGTCGTACCGCCGGCCCAGATCACGCCGCCCAGCACGTTGGCGATCAGGAACTTCCAGTACGGCATCTTCAGCGCGCCCGCGAGCGGGCCGGCGAAGATGCGCAGCAGGGCGATGAAGCGGCCGAAGAAGACCGCCCACATGCCCCACTTCTGGAAGGAGCGCTCGGCGGTGGCCAGGTGGGCGGGCCCGAAGTGCTTGGGGAACTTCCGTCCGAGCTTCTCGAACAGCGGCTTGCCCCCCTTGCGGCCGATCGAGTAGCCGATCGAGTCGCCGATGATCGCGCCCGCGATCGCGCAGGCCGCGATCCCCCACGGGCTGACCACACCCTTGACCGCCATCAGGGACGCCGTGACCAGCGCGATCTCGCCGGGCAGCGGGATGCCCAGCGATTCGATCCCGATGATCAGGCCGATCAGGGCGTACACCGCCGTCGGTGGGACGCTCTCGATCCAGGCGTCGATGTGCAAGGCCAGTACCTCCGTGGCAGGTCGGGCCGGGGCCGGCTCCCCGTGGAGCCGCACGCCCGTCCCGGCGGTTGTCCGATGGCGGCACCCTGGCCGCTCCCCCCGGGGCGCAGCCTAACGTGCCGGGCGGCCCGTCCCCCTGGCCGATCACCCGTCGTTACGACGTACGTCCCGGCACCCATAGTTCCAGGCTGACCAGCATTTCTTCAAGATTCGGTAAAACGCAGTGCGACGACCGACGGTCGCTGCTTGATCGCGCGCGCGAGCGGCAGCAGGGCCCGCAGCAGTCCGCGCCCGCCCTCCGGGTACACCTCGCGCACGTCGGTGACCGCCGAGTGCGCCTGTGCCAGCTGGTCCAGCTCGTCGGCGTCCATGCCGAAGGGCATCGGCGGCGTCTGGTAGTACCGGTCCCGCAGCTTCCCCGCTACCGCCCGGCGGCCGGCCCAGCGCGGCACCGCGTCCAGCACCAGCGCGCCGCCCGGGAAGCGCTCGGCGCAGGCGGCGATCAGCTCGCGGACCTCGGTCGGCCGCAGGTACATCAGCAGGCCCTCGGTGGTGATCAGCACGCCGCGGGCCGGGTCCGGGTCGACCTCGTCCATCCAGCGCGGGTCGGTGGCCGAGCAGGCGAGGATCCGGTGCCGCTCGTCCGGCGGCAGCAGCCGCTCCCGCAGCCGCGCCGTCTCGGGCAGGTCGACCGACAGCCAGCTCGCCCGGCCGTTGTCCACCCGCCAGGCCTGGGTCTCCAGCCCGTCGCCGAGGCCGACCACCGTGCCCCGCGGGTACCGGTCCAGGAAGTCCGCGACCTCCCGGTCGAAGCAGGCCGCCCGCAGCGCCTGCAGCTGGCTCACCAGCGGCGCCTCCCCGAAGCGCTCCGCAAACGGGAAGTCGATCCGCCCCACCAGCCCGACCGCCACCGGGTCGTGCAGCACCGCGTCGGGCCGCCGGGCCTCCACCGCCCGGTGCCACAGCGTCCACAGCGCCGTCTCCGGCACCTGCCCCAACTCCGGCCGTTCCCCGCCGCCGCTCATTCGCTCACTCCTTCGGACGTGCACCGCGCTCCGGCATGAACCCGCCGATTCTGACACCCGCCCCGCACCGCCTTCTCCGGCGACGCGCCGCGCGGCGGCGGCCCGTCCGCGGCCCGTCCGCGGCGCTGCGTCAGTGGCGTCAGTGGCGGAACACTCCAAGATCGACTCGTGATCGTTGTGCCCGGTGACGGCCCCGGGGCCGGTCCGTGCTGTCCCAGACTGGCAGCACGCGGCGGCCCGACCGGGCGCCGCCCCGCCTTCCGGCCCACCCAAGGACTGCCATCGTGAGCGAGCGCGTTCTCATCCCCCGCAACCGGGGGTTCCTGTTCCTCGACTCCCACCCGGCGGGCTGCGAGCGGCTGGTGGCCGACATGTGGCGGGACTGCCCGGAGCCGGCCGACCCGGCCGCCCCGGCCGAACTGCCGGACGGCGAGGGGCCGGTGGCCCTGATCATCGGCTCCTCGGCCGGGTACGGCCTGGCCGCCGCCGTCGCCGGGCTGAAGCGGGCCGGCATCCGCGGCGTCCTGGTCTCCTTCGAGAAGGCCCCCACCGGGCGCCGCACCGGCACGGCCGGCTGGTACCGCACCGCCGCCACCGCCGAACTCGCCCGCGCCGCCGGGCGGGACCTGGTCTTCCTCAACGGCGACGCGTTCTCCGACGCGATGAAGGACCAGGTCGCCGACCTGATCGAGCAGCGCTTCGGCGGCCGGCTGGGCCACCTGGTCTACTCGGTGGCCGCGCCCCGGCGCACCGACCCCGACACCGGCACCACGTACGCCTCCGTCCTCAAGCCGATCGGCCGGACCGACCGCACCAGGACGCTGGTCTTCGACGACCAGGGCCGTCCCGAGGTGCGCGAGGTCGAGACCGCTCCTGCCGAGGGCGACGACATCGAGCAGACCGTGGCCGTGATGGGCGGCGCGGACTGGGAGCGCTGGATCGACCACCTGGCGGGGCGCGGACTGCTCGGCGAGGGCTTCACCACCGCCGCGCTCTCGTACATCGGCTCCCCGCTGACGGCGGCGATCTACCGGCAGGGCACCATCGGCGCGGCCAAGGCCCACCTGGAGGCCACCGCCCGCACCCTGGACGAGCGGCTCGGCAAGGCGGTGGGCGGACGGGCCGTCACCTCCGTGAACGGCGCCGCCGTCACCCAGTCCTCCACCGCCGTCCCCGGCATCGCCCTGTACACCGGGCTGCTGCGCGGCGTCCTCGGCGCGGGCATGGTCCCGCCGGTGCACCAGCTCGCCGCCCTGTGGGACCAGCTCACCGGCGCCGCCCCGCTCGTCCTGGACGACGAGGGCCGGGTCCGCCTGGACGGCTGGGAGCTCGCCGACGGCGTCCAGGCCGCCGTCGGCGAACGCTGGGCGGCCGCCACCACCGACACCGTGGCCGAGCTCGCCGACCTCGACTGGTTCCACGCCGAGGTGCAGCGCCTGTACGGCTTCGCCGTCCCGGGCGTCGACTACACCGCCCCGGTGGCCACCGACGTCCCCTGGCCCAGCCCCGCCTCCTGACCGGAGGCCGCCGGGCCCGGGGCCCCGGCGGTGGCGTCCGGCTCGGGGGCGACCCGGCGGATGCTCAGCAGGGCGAGCAGGGCGACGGCCCCGCCGACCACCGGTACGGCGGTGGGGCCGACGCCCGAGAGCGCGAGGCCGCCGAGCGCGCCGCCGAGCGCCACCCCGAGGAACTGCGCCGAGAAGTGCAGTCCGAGGGCCTGGGCGCGCTGGGCGGGGGCCAGTCCGGCCAGCCGGGTCTGCTGGCTGATGCCGCCCGACCACCAGGCGGCGCCGAAGGCGAACACCAGCGGGAACACGACCACCGTGGAGACCAGCGGGGTGTCGGTGACGGTGAGTACGGCCAGTACGGCGAGCAGCCCGGCGATCAGGGTGAGGGCTGCGCGCAGCACCGCGGCCACCCCGCGCCGGGCGATGAGCCCGCTGACGGTCCGTCCGGCGAGTAGTCCGCCGGTCCCGAACACGATCATCAGCGCGGCCACCCCGTTGCTGCCGAGCCCGGCCGCCCGGTGCGCCACCGGGTCGAGGTAGGTGTAGACGCAGTAGGCGGCGAGGAACAGCCCGAAGGTGGTCGCCAGGCCCCAGCGGACCGGGGCGCGGCGCAGCAGGCCGAGCCGCCCGGCGGCGGTGTTGCCGCCCGGTGGGACGTCGGGCAGGCCGGTCCGGACGGCGACGGCGGTCACCACGGCGAGGAGCGTCACGAACCAGAAGGACGCGCGCCAGCCGAGGGCGGAGCCGATGACCGTCCCGATCGGGGCGCCGAGGGTGAGGGCGACGGCGTTGCCGCCGGCGGTCACCGAGATGGCCCTGGGCAGTTCCTCGGGGGTGCAGAGCGCGGCCGCGGTCGCGGCGGCCGGAGCAGCGAAGAGGGCGGCGCCGAGGGCGGCGAGCACCCGGGCGACGGCGAGCACGGTTAAGTCGGGGGCGACCGCGGCGAGGGCGTTGGCGAGGGCGAAGAACAGCGCGGCGCCCGTCAACAGCCGCTTGGGCGGCACCCGGTGGAACAGTCCGATCAGGGGCGGCCCGGCCAGGGCGTAGACCAGCGCGAACACCGTGACCAGCTGGCCGCACACGGAGACCGAGCTGTGCAGGTCGTGCGCCACGCTCGGGAGCACTCCGGCGATGACGTAGCCCTCGGTGCCCACGGTGAAGGTCCCCAGGGCCAGGAGGTGGATCCGTGGATTCATGGTTTGACGGTACAACATCCGTTGAACCTTTGGAACGGGCTCCCCGCGAAGGCGACATGACGACACCTCACCGCCGCACCCACCGCACCCGGGGGCCCTGGGGCGCACGCCCGAAGCGCCGCGGACGGCGAACGTAGAATCGAGCCATGCGAGATGCGTTCCACGCCGAACTGGCCGCCGTCAGCCTGGCCGAGGCCATGCACGGCCTCAGCGATCCACTGCGGCTGCGGATCGTCGACCTGCTGGCGCGGGAGGGCGAGACCGAGTGCTCGGTGATCTACAACGCCCTGGGCATCAGCAAGTCGAACGCCTCGCACCACTTCCGGGTGCTGCGCCAGTGCGGCCTGATCCTCCGCACCGCCCAGGGCCAGCAGCAGAGCGCCCGACTGCGCGCCGACGAGTTCGAGGAGCGCTTCCCCGGCCTGCTCCGCGCCGTGCTGGACAACATCGACGGCGCAGCCTGAGTCGGGAAGGCGGGCCACCGCGTCGACCACCGTGCGCCGGCCAACTGTTTGGCCGATACGGATCGAACTTTCTCCCCCCTCACCGCGATCCTGACATGTTCGTGCCCGTGCGATGCCCAACCCTCCACCCCCTTGCCATGGAAGCGGCAGGTCCGATTCCTCTTTAAGTGGAATCACCAACTCCGAATCCGTTTATCGATGTTGACGATGAAATGGACGAGGCGCACGATCAGCGAGGCATCTCGTGGGGCTCATGTGGCCCCCGCCAAGCACGGGGAGAAATTCATGTTCGGTATGCGAAGGTTCGCCGCTGCGGGTGCGGCCGCTGTCGTCATCGCAGGGCTCGGCACGGCCGGCACGGCCGTCGCCGCCCCGGCTACGTCCCACTCACCGTCCCTGTCGTCGTGCAACCTCCACGTCGGCCAGCCCTACCGGGACGGCAACGGCACGGTCCGGGTCAACGGTGGCGGTGACAACTGCGGCGGCGCCGTCGACAAGATCTGCATCTGGCTCCAGATCAACTCGCTGGGCAACGTCTACACCGAGGACGTCCAGTGCTCGCCGGTGGACCAGTACGACAGCACCTGGGCCGCCACGTCCGCCTACGTCCCCGGCATGTGGGGCGGGAAGGCCGTCGCCATGAAGAACGGCGCGTACGTGCAGACGGTGCAGAACGGCGCCTGGCTCTGATCACGGGTCTGCCGTACAGCAGGTAGCACGACGGCGGGGAGCCGGCCCGGACAGCTCGTCCGGGCCGGCTCCCCGGCTGCGCCACCACTCCGACGTGGCCTCAGCCCACGCTGAAGGCGCCGTCCGGCGGGGGCGGGGAGTCGGTGGCGTCCGCGTCGGTGACCGGGGCGGTCCGGCCGACCAGGGCGGCCAGCTGCTCGCCGTCGGTGAGCCGGGCCGGGAAGACGTCGCCCGCCAGCAGCCGGGTCAGCTCCGCCACCGGCAGCGGCGCCGTGGAGCCGGCCAGCAGGATGTTGCCGTACCGGCGACCGCGCAGCACCGGGGCCTCCGCCACCAGGCAGACGTACGGGAACACCGCCCGCACCGTGGCCGCCTGGGCCTTGGCGAAGGCCAGCGGCGGGCCGTCCGCCAGGTTGGCCGCGTAGCAGCCGCCGGGGCGCAGCGCCGTCGCCGCGAGGCGCAGGAACTCCACCGAGGTGAGGTGCGCCGGGGTGCGGGAGCCGTGGAAGACATCCGCGATCAGCAGGTCCTGCGAGTCGGCCGGGGTGGCGGCCAGCGCCTCCCGGGCGTCGCCGACCGTCGCCGTGACGTCCGCGCCCGGGCCCTGCCAGGGCAGGTGCTCGGCGACCAGCTCCAGCAGCGGCCCGTCCACCTCCACCACCCGCTGGCGCGAGCCGGGCCGGGTGGCGGCCAGGTAGCGCGGCATGGTGAGCGCGCCGCCGCCCAGGTGCAGCACGTCCAGCGGGCGGCCGGCGGGCGCCAGGGCGTCGGCGAGGTGGCCGAGCCGGCGGGTGTACTCGAACTCCAGGTGGGTCGGGTCGGCGAGGTCGACGTAGGACTGCGGGGTGCCGTCCAGGGTGAGCAGCCAGCCGCCGTCCCGGTCGATGTCGGGCATGAGCTTGGCGAAGCCGAGGTCGGTGCGCCGGCCGACCGGCACCGGCTCGTCCGCCTCTGCCTCTGCCTCCGACTCGTCCCGCACCGGCTCGTCCGTCACGCGGGCTCCCCCACCGGGCGCACGTCCAGGTAGGCCTCGAGCCAGCGGTCCAGTTCGGCGAACACCTCGGTGCGGGCCTTCTCGCCGGAGAGCACCAGGTCGTGCATGCCGCCCTCGATCCGTACCACCGTGACGTGCCCGCCCAGCCTGGGCCCCTGCGCGGCGATGTCGTCGGCGCGCAGCACCCCGTCCGCGTGGTGCAGGGCGTTGTGCCACTTGGTGGTGGAGACCGACTTCGTCGAGGCCATCAGCAGCACCGGCACGTCGATGCCCAGCCCGTGCCGCAGCTGCCGGTGCCCCTGGTGGATCGCGGCCAGCCAGCCCGCGTACAGCGGGAAGCCCTCGGCGGGCTTGAGGGCGAGGTCGAAGTCCCACTCGCCCTTGTGGTCCTTGTGCAGGCTGTGGGTGTAGTGCGGGTTGAGCGAGGAGGGCAGGATCCGGGTCGGCTTCATCCGCCCGAGCGCCGTCACCACCGGCCCGCCCGCGGTCCGCACGGCCGCCCCGGCGGGCATCGACAGGAACGGGCTGTTCAGGAACAGCCCGTCCACCACCCCGCGCCCGGCCCGGCGGCCCGCCCACAGGGCGCCGACCAGCCCGCCGGTGGAGTGCCCGTTCAGCAGCAGCTGCCGGTGCCCGTCCACCTCCCGGATGATCCGGACCGCCTCGTCGATCTCCTCGTCGTACTCGGCGAGGTCGCGGACGAAGTTCGGGGACTGGTGCGGGCGCAGCGAGCGGCCGTACTTGCGCAGGTCCAGGCCGTAGAACGAGAACCCGAGCGCGGTGTAGTGGTCGGCCAGGTTGGTCTGGAAGAAGTAGTCGTTGTACCCGTGGACGTACAGCACCGCCCGCTCCGCCCCCGGCACCACCCGCCGCACCAGGGTCGCGCAGACCGCCCCCTCCTCGTCGGGCCGCAGCGTCAGCTCGGCCGCCTCGTAGGGGGCACCCAGGATGTCTTCCCGAAACTCCATCTGCCGCCGCACCCGTCCCTCTGCTCCGCCCGCCCTTTTCGGCAGGTCACCACCCGTTCCGCCCCCGACCATACCGGCCGGTAGCCCCGCCCCGCGCGGCGGAGGCCGGGCACCCGCCCGGGCGGCGCGGCCGCGGCGCCCGTCCGCGCCTCCCGGCCGCCTCCCGGCCGCTTCCCGTGCGCCTGCTGTGCGCCGGTGGTCATGTGGAACGCTTCCCGGACAGACACGGCGAGTTGGGGAGTTTGCATGCAGCACGGGCATACCGATCCGTCGCTCTACCGTTCGGCCGCCGAGGCGATCGCGGCGCCGCCGGAGCGGCTGGCGTACGTGGCCGGGTTCGACCGATCGGCCCGGCGGCCGGATGCCCTGCTCACCGTGGACACCGATCCGGCCTCGCCGGACTACGGGAAGGTCCTCAACTTCGCCGAACTGCCGACCCTCGGCGACGAGTTGCACCACTTCGGGTGGAACGCCTGCTCCAGCGCCCTGGCCCACGCCTGCCACGAGAACCCGGAGCGGCGGTTCCTGCTGCTGCCGGGGCTGCGCTCCTCGCGGCTGCACGTGATGGACACCCGCCCGGACCCGGTGCGCCCCCGACTGGTCAAGACGATCGAGGCGAAGGAGCTGGCGGCGAAGTCGGGCTACTCGCGGCCGCACACCCTGCACTGCGGCCCCGAGGGGGTCTTCCTGTCCTGCCTGGGCTCGGGCGAGGGCGGGGACGGGCCCGGCGGGGTGGCGCTGCTGGACCACACCACCTTCGAGGTGCTGCGCCCCTGGGAGACGGAGCGCGGGCCGCAGCACTTCGCCTACGACGTCTGGTGGCACCTGGGCACGAACGTCGGGGTGACCAGCGAGTGGGGCACCCCGTGGATGGTCGAGGACGGGGTGCTGCCCGAGCAGCTGCTCGCCCGCAAGTACGGGCACGCGCTGCACTTCTGGGAGCTGGGCACCGGACGGCACCTCCAGCGGGTCGACCTCGGGGACCAGTACCAGATGGTGCTGGAGCTGCGCCCGGCGCACGACCCGCAGGCCGAGTGGGGCTTCGCCGGGGTGGTGGTGAACGTGGAGGACCTCTCCTCCTCCGTCTGGCTCTGGTACCGGGACGGCCCGGCGTTCACCGCCCGCAAGGTGATCGAGATCCCCGCCGAGCCCGCCTCCGCCGATCAACTCCCGCCCGCGCTGCGGCCGTTCGGGTCGGTGCCGCCACTGGTGACCGACATCAACCTGTCGGTGGACGACCGCTGGCTGTACGTGTCGGCCTGGGGCACCGGCGAGTTGTTCCAGTACGACGTCTCGGACCCCTTCCACCCCCGGCTGGCCTCCTCCGTCCGCCTCGGCGGCATCGCCGCCCGGACGCCGCACCCGGCCGAGCCGGGACGACCGTTGAGCGGGGCGCCGCAGATGGTGGAGATCAGCCGGGACGGGCGGCGGCTCTACCTCACCAACTCCCTCTACGGCGCCTGGGACGACCAGTTCTACCCGGACGGCATCGAGCCCTGGCTGGTGAAGCTGGACGCCGACCCGGTGGCCGGCGGGCTCAGCATCGACGAACGGTTCTTCCCACACGGCGCCGACTTCCGGGGGCTGCGCGTCCACCAGACCCACCTGGCGGGCGGGGACGCCTCCTCGGACTCCTACTGCTACCGGTAGGCAGTGCCTACCGGCCCTGCCCGGTGGTCCTCCCGGCCGGGTCGCCGGCCTCGGCGCGCAGCTCGGTGGCGTCCCAACTCGCCAGCAGCCGCAGGGATTCGGCGGAGGATGAGCCCGGCTCGGCGTGGTAGACGACCAGCACCTGGTCGCTGTCCCCGGCCGGGCGGAGCGTCTCGTACTGGAGGCTGAGGGGGCCGACCACCGGGTGGTGCAGCCGCTTGGTGCCGTGGCCCTTGTCCTGGATCCGGTAGGTGGCCCACAGGCGCCGGAAGTCCTCGCTCTTGAGGGAGAGTTCACCGATCAGCGAGGCCAGCCCGGGGTCGTCCGGGTAGCGTCCGGCGTCCAGCCGCAGCAGGCCGACGATGTCGCTGGCCTTGGCCTCCCATTCCTCGAAGAGCGTCCGGGCGGCCGGGTCGAGGAAGACGTGCCAGGCCATGTTGCGCTGTTCCGGCGGCATCACCGCGAAGTCGCCGAGCAGGGCGGTGCCGAGCCGGTTCCAGCCGATGATGTCGAGCCGTCGGCCGAGCACGTACGCGGGCACGGCGTCCATCGAGTCCAGCAGCTGCTGCAGCGCGGGTCGCACCCGCTGCGGGCGGGCGCTGGCGGCGCGGCCGGGGCGGCGGCGGGCGGGTTCGGTGAGCCGGCCGAGGTGGTCGCGCTCGGCCGGTCCCAGCCGCAGCACCCGGGCGATGGCGTCCAGGACGGCCGCGGAGACGTTCTCGCCGTGGCCCTGCTCGAGCCGGGTGTAGTAGGCGGTGCTGACTCCGGCGAGCTGGGCCAGCTCCTCGCGCCGCAGTCCGGGCACCCGTCGGCGGCTGGTGCCCTCCGGCAGGCCCACGTCCTCGGGCCGCAGCCGGGCGCGGCGGGATCGGAGGAACTCGATGAGTTCGGTGCGCTGGTCCATGACTGCAGTATGCGGACGGGGTGGGCCGCCGGGGGGCGGGCGAGGGTGATACTGCCGTGCGTAGGTTGCCCGGTCGTAGGCTCGGCCTTCCTACGTCCAGCCTTCGTATGCTCCGCCTGCGTACGCTCCGCTTTCGTACGACGGGCTCGGGTCTGGTTGGGCCCCGCGCCCCGCCGCAGGCTGGTGGGCATGACGAACGAGACGACACCGAGCACGACCCGCACCGTCGCCGCCTACGCCGCCCAGCGGCCCAAGGCCCCGCTGGCGAAGACCACCGTCACGACGCGCACCGTCGGCGAGCACGACATCCTGATCGACGTCCGGTACTCCGGCATCTGCCACTCCGACATCCACCAGGTCGGCGAGGACTGGGGCGACGGCATCTTCCCGATGGTCCCGGGCCACGAGATCGCGGGCGTGGTGAGCGAGGTCGGCCCGGGCGTCACCCGCTGGCGGGTCGGCGACCGGGTCGGGGTCGGCTGCTTCGTCGACTCCTGCCGGGAGTGCGACAACTGCCGGGCCGGGCTCCAGCAGTACTGCACCGGCGAGGGCGGCATGGTCTTCACCTACAACGCCACCGGCAAGGACGGCCGGCCGACCTACGGCGGCTACGCGGCGGAGCTGGTGGTCGACGAGGCGTACGCGCTGCGCATCCCGGACGCCCTGCCGCTGGACGCCGCCGCACCGCTGCTGTGCGCGGGCATCACGCTGTACTCGCCGCTGGCGCACTGGGGCGCCGGCCCGGGCAAGAAGGTCGCGATCGTCGGCCTGGGCGGGCTCGGCCACATGGGCGTGCAGCTGGCCCACGCGATGGGCGCGGAGGTCACCGTGCTCAGCCAGTCGCTGCGCAAGCGCGAGGACGGCCTTCGGCTCGGCGCGGACCACTACCGGGCGACCTCCGACCCGGCGACCTTCGAGGAGCTCGCGGGCAGCTTCGACCTGATCGTCAACACGGTCTCCGCCGACCTCGACCTGACCGCCTACATCGGTCTGCTGCGCGTCGACGGCACCCTGGTGCAGGTCGGCGTGCCGGAGAAGCCGATCACCCTGCACCCGTTCCCGCTGGCCATCGGGCGCCGCTCGCTGGCGGGTTCGGCGATCGGCGGGCTGCCGGAGACCCAGGAGATGCTGGACTTCTGCGGGGAGCACGGCATCGCCGCGCAGATCGAGCTGATCCGGGCCGACCAGATCAACGAGGCGTACCGGCGGGTGCTGGACGGCGACGTCCGGTTCCGCTTCGTGATCGACGCCTCCACCATCTGACCGGCACCGCCCGGGCAGGGCGGAACGCCCCGCGCACCTGGTGCTCTCCCACCACCGGTGCGCGGGGCGCCGCCGATGACTCCCGGCGGGCCCCTGCCCTCAGGCCCCTGTCCTCAGACGCGTGTGCTCAGACCCATGTGCTCAGACCCCGGCCGTCTCCGCCCCGGCGCCCGCCCCGGCCCGGCGCTCGGCGCGCCGGTCCTCCCGCCGCTGCCTCCCACGGCGCAGCGGCTGGTCGGGCAGCCATCCGAAGGTCAGGCAGGCGCCCACGATCCCGAGCAGCATCCCGATCAGGAAGCCGCCCAGGTTGGAGGTCACCCAGCTGCCCAGCGAGGCGAGCACGGCGAGGACGGAGTAGAACAGCCGCTGCGTCGGGTTGAAGAGGATCAACAGGCCGCACAGCAGCATCACCGACGGCACCAGGTACCCGGCCAGGCCCACCAGCGAGATGTGCAGCAGGAGGGGCAGCGGGGCCCACAGCGTGAGCAGGATCTCGGCGCCGCCGAGCGTCACCAGCAGCCCGCCCCAGAACGGCCGCTTCCCCCGCCAGTCGCGTTTGACCGGGCCCGCGGGGCTCGCGGGCGCAGCGGTCGCGGCGGCTCCGGTGGGAGCGACGGCTCCTGCGGGAGCGGCGGCGGGGCCGGCGACGGGGGCGGCGGTCGCGGAGGGGGTGGCGGCCGTCCCCGCGGCCGCCACCTCCTCGGTCCGCGCAGCGGCGCCCTCACCGGTCGCGGTCGGCTCCGGTACGGACTCCGTCATGTTCAGCAGCCCTTGGAGCTGAAGCTCAGCCGGAGGTTGGGCAGCTTGAACCCGACGGCGGTGCTCGCGTAGTTGTGCTGGTTGAGGTGGGTCAGCGTGATGTGGTCGGCCTGCTGGCCGAAGACGCCCTTGCCGCCCACGCCGACCGGGCCGGCCTTGGTGTAGGTGCTGGCGTCGCCGCCGATCTCGATGTTCTTGAACTCCGCGTCGCCGGACAGCAGATCGGAGTCGGTGGTGAGGTCGGAGGCGGCCACCGGGGTGCCCTTGTCGCCCGCGCGGATCACCAGGTTGACGCCGCCGAGGTCCACGCTCTGGCACAGGCTGGTGATCTCGGCGGTCTTGATCGCCGACACCGCGACCAGCACCTGACCGCCGGTGTGGCCCTGGTTGGGGCTGCCGGGGATCATGTGGTCCAGCGAGCCGAACTGGGCGAAGCCGTCACCGTCGAGCTTGTCGGCGGTGATCGTGAACGGCATGCCGGAGATGGAGAACTGCGCGGCGAGCACGCCCTGGGCGGTGAGGGCCATCAGGATGCCCCCGGCCGCGACGGCCGGTACGGCCATCAGGGCGGAGCGCTTCATCCGGACCCGGCCTCTTCTGGTCCCGGTCGGCGGCTGCGGGGTTTCCGCCGCGGCGGCGGCTTCCTCGGACATGGCCATGTGTGCTCCCTGTGGATGGATTGGGTGTGCAGGCACTGGCACGTTGTCCTGGCGCGGACAGCGTTCCGCGCTCCGACCGGGCGGTCCGCCCCTCGGCAGCGGGGCGGATCCGGGCGGAGCGCGTTGAGTAACTGGGAAGCTACTGCCCGGTATTCGCCGGGTCAATACGGGTGCACGAAGGATCTTCACCGATCCTCCGGACCGAGCCGCCCAGCCGACGGTCCGCCTCGGCCGGCCCGAGGAAGGGCGCCAGGCAGAACATGCTCAACACCGGCAGCAGTTCCGGCAGTTGATCGGTACGGCCGGAGGAGATCCGCCGGTAGACCGCGCTGTAGACGCCGCCCACCACGGCGTCGACCGTCTCCTGCACCCCTACGCCGCCAGGGAGTTGGGGCACCTCGGCGAAGAACGCCCGGAACCTGATCAGGAGTTGCTCCCGCGCCCGCCGCCCGGCCGGGCCGACCGCCTCGATCTCGATCACCGCCATGGTCGCGAAGGACGGTGTCCCGGCGAGGAGTTGGAGCATCGCTTCGAGCGCCTGCCGGATCCCGGCGCACCAGTCGGATTCGGCCGCGAAGGCCGCCGCCATCCGCCGGATCACCACGCCCGTGCCGTGCCGGTGCGCGGCCAGGAAGGCGTCCTCCTTGCCGCTGAACAGCTCGTAGAAGACCGGCCTGGTCACCCCGGCCGCGCGGCAGATGTCGCTCACCGTCGCGTGCTGGTAGCCGCGTTCGGCGACCGTCCGGACCAGGCCGTCCAGCAGCCGTTCGCGCTGGGTCGCGGCGACCACTCCGGCGGGCTGCCGGCGCGGCCCCGGCTTGATCGACCTGGCCGGATCCCGGCCGGTCCGGGCACCCGGCAGCAGGATCAGGTCGGCACTCCGGAGGCGTTTGGGATCCATCACCAACTCCTGTGTCCTGTATTGACATTGACGTAACGTCGGGTTTACAACACTGCCAGGTTTCCAATCGCTCGGCGCGCAGGCCGCCACCGGTCGGATCCAGGGGTTCCGACGACCCCGGGCGAGCCGCCCGGGCCGCCGGACCAGGGCGGGAGCCGGGCCCGCGGTGGTGGCAGCCGCCGACGTGCACCCCGCGAGACCGCACGTCCGCACGGCTCCGCGCCGTGCCGCCGTGCCCGGACCGCCCCACCGCCGCACCGCTGCACCGCCGCACCGCATGAACACCGTCGTACCGCATGAGCGGGCCCGTGGCGCCGGGCCCGCCCGCACCCGTGGTCCGTCGGAGCTCCCGGTACGCCAGGCACCTCCCCCGTCGTGCACACCACCACACCCGCACGCGGGGATTCCCCCACCCGTCCCCGGACGGAGAGAGGCACCCTCATGCGCATCCGTCGCACGCTCGCAGCCGCATCCCTCGCCGCCATCGCCCTCACCGGCGCCGCCGTCGCACCCGCCCAGGCCGACGCCACCGCCGTCCTCACCCAGGGCAGCGCCGGCGGCGCGGCCATCGCCGTCGGCGACACCCTGGTCGCCAACCTGGCCTCCGGCACCGCCGCGACCTTCACCGACGGCCCCGGCAGCAGCAACGGCGTCAGCTGTGCCAACTCCTCCTTCTCCGCGACCGTCACGTCCAACCCCGCCGCCCCCGGCAGCGCGACCGAGCAGCTCAACAGCCAGTCCTTCGACTCCTGCACCTCGAGCGTCTTCGGCGTCATGAGCGTGCAGAGCGTCACCGCCACCAGCCTGCCGTACACCAACACGGTCACCTCCGGCTCCGGCAGCAACGTCTCGCTCAACGGCACCAGCGCCGGCCCGGTGGGCATCACGGTCGTCCTGAACACCCTGCTGGGCCAGGTCAGTTGCGTCTACCAGAGCCCCAACGGCATCAGCGGCTCCACCTCCAACACCGACAACAGCATCGGCTTCGCCAACCAGCCGGCCAACCTGGTCTCCGGCCCCGGCCTGTGCTTCTCCACCGGCTACTTCAGCGCCACCTACGGCCCGGTCACCGACAGCTCCGCCGCCGGCAGCCCGGTCCTCTGGGTCAACTGACCCCCCGGGCACACCGGAACGCACCACCGGAACCCACCGGAACCCACCGGAACGCAGGAGCGGCGTACGGCCCCGGGCCGTACGCCGCTCCACCGCGACCGCCCCCGGGCGAACCCGGGACAAGCAAGTGACCGGCCGGTAGGGTGGCGCCGCACGGGCCCGACGGGACGGGTGCGGCGGAGCGGAACGGGGCGGGTCGGATGGCCAGCGGCAGCAGCGACGGCAACAACGACGACACGGGCTTCTTCGCATCGGTGGCGGACACCGCCGAACGGCTCGCCGCCACCGGCTACCTCGCCTCCACCGCCGTGGCCACCACCGTCTTCCTGGCCGACCGGCTCGGCAAGCCGCTGCTGGTCGAGGGCCCCGCCGGGGTCGGCAAGACCGAACTCGCCAAGGCCGTCGCCGAACTGGGCGCGGCCCGGCTGGTGCGGCTGCAGTGCTACGAGGGCATCGACGAGGCCCGCGCGCTCTACGAGTGGAACCACGCCAAGCAGCTGCTGCGGATCACCGCCGGCCGCGACGAGGGCTGGGACGAGGCCCGCGGCGACATCTTCGGCGAGGAGTTCCTGCTCAGCCGCCCGCTGCTGACCGCCATCCGCGGCGAGGAGCCGACCGTCCTGCTGATCGACGAGATGGACAAGGCCGACGTCGAGGTGGAGGCGCTGCTGCTGGAGGTGCTCAGCGACTTCCAGGTGACCGTCCCCGAGCTCGGCACCATCACCGCGCGCCGCCGCCCCTTCGTACTGCTCACCTCCAACGCCACCCGCGAGCTCTCCGAGGCGCTGCGCCGCCGCTGCCTCTTCCTCCACCTCGACTACCCGGACGCCGAGTTGGAGCGCCGGATCGTCCGGCTCAAGGTGCCCGGCCTGGACGAGACGCTGGCCGCCTCGCTGGTCCGGGTGGTCGGCGCGCTGCGCGCGATGGACCTGCGCAAGGCGCCCTCGGTCGCCGAGACCATCGACTGGGCCCGCACCCTGCTGGCGCTGGGCGCCGAGACCCTGGACGACGCGGTCGTCCAGGACACCCTCGGGGTGATCCTCAAGCACCAGGACGACGTCCGCAAGGCCGCCCAGAAGCTCACCCTCGCGTGACCACGCCCCCGTCGGGCGCCGACACCGCCGCGGGCGCAGCCGACACCGCCGCGCGGCTGACCGGCCTGGTCCGCGCGCTGCGCGGGCACGGCCTGCGGATCGGCCCGGCCGAGACGGTGGACGCCGCCGCCGTGCTCGACGTGCTCGGCTTCGCCGACCGCGAGCAGATGCGGGCCGGACTGGCCGCCGCCCTGCTGCGCTCGGACGGCCAACGGGCGGTCTTCGACGCCTCCTTCGACCTGTTCTTCCCGCTCGGCGTCGGCACCCCCGAGGCCCTGCGCGGCTCGGAACCCACCGACGACACCCAGGACCCCCCGCGCTTCGGCCGCCCCGACCCGCTGCGCGACCGGCTGCGCGAGCGCCTCGCCACCGCCCTGGCCGCCGACGACCGGGCCGCCCAGGCCCGCCTGGCCGGCGAGGTGGTCGAGGCCTTCGGCCGGTACGGCACCGGCAGCACGCCCGGCTCGGACGGCTGGTCCGCCCACCAGGCCCTCGGCCGGCTCGCCCCCGAGACCCTGCTCGCCCGGATCCTGGCCGGCCTGCGGGAACAGGGCACGGACGACCTCTCCGACCGCGTCCTCGCCGACGAGATCCGCCGCCGCATCCAGGACTTCCGCGCCCAGGTCTCCGCCGAGGCCCGCCGCCGGGTCGCCGAACTGCGCGGCGCCGAGCGGATCGCGGAGCGCGCCGTCGCCCCCACCGTCGACCGGATCGACTTCCTGTTCGCCGGCCGCGAGCAGCTCGCCGAACTGCGCCGCACCGTCCACCCCTTGGCCCGGAAGCTGGCCACCCGGCTGGCCGCCCGGCGCCGCCGGGCCGCCCGCGGCCGGATCGACCTGCGCCGCACCCTGCGGCGCTCGCTCGGCACCGGCGGGGTGCCGCTGCGCCCGGCGTACCGGCTGCGCCGCCCGGCCCGGCCGGAGCTGGTGCTGCTGTGCGACGTCTCCGGCTCGGTGTCGGGCTTCGCCGACTTCACCATGCTGCTGGTGCAGGCGATGAGCGAACAGTTCAGCAAGGTCCGGGTGTTCGCCTTCGTCAACCGCACCGCCGAGGTCACCGACCTGCTGCGGCGGGGCCAGGGCGACCCGGCCCACCTCGCCGCGCGCATCCTCGCCGAGGCGAAGGTCATGGGCTACCACGGCAACAGCGACTACGGCTCCGCGCTCGGCGAGTTCGCCGAGCACCACCTGGACGCCGTCGGCCCCCGCACCTGCGTGCTCGTCCTCGGCGACGCCCGCAACAACCACCGCGACCCCAACCCGGAGGCCCTGCGCCGGATCGCCGCCCGGGCCCGCCGGGTCTTCTGGCTCAACCCCGAACGCCCCGCCCTCTGGACGACCGGCGACTCCGCCGCCCTGACGTACGCGGACGTGGTGGAGATGCACTCCTGCCGCAACGCCCGCCGCCTCGGCGAACTGATCGCCCGCCTGCTGCCGGTCTGAGGGCCGGAGCAGACGGGCGACCGGGGTCGCCGGTAGGGTCACCCGGACAGCACGGAGGCCGTCAGGCGGGGTGGCCTGCGGTCAGCGGGTGGTGGGGATGAGGTACCCGCACTCCTCGATCCGGGCGAGGTTCCCCGACTTGTCGATGGCGGGGCCCTTACTTGTCCAGGCCGGCGATGAAGTCCAGCAGGGCCTCGGTCACCTCGGCCGGGCGCTCCTGCTGGGTCCAGTGGCCGGTGTCCGGCAGCCGGACGTGCCCGCGCAGCTGGGGCAGCCGGCCCAGCAGGTAGGCCAGGGCCTCCGGCGGCACCATCGCGTTGACCAGGTCCCGCTCGCCGGCCACGTACAGCGCGGGCACGTCGACCGTCACCCCGGCGAAGGCGGCCAGCAGTTCGGCGTTGCGGTCCAGGTTGCGGTACCAGTTGAGGCCGCCGGTGAAGGCCCGTTCGCCGTGGGTCGCGTAGTCGGCCTCGAAGACGTCGAGGTCGGCCTCGGTGAGCCAGTCCGGCAGCCGCTCCGGCTCCGGGACGGTGTCCAGCAGCTTCTTGCCCTCGGGGACGATCCACGCGCGCGGCTTGCCGTCCGGCTGGATGCCGCACAGGATGCGCCGCAGGCTGGTCCGGACGTCGGCGGCCAGCTCGGCGTCGGCCCGGCCGGGCTCCTGGAAGTAGATCTGGTAGAAGCCCTCGCCGAAGTTCTCCCGGGCGGCCGTGAGCGGCGGCGGCCCGCCCACCGGCAGCGGCGGCACGCTCAGTCCGGCGACCCCGCGCACCAGGTCCGGCCGCAGCGCGGCGGTGGCCCAGGCGACCGGCGCGCCCCAGTCGTGCCCGACCACCACGGCCCGCTCGGCCCCCAGCGCGCCGATCAGCGCGGTGACGTCACCGACCAGGTGCAGCAGGGTGTACGCGTCCACGGCCTCCGGCTGCGCGCTGCGGGCGTACCCGCGCTGGTCGGGGGCGACGACCCGGTACCCGGCCTCGGCGAGCGGCGCGAACTGGTGCCGCCAGGAGTACCAGCTCTCCGGGAAGCCGTGCAGCAGCAGGACCAGCGGCCCCTCACCCTGTTCCGCGAGGTGCAGCCGGACGCCGTTCACCTCGACGTGACTGTGCTTGATCGCCTCGAACAACTCCCGCTCCCGGTCCGCTCCGCAGGGCCCGAACGGCCCCCCTGCGACCCTCCTGCCCGGCTCCACCGGCCGCCAACCCCGGCGGTTCCGCCTCCGACCGGAAGCAGGCAACCGACGCGGAGCGGAAAGCAGCCGAGGCCGCCCCGGAACTCCGGGACGGCCTCGGCCTCAGGCTCGCGCGCTGAACTGGTTGAGCGTCAGTTCACCGTGTAGCTGTAGGGGATCGCCGCGAGCACCGCACCGGTGGTGCCCACGCTGTTGTTGGCGGTCGGCACGAAGGTCGGGCCGGACACCAGGTAGAGCACACCCTTGACCGTGCTGCCCTTCGGGCCGGTCGGGGTGACGGTCACCTGCAGCGAGCCGGTGGCGCCGGGGGCGACGGTCACCGGGGTGGCGGCCGCGGCCGTGGCGTTCACCGCGGCGGCGTACGGGTCACCGGTGCTGGAGGTCAGCGCCGGGTCGAACGCCAGGGTGTGCGCGGTGGCGGTGATGGTGGAGGTGCCCTTCGGCGCGCCGGCGGTGCCGAACGGGCCGATCTGCTGGACGAAGGTGCTCCAGGAGCCGGGGACGATCGGCTGCTCCGCCGAGCCCTTGGAGGTGGCCACCGAGATGGCCGAGCCGTCCTGGGCCTTCTTGAGGTCACCGAAGAGGTCCGGCGAGGCGGTGGTGGCGCTCAGCTCGATCTGCGCCGGCGTCGAGGACGCCGCCACGGCCTTGAGCTGGTCGGTGCTCGGCGGCACCAGGAAGCTCGGCACCGAGGAGGTCAGGCTCAGCGGCAGGTTGACGCTGGCCGAGGCACCCTGCGGCACCAGCGGCAGGTCGACGCGCTTGTCGAGGCGGCCGTCGGCCGCGATCGACTGGGTGGCGACCGTGTTGTTGGTGTAGTTCACCGTGACGCTGACCGGCTTGCCGGCGGCGAGCTTGGTCTTGCCGTCGTTCGGCAGCCCGGCCGCGGTGGCCTGGTTCTGGTTGAACGCGATGGTGCCGGCGAAGTCCTGGGCGAGCTCCTGGCCGCTGACCGGGCCGAGCACGTTCAGGACGAAGCGCCAGTGGCCCTCGGCCGGGTTGACCGTGGTGGCCGAGACGCCGTTGGCCGCACCGGTCAGGTTGCCCTGGGCGTCGAACAGCGTGTTGCCCTCGATGTCGATCGGGGTGCCGTTCGGGCTGATCAGGGCGCCCTGCATGAACAGGTTCGCGTCCTTGGCGACGGTGACGCCGACCCGGAGGTCCTTCTGGCCCTTCGGGACGTCGAAGCCGTAGGCGAACATCTGCGTCGGCGAGGAGCCGCGGCCGTTGCCACCGGTGATGGTGCCGGTGAAGGTGCCCTTGCCGTCCTTGACCGGGACGAGGCTGCGCAGCACGACCGGAACGCTGGTGGTGTTGCCGTTCGAGCCGGAGACGAGGACCGCCTCGCTGCTGTCACCGCTGGTGGCCGGGGTGGTGAGCTGGACCTTGAGGGTCTTGGTCTCACCGGGCTGCAGGTCGGTGGTGTTCGGGCTCACCGCGCCGGCCGGGACCGCGCGCTGGGTGGAGGTGCCGAACTGGACGTCGCCGGTGAAACCGGCCTTGCCCGCCGGGGTGTAGAAGACCGCGGTCCAGTCGCCGGCGACCGGGTGCGGGACGTCCACCAGGCCGAAGTTGGCCGGGGTGGCGCCGCCCTGCGGACGGGTGTTGGTCTCGAAGCGGCCCGACGGGTCGAGCAGCGTCATGCGGACCACGGGGCCGTTGGTGACCGGGTTCGGGCCACCGTGCCAGGCGATCGACGCCGCGAGGCGGTCGGCACCGGCCGGAACCGTGAACTTGACCTGCTTCTGCACCCAGTCGGCACCGTTGGTGGCGTACTTGAAGGTGTCGGTCGAGGCCGAGTCCAGCTTGACGACCTGCTGGTTGTTCGCCAGCGGCGCGAAGCTGCGGGTGGTGGCGCTCACCGACTGCGGCTCGTCACTGGTGTTGGTGACGGAGACGTCGGCGGTGTGGGTCGAACCGGGGGTGCCGGAGATGTTCAGCTGGCCGGTGTTGACCACGACGGTGCGGGCACCGTCGGTGCCGTCGCCGTCGTCGTAGCCGCGGGCGGCCTCGACGGCGGCCCGGACGTTCAGCAGACCGGCGCCCTGCTCCTCGGCGGGGACGCCGAGGTCGGTGGCGGTGCCGGTGATGAACTTCTTCACCAGCGCCGGGGACGGCGAGTCGCCGCCGTGGGTGTCGCGGTAGGCCTGGATGACCAGGGCCGCGGCACCGGTGACGAACGGGGCGGCCTGGCTGGTGCCGCCGAAGGGCTGGATGTTCGTGCCCTTGCCGTTGTAGTTGGTGCAGTCCGCGTACTTGGTGGTGTCCGCGGTGCACAGCGCCCAGTCCGACTCGCCCGGCGCGACCAGGTCGAGGGTCCGGCCGGCCATGGTGAAGCCGCCCGAGGAGAGCGCGGAGATCCGGCTGTTGCTCCAGGTCCCGTTGGAGAACTTGGAGGCCGCGTAGCCGGTCTGCTGGTAGTTCTGGTTGTCCGTCGACGCGCCGACCGAGATCACGTACGGGTCGGTGGCCGGGGTGCCGATGGTGCCGCTGAGGCCCGCGTCACCGGTGGAGACGGCGACGGTGACACCGGCCTTGACGGCCTGCTCGTTGAAGAGCGCGATGGTGTCGTGGGCGCCGCTGTCCGGGGTGACGTTGCCACCGAAGGACTCGTTCAGCACGTCCACGTGGGCGACCCGCACCGCGTAGTCGATGGACTGCAGGATCGACGAGTTGGACATCATCTCGCCGCCGGCCTTCAGGGCGACCAGGTCGGCGTCCGGGGCGAGGCCGCGGATGTGGATGTTGCAGCCGGCCGGCAGCGGGTGCGAGGCGTTGACGAACTGCGAGACATCGTAGGTCTGACGGCCCTGGGCGATGACCGCCGAGGCGTCGCCGAAGGCCTCGGCGCCGCCGCTCGGCGCGTTCCAGCCCTCACCCGAGAAGTCCTGGTAGTCGACCACGGCGTGCGAACCGTCGGCCCGGATGAAGTCCGGGTTGTTCGGGTCGAGCGCGTCGGCGATGTAGGCGACCTTGACACCCTTGCCGGTGGAGAGGTTCTCCACACCGGGGTTGCCGTTGCCGCTGTAGGCGCGGACCGAGTAGAGGCCCTCGGGCTCCAGCAGCGGCTTGGACGGGTCGGAGGGGCAGACCGTGTTGGTCGCGTTCTCCTGGGAACCCTGGCCGTTACTGCCCGAAACGGCCTGCGAACCGTCGCCGGACTTGCCGGACGCCGCGGCCGCGGTGTCCGCCTTCTTCGCGGTGGTCGAGGCGACCGGGGCCACCTGGACCTGGGTGTCCGCAACCACGGCGGCGACCGCCGGGTCGGACTGCAGCGACGCGCGCTCGGCCGGGCTGACCGTGGCGGAGAAGGCGTTCCCGACCACGAAGCTCTTGACGTTGGTGCCGCCGTTGGCCTTGACCTTGTCCAGCAGCGGCTTCTGCGCGCTGGCGGTCTTCTGCTCACGGGCGCCGAGGTGACCGTGGTCGGCCGGGGCGTCCGCTATCTGGTCCTTAAGGATCACGATCACCGGTGCCGGCGACCCGTCCGAGGACGCCGCCTGGGCGTTCTGCGGATCCTGGGTCGGGGCGGCGCTCGCGATGGTCCCGATGCTCAGGACCATGGACGCGGCGGTGACGGTGACGGCGGCTGCTAGCTGGGTCTTGCGCCAGCCGATCAATGGACATCCTTTCGTCTGATGCGACGTCAGGTTGCACGGTCCAGCCTACGCGGATCCTGGTCGGACGCGTGGTTGCTCCGGACCACGCGTCCCGACAGCGGTCGCATTCCAGCGCATCCGACACGACCACGACAAGGGGTTAAAACCCCATCAGAAAGTAAAAATGACCATCAGAAAGTAAAATACACAGTATAAATCCGGCGTCATCCGCCCCTTTTTCACCGATCAGAGCCGGTCAGGGACGGTCAAAACAGCCCGCCGCAGCAGCAAAAACGTCAGTGGCGAACTCTGGACACTGGCGAAACATCGCCACCCCTGCCCACCCACTGCCTCTTTGTCGACACCGCGACACTTCTTCCCCGTCGACGGCCGTCGAAACAACGCACGGCAACCGGATCGACAAGCAGAACGAACGGAGCGGCCGGAGAGTTCATCCGTCCCCCTATTCCGGCCGCCCGCTCCGAACGGGCCCTCCGGAAAGGCCCGTTCGGAGACGATCGATCAGGACGAGGCGGCCAGCCGCTCCCGGGCGTCCGCCAGGTCCTCGGCCGTCGGCGCGTCGTCCTGGGTCAACCGGTGCCGCCAGTAGCCGGTGAAGTCGACGGACTCCTTCGGCACCCCGTACTCCTCCACCAGGCACCGGCGCAGCGCCCGCACCGCCCCCGCCTCCCCGGCCAGCCAGACGAACGGCCGCCCGGCCGGGCGCCCGGCGCGCCGGAACTCCTCGACCAGCAGGCTGCCCGGCGCCGCGCCGTCGCGGTACAGCCACCGCACCTCCAGTGCGGCCCGGCTCACCAGTTCCTGACGCTCCGCCCGGTCCGCGACCTCGATCCAGGCGCGCGCCCGCACCCCCTCGGGCAGCGCCTCGACCAGCGTCGCGATGGCCGGCAGCGCGGACTCGTCGCCGGCCAGCAGCACCTGGTCGGCGGCGGCCGCGACCTCGGCGAACGGGACCGGCGGGGCGTACAGCGCGGAGGGGCCGACCATGCCGAGCCGGTCCCCCGGCGCGGCGCGCAGCGCCCAGGAGGCGGCCGGGCCGGTGTCGCCGTGCAGCACGAAGTCGACCTCGATCCGCCGGGTGCCGGGGTGCCGGCGGCGCAGGGTGAAGCTGCGCAGCACCGGGCGCTCGGCCTCGGGGACCGCCAGGTAGGCCTGGTACCAGCCCATCGGGTCGTCCTGCCGGGCGGGCAGCACGGGCTCGCGCTGCCCGGGGCGCGGAAAGCAGAGCTTGAGCTGCTGGTCGGGCGTGGTGCCCACGGTGTCGTCCAGGGCCTGCGCCTCGAAGGCGACCCGGGCGGTGCGCGGTGTGATCCGCTCGACCGCGACGACCTCCAGGAGGGTGACGGGCAGTGTCATCGTGAAACCCCTTCGCTGCGGAATCCTGATAACTTACGGCATAAAGAGTTGCCGCCGCGAGGATACTTTACGCCATAAGGAGATGTCGGGATGACCGTCTACGCCGGGCAGGGAGACGCCCACCGCTCGCTCGCCCTGCTGTGGGGCCGCCCCGCCGAACCGCGCACCGGGCGCAGCGGCCCGAAACCGGGCCTGAGTGTGGACGCGATCGTGTCCGCCGGAATCGCGGTGGCCGACGCCGAAGGGATGTCCGCCCTGTCGATGCGCGCCGTGGGCGAACGGCTCGGCCGCACCGCGATGGCGCTCTACACCTACGTGCCCGGCAAGGCCGAACTGCTCGACCTGATGCACGACCGGGTGCTCGCCGAACTCCCCGCCGCACCGGCGGCGTTCGACGACTGGCGGGCCGCCGTCACCGCCTGGGCCGAGGAGTTGTACGCCTGCTACCTGCGCCACCCCTGGGTGCTCCAGGTCTCGCAGGCCCGCCCCGTCCTCGGCCCGGCCGAACTCGCCGCCATGGAGCACCTGTTGACCGCCCTGCAACCGGCCGAACTGGCCCCCGGGCGGCTGCGCGGGGCCGTCGCCGCGCTCTGGCAGTTCGTCCGCGGCACGGCCGCCACCACCGCCGACGCCCGCGGCGCGGCGGCCGCCACCGGCGTCACGGACGAGGACTGGTGGACCGCCCGCTCCGCCCGGCTCGCCGAGCTGGCACCGGACTTCCCCCGGCGCTTCCCCCTGCTGACCGCCCTGCAGAGCGCCGCCGGCGGCAGCCCGGAGGACAACGGCGCGGACGCCTTCCGCACCGGCCTGGCCGTCCTGCTCGACGGCGTGGCCGCGGGCGCCTAGCCGCGCCGGGCGGAGGGGATGGCGAGCAGGGCGCCCAGCACCAGCAGCACGGCGTACCCGGCGGTCTCGTGGCCGTCCGGGACCAGGAAGCGGACGAAGCCGAACAGCCGGAAGCCCCCGAGGTGGTCGGCCAGCAGGCCGGTGCCACCGCCCAGGATCAGGACGAAACCGAGGTAACCGAGCAGGGTCTTCATGCCCCCGAGCCTAGGAAGCCGCGGGCCCGCGCCCAACCGACTTTCGGCGCGACCGGCGTTGACCAAAGTCGCGCCCGAGGCCGCGCCCGAAGTCGCACAAGCAGTCGCACCCCGCCCTCCCTCCGGACGGAGCAGCAGGCGCGGCGGCCCGACGGCGGCGCCGGTACGTTCGCGGTGTGCAGCCAAAGCGTGTGCAGCAGAAACCACCGTCCGTCGCCAGGGTCGCGGCCGCCTCCGCCGCCTCCGCCCTGGTGCTCGCCGCCGGCGCCCCCGCGGCCCTGGCCCAGGACGCCGCCGCCTCCACCGTCGGCGGCGAGCGGCTCGGCCGCCCGGCCGTCCAGGTCGCGCCGCTGGCCGGGGCCCCCGCCCTGCCCGCCGAACTGACCGGCCGCTCCTGGCTGATCGCCGACGCCGGCACCGGCGAGGTGCTCGCCGCCAAGGACGTCCACCGGCCGATGCCCCCGGCCAGCACCCTCAAGATGCTGTTCGCGGACACCGTGCTGCCCAAGCTCGACCGCGCCACGGAACACCAGGTCACCCCCGCCGAACTCGCCGACCTCGGCGTCGGCAGCAGCCTGGTCGGCGTCAAGGAGAACCTGCCGTACCGGGTCGAGGACCTCTGGCGGGGCGTCTTCCTCAGCTCCGGCAACGACGCCGTGCACGTCCTCGCCCACATGAACGGCGGCGTCCAGCAGACCGTCGGCGAGATGCAGACCCGCGCCCAGTCCCTCCAGGCCCGGGACACCAAGGTGGTCTCCCCCGACGGCTACGACATGGACGGCCAGGTCTCCTCCGCCTACGACCTCACCCTGTTCGCCCGCGCCGGGCTGCGCAACGCCGACTTCCGCTCCTACTGCGCCACCCGCACCGCCCGCTTCCCCGGCGGACTCGACAAGGCCACCGGGCAGCGCACCGCCTTCGACATCGCCAACACCGACCGGCTGCTCGGCAAGTACCCCGGCCTGATCGGCGTCAAGAACGGCTACACCACCAACGCGGGCGCCACCTTCACCGGCGCCGCCGAGCGGGGCGGCCGCACCCTGCTGGTGACCGTGATGCACCCCGAGGCACAGGGCAAGGTCTACGACGAGGCCGCCAGCCTGCTCGACTGGGGCTTCGCGGCCGCGGGCAAGGTCCAGCCGGTCGGACAGCTGGTCGAGGACCTCGGCGCCCCGAAGGGCGCCAAGGGCTCCGGCGGCGGCGCGGGCGGTACGGGCGGTGCGGGGGGCACCGACGGCACTCCGGCCGACGGCGCCCCGCAGGCCGCCGCCGAGGCCGACCTGCCGCCCTGGTCCCGCACCCCCGCCTTCGGCAACGACTCCGTCCTCGCCCCCGCCCTCTGGACCGGCGCCGCGGTCGCCACCGGCCTCGCCGTCTGGGGCACCGCCCGCACCGCCGCCCGCCGCCGCACCACCCCGTCCAGCTCCCCGTCCACCGCCCGCACCGCCACCACCGCGCCCGCGGCCGCCACGCCTGCCGGTGGCCGCACCGGCGCCCGCCGGATCGGCGCCACCGGCGTCGGCGGCCGGGCCGGCCGCCGCCTCACCCGCCGCGCCCGCGCCCTCCTCCGCGGCACCCGCCCCCGCCGGGACGGCTGACCCCGGTTCCGACCATGGAGCTGTGGCTGCTGAACCACCTGTCCACCGCCTGGCTCGGTCTGCTGGTGGTCGGCGGGTCCGTCCTGCTGGCGCTGGCCGGGAGCGTCCTGGTCAGCCGCTGGTCCCCGGCCCTCGCCCGGGGCGGGAACAACGACATGGTCGGCGTGGTGCTCGGCATCTTCGGCGCGATCTACGGCCTCATCCTGGCCTTCGTCATCGTCAACCTGTGGACCGAGCTGCAGGACACCCAGAAGGTGGTCTCCGCCGAGGCCACCGCGGTCTCGCAGATCGCCCGCGACGCCGCCGCCTTCCCGCCCGGGCCGCAGGACGCCGTCACCGCGTCGGTCGGCGGCTACGTGCACGTCGTGGTCGAGCGGCAGTGGCCGCTGATGAAGGCCGGCCGCGGCGAGTTCACGGCCACCGGCACGGAGGTCGACGCGATGTACCGGGCGCTGCTCGGGTACGAGCCGCAGTCGCAGTCCGAGCAGGCCTTCTACGCGAAGGCGCTCGACAGCCTCAACGAGGTGGCCGGCCGGCGCCGGGACCGGATCAACGCGAGCGGCTCCGAACTGCCCGTCCTGCTCCAGGTGCTGATCGTCGGCGGAGCGGTGGCGATCGTGCTGCTGTCCCTGCTGTACGGCGTCCCCGCCCGGCGGGCGCGGCTACTGTTCGTCGGCTCGGTGGCCGCGCTGATCGGTTTCAGCCTGCTGCTCGTCCTGGTGCTGGACCGGCCGTTCGCCGGGGAGCTCAGCATCTCGCCGGAGCCGTTCCGGCAGAGCGCCCTCGCCCGGTTCTGGTGACCCGGCGCAGGCCTCCGACCTCGTAGACTCTCGGCCATGACCACGCCCGACCCCGCCGCAGCGGACCGGCTCGCCCGGATCGTCAGCCTCTCCTCCGGCAGCTACCTGCTCGTCACCACCTACAAGAAGGACGGCACCCCGGTGCCGACCCCGGTGTGGGTGGTCCGGGACGGGGAGGCGCTCGGCGTCTGGACCGTCATGGACTCCTGGAAGGTCAAGCGGATCCGCAACCGGGCCGACGTCCTGGTCGGCCCCTGCGACGTCAAGGGCCGACCGACCGGCGAGCAGTACCCGGCCACCGCCGAACTCCTCACCCCCGAGCGCACCGCCGCCTACCGCACCCTGCTGCGGCAGAAGTACGGGCTGCTCGGCGTGCTCACCCTGCTCGGCAGCCGGCTGCGGCGCGGCGAGCGCGGCACCATCGGCATCCGGATCACCCTGACGGACTGATGCCCCCGCGGCCTCAGGGGTGCGGGTCCGCCAGCACGCTCGGCAGGCCGACGAACTCCGACTCCGGGCCGAAGCGCTCCTCCAGCGCGTCCGGAGTCCAGCACCTCGCCGTCGTCCATCGGCACCGGCGGGCGGTCGGCCAGGTCGTTCAGCGAGACCAGGCAGCCCAGGGTGTTGTGGGCGACCTGCGCGTGCGGCGCGGCCGCCAGGAACTCGTTCATCGCCCCGCACTCGTCCGCCTCGACGTGCCCGAAGGTCACCCAGCGCAGCCGCTCCAGCGGCACCACCCGGCTGATCGCCTCCGAGACGGCCGGGAAGAGCTGCCGCATCCCGGTGTGGAAGATCAGCGGTTCCTCGGCGTCGACCAGGAACTGGTTGAAGTTGACATCCTCCCCGCCCTAAAGGACGGGGATTCCTCCCGCGCCTGCGGCACGGACACCCGTGGTCCGCAGGTCGCCGAGGTGGGTTCCCCGTTCAGCGGGCCGTGCCTGGCGTGGGATCGCCACGCCAGGTCTTGCCAGCCCTCCAGGGGCGTTTAGCCTGTCCGCCTGCCCGGCGGCCAGAATATTGCGAGCAGCGTTGAGGTCACGGTCATGGAGCACACCGCACGCCTGACAGGCCCACTCGCGCACCGCGAGCGGCTTGGGTCCGTCGCGGTGTCCGCACTCCGAGCAGAGCTGGGAGGACGGGAACGCGCGGTCCACGATGCCGACGTGCCGCCCGTACCGGGCTGCTTTTTCTTCGAGCAGACGCCGGAAGGTGGACCATCCGGCGTCGTGGACGGACTTGGCCAGCCGGCCCCTCGCGAGGCCGCGCACGTTGAGGTCCTCCAGGTACACCGCTTGTGTCTCGCGGATGATCCTGGTGGTCTGCTTGTGCAGCCAGTCCATGCGGGTGCCGGCCACCTTGGCGTGCGCCTTGGCGACCTTGAGACGGGCCTTCGCCCGGTTCTTCGAGCCCTTGGCCTTGCGGGACAGTTCCCGCTGCGCGGCCTTGAGCTTCTTCTCCGCTGTGCGGAGGAAGCGGGGGTTGTCGATCACGCTGCCGTCGGAGAGGACGGCGTAGGTGGTGAGCCCGAGGTCGATACCGACCTCGGCATCGACCTCGGGCAGGTGGTCCGGTTCGACGTCCACCACGAAGCTGGCGTGGTACCGCCCGGACGGGTCCAGCACGATCGTCACGGACGACGGATCGGCGGGCAGTGCCCGCGACCACTTCACCCGCACGTCGCCGATCTTCGCCAGGTTCAGCTTCCCGTTGGACCGGATGCGGAACCCGTTGCGGGTGAAGCGCAGTGACTGTCGGCCATCACGCTTCGACTTGAACCGGGGCAAACCGACCGACCGGCCGACGCGCTTGCCGGACACCGAGTCGAAGAAGTTCCGGTAAGCCGTGTCCGGGTCCCGCAGGGACTGGATCAGCGGATCCACACCCACCGAGGCCAGCCACGCCCTCTCGGCGGTCCTCTTCGCCGCCGTGATCACCAGCTTCTGAAGATCCGTGCTCTTGGGATACGGACGCCCGCCCTTCCGGGCTTCCATCCGCACCGCGAGAGCGTCGTTGTACACCACCCGCGCACACCCGAACGTCCGAGCCAGCAAGGAGCGCTGACCCGCCGTCGGATAGACACGATAGGAGTACCGAAGATGCACCAGACCAACCTACCGACAGGCACTGACAACGGCCCACGTCCGAACACCCGAAGATCACTGCGGCGCTTCGCGGCTCCGGGCCAAGCCCCCATTCCTCCCCGGCCTGAAGGCCGGAGCATCCTGGGAGATCAAAGGTGAAGCCGGCGGGCGGGGCGATCTCCGGGACGTGGGTCGAGACCCGGGTGAACGCCGGCGCCCTTTATCGGAGTCAGCCGGTGCTGGTGAAGCGGCGGCGGTACTCGGTGGGGGTGGTGCCCAGGTGCCGGGCGAAGGCGCGGCGGAGGGTCTCGTCGCTGCCCAGGCCGCTGCGGCGGGCGGCGGCGGTGACGCCGTGTCCGTCGAGGAGGAGCTGCTGGGCGCGGTCCAGCCGGACGCGCTCGACCCAGCGGGCGGGGGTGGTGTGCAGTTCGGCCTGGAAGAGCCGGGTCAGGTGGCGGCTGCTGACGGCGGCGGTGGCGGCCATCGCGGGCAGGCTGTGGTCGGCGGCCGGGTCGGCGAGGACGGCGTCGGTGAGGGTGCGCAGCAGCTCGCTGCGGGCGGGCGGGGTAGCCAGCGCGGTGGAGAACTGGGACTGGCCGCCGGGGCGCTGCATGAAGACGACGAGTTCACGGGCGATGGACCGGGCGGTGTCGGCGCCGTGGTCGTGTTCGACCAGGGCGAGGGCGAGGTCGATGCCCGCGCTGATGCCCGCGCTGGTGTGGTAGCGCCCGTCGCGCACGTGCAGGGCGTCGGGTTCGACCCGGACGCGGGGGTGGCGCAGTCCGAGCGCCCGGGCGTGGCGCCAGTGGGTGGTGGCGCGGCGGCCGTCGAGCAGGCCGAGCGCGGCGAGGACGAACGCCCCGCTGCACACCGAGGCGACCCGCTCCGCCCGTTCGGCGAGGCCGGCCGCGGCGGCGAGCAGCGGCTCGTCGGGCCCTTCGGCGGCGAGGTGGTCGGCGCCGGCGACCACCAGGGTGTCCAGCGGGCCGGTGGACTCCGGTGCGGCGGTGGCGGCCAGGGCCACGCCGTTGGAGGCGGTGACGGTGCCGCCGAGCGGGGAGACCAGCGCGGCCCGGTACGGGTGGCCGAGCCGACCGGCCTGGTGGAAGACCTCCAGCGGGCCGCTGACGTCGAGCAGGGTCACGCCGTCGAACACGAGGAAGGCGACCCGCCGCGTCATGTCCGGATCCGAGGGATTGCTGTCTGTACGGACATGGCTCCAGCCTACGCCGCCGGGCGAGGGTGGAGGAGTCCACCGATCGACTCCCGATCGACTCCCGGAGGAGAGAACCACGATGAGCGAGACCGTCGCCGGCGTACGGATCCCCGACAGCGCCCTGGCCCGTGAGGCGACCGAACTGGTCCGGGACGCGGCCTCCCCGCTGCTGTTCGACCACTCGCGCCGGGTGTTCCTGTTCGGGGCGCTGCGCGGCGCCGAGCAGGGCCTGGCCTTCGACCCCGAGCTGCTGTACGTGGGGGCGATGTTCCACGACCTCGGCCTGACCGAGCGCTTCGCCCGCACCGACCAGCGGTTCGAGATCGACGGCGCCGACGAGGCCCGCCGCTTCCTGACCGCCCACGGCATCGCCGAGGAGCCCGCCCAGCGGGTCTGGACGGCCGTCGCCCTGCACACCACGCCGGAGGTCCCGCTGCACATGGCGCCGGAGATCGCCCTGGTCACCCGGGGTGTGGAGCTGGACGTCCTGGGGCTCGGCTACCACGCCGTCAGCGCCGAGCAGCGCGCGGCCGTCACCGCCGCCCACCCCCGGCCCGACTTCAAGAACCGCATCCTGGCCGCGTTCACGGAGGGCCTGCGGAACCGTCCGGACACCGCCTTCGGCAACGTCAAGGCCGACGTCCTGGCGCACTTCGTGCCCGGCTTCGAGCGCGGCGACTTCGTCGAGGTGATCCTGGGCTCCGACTGGCCGGAGTGACCGGCTCGACCGGCATGACCGGCATGACCGGAGTGACCGCCCGGCCGTGGCAGGCTTGGCGGTCATGGAGTCCATGGAGTCCTTGGAGAAGAGCGGGCCGCCGCTGCTGGTGGTGGACGGCGCGAACGTGGTCGGGTCCGTCCCGGACGGCTGGTGGCGGGACCGGCGCGGGGCCGCCGAGCGGCTGCGGGACGCCTTGGTCGCGGTCGCCACGCAGGGCCTGCCGGAGCGGCCCGGGCCGCTGGAGGTGGTGCTGGTGGTCGAGGGCGCGGCCCGCGGCGTGACCGGGCTACCGGAGGTCCGGGTGGTGTCGGCGGAGGGCAGCGGGGACGACCGGATCGTCGAGCTGATCCGGGAGGCCCGCGCCGGGGCTCCGGCGCGGGCCTGCCTGGTGGTCACCGCCGACCGTGAACTGCGCTCCCGGGTGGGCGCGTTGGGCGCCGAGGTCACGGGCCCGCGCAGCGTCCGGCGCTGAACCGGGGGCCGACGGCCCGTCCCGCTCCTACCGCTCCTGGGCGACGAACCGACTGAGGAGCTCGTGCAGTTGGCCCCGCTGCTCGGCGTCCAGGACCACCAGCAGTTCCGCCATGGCACCGCGGAACAGTTCTCCCGCCTCGTGGAGGCTCCGCTCGCCCTCCGCCGTGATCAGGATCCCGTAGGCCCGACGGTCGTTCGGGGTGCGTTCGCGCCGCAGCAGGCCCCGGCGTTCCAGGTCGTCGACGATCCGCACCAGGGTGGACTTGTCGATGCCGAGCACCTCGCCCAACTCCCGCTGGCTGCGCGCCTTTCCGTCCCGGACCGCGGTGAGCACGCCGGCGTGCTGCAGCTCGATGCCGGTGGGCCGGGCGGCCTGGTTGGCCTTGGCGCGGGCGAGTTGGTGGGCGCGGTACATCAGCAGTCCGAGGGCGGCCGGATCGCCCGGTTGTGTTTCCATGGGCCCGATGCTAGCTTCCGAGAAAGTCTCACATGAGATAATCTCAACTCGGGGTTGCATCATGCGTGTTCTGATCATCGGCACCGGCCTCGCCGGCCCCTGCCTCGCCCACGGCCTGCGCCGCCACGGCCACGACGTACGGCTCTTCGAACGGGACGCCGCCGTCGACGCCCGCAGCCAGGGCTACCGGATCCACATCAACGGCGACGGCGCCGCCGCTCTGCGCGCGTGGCTGCCCGCCGAGGCCTACGCCCAGGCTCTCGCCACCGCCTGCGCCGCGACCGCCGGGGTCAGCGTGACCGGCCCCGACCTGCGGGAGGTCACCGAGATCGAGCTGCCGCCGGGAGCCGCGGGCATCACCGTCGACCGGCTCACCCTGCGCCGGATCATGCTGCGCGGCCTGGCCGACGCGACCCGCTTCGGCGCGGGCTTCGCCCGCTACGAGCTGCCGGCGGACGGCACCGTACGGCTCTTCCTCACCGACGGCTCCACCGCCGAGGGCGACCTGCTGGTGGCCGCGGACGGGGCCAACTCCGCCGTCCGGCGCCAGCTGCTGCCGGACTTCCGGGTCACCGTGCACGGCAGTCGGATGATCTACGGCCGCACCCCGCTGACCGACCTCGTCCGGCAGCTGACACCCCCGGCCGCCCTCGCGGGCTTCCTGGGCGTGACCGGCCCGGACGGGCGCCAACTCGCCCTGGCCGCCCAGCACTTCCGCCGCGACCCGGCCGAGTTCGGGCTGCCGTCGGCCGCCGACTACGTCATGTGGGGCCTGACCGCGCCGGCCGCGCTCTTCGGGCACCCCGGACCGGAGTTCTTCCGGCTCGGCGCCGCCGAACTGCTCGCGCTGGCGGAACGGGCCGTCGCCGACTGGCACCCGTCCCTGGGCGCACTGATCCGGCTCGGGGAACCCGGGTACGTGGTACCCGGGGCCATCCAGAGCTCCGAGCGCCCCGAACCGTGGCCGCCGGTGCCCGTGACCCTCGTCGGCGACGCGGCCCACCCGATGGCCCCGGTCGGGATCAGCGCCGGAGTCGCCCTCCACGAGGCCGGGCTGCTCGCCTCCCGGCTGCTCCCGGACGCGCCCCTGCCCGACGCCGTCCGCTCGTACCAGGCGGAGATGCTCGACTACGGCTTCGCCGCGGTCGCCACCGCCACCCGCCACCACGGCGGCGACCGGTCGGGGTGAGCGCACGGCTCGGGGCCGGGGCGTGGAAGCGGCTCAGTCGGTCGGCGAGTCGACCGGCGGGCGGATCTGGAGGGCGTTGATGCCCCAGTGGATCGACGGGTCCGAGGTGTGCGCGGTGAACTGGAAGTCCCGGCCCGGACGGGCGGGGACCCGGACGGAGCCGACGCCGACCGAGTCCACCGGGCACTGCACCGTGAAGTCCGCCGGGGCCTGGCCGCCGACGTGCACCTGCACCGAACCACCGCCCTGGCAGCCGACGGTGACGTCGATCGGCAGCGTCTCGATCGCCGAGGCGGTCACCGCGCTGCCGTTCCCGATCCACTCCGGGATCGAGAAGATGGTGTCCTCGTCCGGGCTCGGCGGCAGAATCCGGCCCGTCCCCGGGTGGCCGAACGGCTCGCCCGGGCCCGATCCGTCGGTCGGCTGCGCCGACGCCGTCCCGAGCAGCGTCACCGACACCCCCAGCACCCCGGCCGCCACGGCCAGCGCGCGCGTCTTCGTCGGGCTCGTCGTCTTCATCGTCATCCCCCCGGATGTCCGTCATCCGTGCCGGTCTTCGGCACACGAATGATCGTACGACGCCCGGACGACAGTGGTCGGCGGATCGTGACGAGCGCCACCCCCGGACTCGTCGGCCGCACGGGAACCAACCGTTCCGGCCGTCCGACTGGTGGGGGGTGAAGCCGAAATCGCCGGGTGCCCGGCCGTTGAGTGTGCTGGCGGGGTTCGCCCTGCTGCTGGTGGTGGTGTTCGTGGTCTCCTACGCGGTGGGGCGGCAGGCGGGGCCGGTGGCCCCGGGGCTGACGCCGAGCCGGGGCGGCGGGACCTCGCCCGGCATGGACGGGCACAACATGGGCGGGATGCGGTGAGCCCGGTCGCGGGGACGGACACCGGGGAGCTGGTGTCCACCGATCTGGCGGTCGGCGGGATGACCTGCGCGGCCTGTGTGGGCCGGGTGGAGAAGCGGCTGGGCCGGATCGACGGGGTGACGGCCGGGGTGAACCTGGCGACCGGCCGGGCCCGGGTGCTGCATCCGGCCGGGGTGTCCGTGGACGAGCTGGTCACGGCCGTCGAACGGGCCGGGTACACCGCCGAGTTGGCGGCGTCCGGAGTGCTCGGCGGGTTGCCGGAGGAGGAACCGGACGAGCGGTGGCGACTGCTGGTCACCGCCCTGCTGGCCGTCCCGGTGCTGGCCCTGTCGATGGTGCCCGCGCTCCAGTTCACCGCCTGGCAGTGGGTGTGCTTCGCGCTGGCCGTGCCGGTGGTGACCTGGGGTTCGGCGGGCTTCCACCGGCGGGCCCTGCAAGGGCTGCGGCATGCCGCCGCGACCATGGACACCCTGGTCAGCCTGGGGGTGGCGGCCTCCTTCGGCTGGTCCGCGTACGCGCTGTTCCTCGGCGGGGCCGGGGAGTTGGGCATGCGGATGCCGTTCTCGCTGACCGCCGACGGCGGCGGCGCGGCGCACGTGTACCTGGAGGCGGCGGTCGGCGTGCCGCTGTTCGTGCTGGCCGGGCGGCTGCTGGAGGGCCGGGTGCGCCGGCGCAGCGGCTCCGCGCTGCGGGCACTGGCCGAGCTGGGCGCCAAGCAGGTGTGCGTCCGGGCGGAGGACGGCGAGGAGCGCCTGATCCCCGTCGAACTGCTGCTGCCCGGGCAGGAGTTCGTGGTGCGGCCGGGCGAGCGGGTGGCCACCGACGGGGTCGTGGTGGAGGGCGGTTCGGCGCTCGACCTGAGCCTGCTGACCGGGGAGAGCGTACCGGTGGAGGTCGGCCCCGGGGACGCCGTGGCCGGGGCCACGGTGAACGTCGGCGGCGCACTGGTGGTACGGGCCACCGCGGTCGGCGCGGACACCCAACTGGCCAGGATCACCGCCCTGGTGGCCGACGCCCAGGCCGGCAAGGCGCGGGCGCAGCGGCTGGCGGACGCGGTGGCCGGGGTGTTCGTGCCCTGCGTGCTGGCGGTCGCCGTCTGCGTGCTCGGCTTCTGGCTGGGCGCGGGCGCGGCCCCGCAGGCGGCGGTGACGGCGGCGGTCGCCGTCCTGGTGGTGGCCTGCCCGTGCGCGCTGGGCCTGGCCACCCCGACCGCGCTGCTGGCGGCCACCGGGCGCGGCGCCGAACTGGGCGTACTGGTGCGCGGACCGGAGGTGCTGGAGAGCCTGCGCCGGGTGGACACCGTCGTGGTCGACAAGACCGGCACGCTGACCACCGGCCGGATGGAACTGGCGGCGGTGACGGTGGCCGAGGGGCTCGCCGAGGAGGAGGTGCTGCGGCTGGTCGGCGCGGTCGAGCACCGCTCGGAGCACCCGATCGGACGGGCCGTGGCGGCCGCCGCCCGGGAGCGGTGCGGGGCCCTGCCGCCGGTGGACGGCTTCGCCGCCGCGACCGGCCTCGGGGTGTCCGGGACGGTCGAGGGCCGCCCGGTCCGGGCCGTCCGGCCGGACGGCGCCGCGCTGCCCCCGGACCTCGCCGGGGCGGTCACCGCGGCCGGCACGGCGGGCCGCACCGCCGTCCTGGTGGAGCTGGACGGACGGGCCGCGGCCGTACTGGCCGTCGGCGACACCCTGCGCTCCGGCAGTTGGCGGGCACTCCACCGGCTGCGCGGGATGGGCCTGGAGACCGTCCTGCTGACCGGCGACGGCCCCGGCGCGGCCGGGGCCGTCGCCGCCGAGCTGGGCATCGAGCGGGTGCACGACTCGGCCTCGCCCGAGCGCAAGGCCGAGGTGGTGGCCGAACTGCGCGCCGCCGGACGGACGGTGGCGGTGGTCGGGGACGGCGTCAACGACGCGGTCGCGCTGGCCTCGGCCGACCTCGGGGTGGCCCTGGCCTCCGGCTCCGACGCCGCGATCGGCGCCGCCGGGCTGACCCTGGTGCGCGGCGACATCGAGGCGGTGGTGGACGCCGTGCGGCTGGCCCGGCAGACCCTCGCCACCATCCGGGCCAACCTGCTCTGGGCCTTCGGCTACAACCTGGTGCTGATCCCGCTGGCGGCCGTCGGGCTGCTGAACCCGATGCTGGCGGCGGTCGCGATGTCGCTCAGCTCCCTGCTGGTGGTGGGCAACAGCCTGCGGCTGCGCACCTGGGAGCCGGGGCGCGGGCGGACGAACGGCGGCCGGATGAAGGGCGGACGGGCCAGGGGCGGACGGGCGAAGGGCGGCCTGCGGTGAGGATATCCAGGACGCTCGACCGGCTCGCCGTGGTCGGCCCGCCGGTCGGCGCGGCGGCGCTCGCACTGGCCCTGCTCACCGGCTGGACGGCGGTCGGCGGAGCCGGCGTCGGCCCCCGCCCGGTGACGGCCGACAACGGGTGGGTGCTGCTGCCCACGACGGGCGCGGCCACGGCCACCGCGGCCTTCTTCACGATCCGCAACCCGGGCGACGTACCCGACGAACTGACCGGCGCCGACTGGGAGTTCGGCGGCGGGATCACCCTCAAGCGGCATCTGCACCAGGGCGCGGCGGGCCGCTGGGAGCCGGTCTCCGGCCTGCCCGTCCCCGCCCGGGGCGAACTGGCGATGTCCCCCGAGGACGCCGACCTGATGATCGCCGCCCCGCCCCCGCTGCAGGCCGGCCAGTGGGTGGGCTTCACCCTCACCTTCCGGCACAGCCCGCCGCTGCGCCTGGTCGCCCGGGTGCTGCCACCGGGCGAACGCCCGCGCTGAGCGGCGGGCCCGGCGGCGCCGCCCCGAGCCGAAGGGCGCGCCGGTGCCGAGAGGGAGAAGCGACAAGCGAGGTACGAGCGCCGGAGCGCCGACCGTCGGCACCGGGTCAGAGCGCCCGGAGGCGAGTGGGCGAGTAACGGTCACCGGTGCCGCGCCGCCGGGCCGTACCTCACCCGTGCGGGACGACCGCCACCGGCGCCTCGGCGTGGTGCAGCGCCGCGTGGGCGACCCCGCCGAGCCGGGGGCCGAACTCGACCGGGCGGCGGCGCCGGCCCACGACCACCAGCCCGGCCCCGGCGGAGGCCTCCACCAGGCCGCGCGCGGCGCCCAGCCGGACGTCCTCGACCACGTCGACCGCCGGGTGCCGCTCGCGCGGCCCGGCCAGGGCCAGCGACAGCAGCTTCGCCTCCAGCGCCTCCAACTGGTCGACCTCCCCCGCCAGTACGGCCCCGCCCGCGTAGCCGAACAGCGGCGGCAGGTCCCAGCCGTGCACCGCCCGGACCCGGGCGCCGCGCAGCGCCGCCTCGCGGAAGGCGAAGTCGAGCACCTCCTCCTCGGGGGCGTGGGCGTCCACGCCCACCACCACCTCGCCCGAAGGCCGATCGCCCTGCCCGGTCTCCCGCACCACGACCACCGGCGTGCCGCTGCGCCCGGCCACCGCCATGCTGACCGAGCCGAGCAGCAGCCCGGCGAAGCCGCCGCGTCCGCGCGAGCCGAGCACCAGCAGCTCGGCCTCCGCGGCGGCCGCCACCAGACCGTCCACCGGGGAGTCCAGCACCGCGTCGGTGTGCACGGCCAGCTCCGGGTGGCCCCGGCGGACCGCCTCGGCGGCCTCGGCCAGGGTGCGCTGGGCGGCGGCCGGCAGGTCGTCCGGCTCGGCGTAGGCGGCGACCCCGTCGGTCAGCCACGGCCAGGCGTGCACCAGTCGCAGCGACGCCCCGCGGCGCCCCGCCTCCTCGGCCGCCCACTGGGCGGCGGCGGTGCTCTCCGGCGAGCCGTCGACCCCGGCCACCACGGTTGACGTCATGACGGTTCCTCCACTGTTTCGGCACCGGGAACGGTGCGCGCTGACGCCCCGTCCGCTCTGCTCCCACCCTGTCGTCCCCCGGCGGCGCGCCGCCAGAGGCCGCAAGCCCCCCGCCCACGGGACGAAAGACCCCCGGCCGGAAGACTACGGGCGACCCCGGCCGACACCCCGCCGACACCCGGGCACTACCGTGTGGACACGGAATACCCGCTGGTCGGACGGCCCCTGGCCGGGCCTGCCGGCGAGGGGTGGCGGGGCAGGGCGCGGACGAGGAGGACAGCGGTGGGCGGAGCGGACGGCAGCGCGGCGGGTGGCGGCGCACGGATGCCCCGGCTGCGCCTGGACGAGCTGCTGGAGGAGCTCCAGTGGCGGATCGACGCGGCGCGCGGCACCCAGAACCGGGTGCACAGCCTGCTGGAGGCGGTGCTCGCGGTCGGCCGCGAGCTGGACCTCGGCCAGGCGCTGCACCGGATCGTGGAGGCCGCGGTGGACCTGGTCGACGCCCGCTACGGCGCGCTGGGCGTGATCGGGCCGGACGGGCACACCCTGTCCCAGTTCCTGACGGTCGGTCTGTCCGACGCGGAGATCGAGGAGATCGGCCCGCCGCCCTCCGGCCGGGGCATCCTCGGCGAACTGATCCGCCACCCGCAGCCGCTGCGCTGCCCGGTGCTGTCCGACCACCCCGCCTCGGTCGGCTTCCCGGCCGGCCACCCGCCGATGCACACCTTCCTGGGGGTGCCGGTGCGGATCCACGGCGAGGTGTTCGGCAACCTCTACCTCACCGACAAGCGCGGCGGGCTGGACTTCGACGAGGACGACGAGGCGGTGATCGCCACCCTGGCGGTCGCCGCCGGGGTCGCCATCGACAACGCCCGGCTGTACGAGGAGGCGCAGCTGCGCCAGCGCTGGCTTCGGGCGAGCACCGAGATCACCCGCAGCCTGCTGTCGGGCGCGCCGCGCCTGGAGGTGGTCGAACTGATCGCCCGGCGGGCCCGGGAGATCGCCGGCGCCGAGCTGGCGGACGTCTCGGTGGCGCTGGCCGGGCCGGAGGAGCGGGCCGAGGAGCTGGCGGTGGAGGTCGCGCTCGGCGCCGAGCCCGCCGCCCGGCTGGGGGTGACGGTGCCGGTGGACGGCACGCTCTCCGGCGCCGCGTACGCCTCCGGCTCGCCGGCCACCAGCGACGAACTGGCCTGCGACGCCCGCTTCCCGGCCGGCCCGGCGGGCCGCTTCGACGGGCTGGGCCCGGCCGTCGCGGTGCCGCTGGGCACCGGCCCCGGCTACGGGCGGGGCGTGCTGCTGCTGGCCCGGGCGCAGGGGCAGCCCGCCTTCGGGCCGGAGGAGACCGGCCCGCTGCTGGGCTTCGCCGACCAGGCGGCGCTCGCCCTGGAGCTGGCCGAACGGCGGCGCGACGCCGAGCAGTTGACCCTGCTGGAGGACCGCGACCGGATCGCCCGGGACTTGCACGACCTGGCCATCCAGCGGCTCTTCGCCACCGGGATGACCCTGCAGAGCGCGGGCCGGCTGATCGAGAGCCCGGCCGCCGCCGACCGGGTCGCCCGCGCGGTGGCGGACCTGGACGAGACCATCAAGATCATCCGCTCGACCATCTTCGGCCTGCGCGCCCACAGCGAACCCGACCGCGGCCTGCGCGCCCGCGCCACCCGGGTCGTCACCGAGGCCCAGGGCCCGCTCGGCTTCGCGCCCCGGCTCAGCCTGGAGGGCCTGCTGGACACCGACGTCCCGCAGGAGCTGGCCGAACACGTGGTCGCCGTCCTGGCGGAGGCGCTCAGCAACGCCGCCCGGCACGCCCGCGCCACCCGGGTCGAGGTCACCCTGCGCGCCCTGGCCGGGCGGGTGGTGCTCACCGTCGCGGACGACGGGACGGGCATCCCCGCGGGCGACCGGCGCAGCGGGCTGCGCAACCTCGCCGAGCGCGCCGAGCGGGTCGGCGGGGCCTTCACCCACGGCCCGGCGGACGGCGGGGGCGGCGGGGGCGGGGGCACCCGGCTGGTGTGGGAGGCCCCGCTCAGCCTGTGACCGGCGACGCCGTACCCGGCGCCGCACCCACCGCCGTACGGGGGAACTCCGCCGCCGCCCCAGCCCCGTAGCAACCGCACCGCCCCAGCGCGCCCCTAGCCTGCTCGCGTCCCCCGAGCGCTGCGCCGAGCTCCCGCCGCGCGGTGCGCCGAGCGTCGAGCACGAGGACGGCCGATGGCCCACGAGTCACCCGCGACCGCCACCCCGCCCCCGGGCACCGCCGAGGTGCCGTCCGCGCCGCCGCCCAGCGGGTCGGTGACGGCGCTGCGGCTCGCGGCGGCCACGGTCGGCGCGCTGCCGGCGGTGGTGCTGCGGCTGGCCGGGATCCACCCCGAGCCGGTGCCGTCCATGGTGCTGTTCGGCCTCGGTGTGCTGTCGGCGGCGCTGCTGCTGATGTGGGCGGCGGAGACCGCCCGGGCGGACATCTCCGGTCCGCTGGCGCTCGCCCTGCTGGCCTTCATCGCGGTGCTGCCCGAGTACGCCGTCGACCTCTGGTTCGCCTACACGGCCGGCACCCGCCCCGAGTACGCCGCCTACGCGGCCGCCAACATGACCGGCGCCAACCGGCTGCTGGTCGGCGTCGGCTGGCCGCTGGTCGCCCTGGCCGCCTACCTGGCGGCCCGGCGCCGCGGCGTCGTCCCGGGGATCGTCCTGCGGGAGCACCGCCGGATCGACACCTCCTTCCTGGGCGCCGCCGCGCTGGTGGCCTTCCTGATGCCGGCGATGCGGCGGATCTCCTGGGTGCTCGCGGTGGTGCTGATCGCCTGGTACGCCTACTACCTGTTCCGGATCAGCCGCTGCAGCGAGACCGACGAGGAGGAACTCGTCGGCGTCCCGGCCCGGTTGGCGCTGCTGCCGAGGGCCCGTCGACGGTCCGTCACCGTCCTGGTGTTCGTCGCGGCCGCGGCCGTCGTCTTCGCCTGCGCCGAGCCCTTCGCCACCTCGCTGGTGGACGCCGGCTCCTCGCTCGGCATCGACCGCTTCCTGCTGGTGCAGTGGCTCGCCCCGCTCGCCTCCGAGGCCCCCGAGCTGATCGTCGCCGTGGTGTTCGCCTGGCGGCTGCGCGGCGACGACGGCCTGGGCGCCCTGCTCTCCAGCAAGGTCAACCAGTGGACGCTGCTGATCGGCTGCCTGCCGCTGGCCCACCTGCTGGGCGGCGGCCCCGCCTCGCTCCCCCTGGTCGAACGCCAGGTGGACGAGGTGCTGCTGACCGCCGCCCAGACCGTCCTCGCCGTCGTCCTCCTGCTCGACCTGCGGTTCCTCCCCTGGAAGGCCGCCCTGCTGCTCGTCCTGTTCGCCGCCCAGTTCGCCCTGCCCGGCGAGTCCTCCCGGCTGGTCCTCAGCTGGGTCTACCTGGGCCTGGCGCTTCCGATGCTCGCCCTGCGGCTGCGTGAACTGCCGCCCACCGTACGGGCCCTGGCGGGTCGGATCGCGGGCGACCCGCACTGACCGGCGCACCGTCCTTACTCGAACGACCGGGCCGCCGGGAGCGATTCACAGTTCCACCACGAGGCCTTGGAAGAACACTCTCAACATCCATTGTCGCCACGCATGTTCGAAGGTAGAGTCGCCGTTCGCCGAGCACGGATGAGCAGTTCTCAGCAGTTCTCAGCGCATTTGGGGCGGGCATGTCAAATAACCACGGTTTCCCCCAGGTCGCCCCCGACCTGATTGACGTGTTCAGAGATATCGCACGTCGAAATCCCCGCCGTCCGGCGATCGTCCACCACGGACCCGCCCTGACCTACGGCCGACTCCTGGAGTCGGCGAACGCCCTGGCCACACGCCTGGGCCCGGAGCCCGGCACGGTCGCCGTGCCGGCCGTCCACGCGCCGGAAACGGTGGTCGCACTGCTCGGAGTGCTGACCGCCGGGGGCACCTATTGCCCCGTCGACCCGGCATTCCCGGCGGCCCGCCGACAAGCCATGGCAGCGGCCGCCGGGTGCCGTACCGCGGTGCCCGGAAGCTCCGGAGACCTCCTCCGACTCGCAATCCGATTAGTGGAGTTACCGGAACCGTCGAAAAACTCCGGGGACCCCCCGGGCAGCCCCCCGGCGCACCCGCCCGGGACGGCCCCGGAACAACCGGCCTACATTCTCTTCACGTCGGGTTCGACCGGGCAGCCGAAACCCGTCCTGACCCCCCGCCGGGCCGTCACGGCCACCGCCCACGCGCTGGGCGGGCTGTTCCGGCTCACCCCCGAGGACCGGGTGCTCCAGTTCGCCTCGCTCAACTGGGACACCTGCTTCGAGGAGATCCTCCCCACCCTCACCACCGGCGCGACCCTCGTCGTCCACGAGGACGCCCACAGTGGCTCCTTCCCCCGGTTCCTCCGGCTGGTCGAGCGCGAGCGGATCACCGTCCTCGACCTGCCCACCGCCTTCTGGCACGAACTGGTCCACCACCTGGTCGACTCCGGCGACCGACTGCCCTCCTGCCTGCGCCTGCTGGTGATCGGCGGGGAGCCCGCCGCGCCCGCGCGACTGGCCGACTGGGCCCGGCTGCCGACCGGCGGGATCCGGCTGCTGAACACCTACGGCTGCACCGAGACCACCCAGATCACCCACGCCGTGGACCTCGCCGGTCCGCTGGCACCCGGGCGGACCTGGGACGGCACCACCCCCGCGCCGATCGGCCGCGCCCTGCCGCACGTCGTCGAACACCTCGACGAGCAGGGCGAGTTGCTGATCGGCGGCCCGGCCCTCGCGCTCGGCTACCTCGGCCTGCCCGAGGCCACCGCGGCCCGGTTCACCACCCTCGACGGCCGACGGTTCTTCCGCACCGGCGACCGGGTGGGCCGCGACCCGGACGGCAACCTCACCCACCGGGGGCGCCTGGACGGCGAGTTGAAGGTCCGCGGGATCCGGGTGGACCCGGCCGAGGTGGAGGCGCACCTCACCGGCCACCCGGACGTCGCCGCGGCCGCCGTCACCGGCGTCACCGCGGCCGGCCGCACCACCCTGGTCGCGTACGTGGTGGCCCGCCCGCCGGCCGGCACTCACGAACCGGACCGCGACCGGCAGTTGGACCGCGAGCTACTGCGCTACCTGCGGGCGCGCCTGCCCGCCCACCTCGTGCCGGCCCGGATCACCCTGGTGCCCGCCCTGGTGCACACCCCGAGCGGCAAGGTCGACCGGGCCGGCTGCCACCTGCGCCACGCGGCTCCCCCCGACAGGTCGAAGGAGACCTCCCATGAGCACTGACCTCACCACCCCCGCCACCGCGGAGGCCCTGGCGGCCGTCTTCCGGCGCGTCCTGGAACGCGAGGACGTCACCGCCGACTCCGACTTCTTCGACCTCGGCGGGGACTCCCTGGTCGCGACCCGGGTGCTCAGCGCCGTCGCCCGCGCCCACGGCGTCGAGCTGACCTTCGAGGACTTCCTGCTCGCCCCCACCCCGGCCGGCCTGGCCAGACGCATCGCGGCCGCGGCATGAACGAGGACGACGGGCCCAGGGCCCGTCTTCAAACTCCCGTCGTCCGCCCGGAGGGCGGGCGGGGCGGCGTTGGGGTGCGTGCATCGCAAGGCGGAGGAGGGAGTCCATGCGGTGGGGGCACCTCCCAGCCGCCAGGCTGGGGGCCATCGGCGACCGACGACAACGCGGCGAGGTGCGTGCCCCGGCGCCGCCCCGCAGGCGGGAGTTTGACGACGGGCCCTAGAACCCCGGGACGCAGCGCCGTCGTGGTCGGCGCGGGCCTGGCCGGGCTCACGGCGGCCACCGGACTGGCGGCCCACGGCTTCGCCGTCACCGTCCTGGAGGCCCGGGAGCGGGTCGGCGGACGCACCCACGGCATCGAGGCCGCCCCCGGCGTCCGGATCGACGCCGGCGCCGCCTACCTCGGCGACCGGCACACCGAACTCCACGCCCTGGCAGCCGAGTTGTGCCTCAAGACCACCCCCACCACGATGCTCGGCGCCAGCCGCTTCGCCCTCACCGACGCCGACGCCGACGCCGACGAGCAACCCGCCACCTCGGACGGCCGGTTCCCCCCGCTCGACGCCGTCGCCCTCGGCGACCTCTTCGAGCGCCTGGCCGAACTCACCGACGCCGTACGGCCGGACGCCCCCTGGCTCACCCCGGACGCCGAACGGCTGGACGCCCTGACCGCCGCCGAGTGGGCCGAGCGCCACCTCACCCACCCGGACGCCCGGCTGTTCTTCCCGCTGTTCCTCGGCGAGATGTGCGCCGCCGACCCGGCCGACGTCTCCGTCCTGCACCTCGCCTTCTACCTGCGCTCCGGCGGCGGCCTGCGCTACCTCAACGCCTTCGCCGGCGGCGCCCAGCAGGACCGGATCGCCGGCGGCGCCCACCAGGTGTGCGAGCGGCTGGCCGCGCCGCTCGGCACCGCGATCCGGCTGGGCGAGCCGGTCCGGGCCGTCCACCAGGACGACCGCTCGGTGACCGTGCACACCGACCGGGGCACGTACCGGGCCGAGGTCGCGGTGCTGGCGCTGCCGCCGCTGCTCGCCGACGCGATCGAGTACCGGCCCGCCCTGCCACAGCCGCGTTCCGGGGAGCGCACCGCCCGCGGCTGCGCGGTCAAGGTCCACCTGGTCTACCCGGCGCCGCTCTGGCGCGACCACGGCCTCTCCGGCTGGTCGGTCAACGCCCGGGGCCCGCTGCTCTCCACCGTGGACGACTCGCCCGAGGACGGGATCGGCGTCCTGACCGGCTTCGTCACCGGTGCGGAGGCCCACCGCTTCGGCGCGCTCACCCCCGAACGGCAGCGCGCCGAGGCCGTCGACCAGGCCCGCCGACTGTTCCCGATGCTCCCCGAGCCGCAGGGCGTCCACATCACCGACTGGCTCGCCGACCCGTACAGCCGGGGCTGCTACGCCGCCCTGCTGGGGCCCGGCGACTGGACCCGGATCGGCCCGGCGCTGACCGCGCCGCACCGGCGGGTGCACTGGGCCGGCACCGAGACCAGCACCGCGTTCTTCGGCCTGATGGAGGGCGCGGTCCGCTCCGGCCGCCGGGTGGTCGCCGAGGTCCTCGCCCGCGGCTGAACTCCGTACCCCCACGCCCCCGCTCCTCACCCCGCACCCCTCCCCCCGAGAAGTCCAGCACCCCCCCACCACACCCCCAGGCGCCCGGCCCACGAGGCCGCGCGCCCGGCACCCCACGTCCGGAGACCGCCATGAGCGACCAGAGTCCCATCGCGCCCCTCGCCGCCCGCGAGCGACTGATGACCGAACCCGACCTCGGGGCCGGCAACTTCCTCGACCACGCGGTGGCGGCGAACCCCCACCGGTCCGTGCCGTTCGTCTTCACCCACCGCACCGACCACCGCGGCGAGGTGGTGCTGCGCGGCCACAGCCTGCTCGACCTGGTCGCCCTGCGCGACCGCTACGCCGCCTGGTACCACGCCAACGGGGTGCGCCCCGGCGAGCCGGTCGCCGTGGTGGTCGGCGAGGGGCTGGAGCCGCTGCTGCACTTCCTCGCGCTCACCTCGCTCGGCGCCGTCCCCGCGCCGGTCAACGACGCGATGCGGCACGACGTCATGGTGCGCTACCTGGACCACGTCGGCGTGGTCGGCGTGGTCGCCGACGACACCACCCGGCTCGCCGCCGCCTACCGCAGCGACCCGCAGCGCCGCCCGCGCTTCCTCGCCCTCGCCGCCGAGGTGCGCGCCTTCGACGCGGCCGCCGTCGAGCTGCCCGCCGGCCACCCGCACCGGCACGCCGCCGAGGACGTGGTGGCGCTGATCCACTCCTCCGGCACCACCGGCACCCCCAAGTCGACCATGCTGGCGCACCGCGGCTTCTGGGACGGCAAGCAGCCCCGCATGGTGCGCTTCCCCGCCGAGCCGTACGACCGGCTGATGTCGCTGATGCCGCACACCCACGCCGGCGGCCTCAGTTACTTCCTCACCGCCGTCCTGCTCGGGCTGCCGACCGTGGTGATGTCCGACTGGCGCCGGGCCGTGGTGGAGCCGGTGATGGAGGCCTTCCAGCCGACCATGGTCGCCTCCTTCCCGCGGACCTTCGTCGAACTGGCCACCGGGGAGCTGCCGGTGCGCGGCGCGGCCCGGGTGCACTCCTGGTTCAACACCGGCGACAGCGCCCACCACGGGCACATCCGCCGGCTGGTCACCCTCGGCGAGCGGCCCGCCGGACTGATCCGGCCCTGGCTGCTGCCGAGCGAGCGGGCCGAGCAACCCGCCCTGCCCGGTTCGCAGTTCATCGACGGCCTGGGCTCCTCCGAGATGGGCATGGCCCTGTTCGGGCAGGTCAGCACACCGGAGAGCGGCCGGGACGACCGCTGCGTCGGCAAGCCGCTCGAAGTGGTCCGCCGGGCCGCCGTGCTGGACCACGACGGCACCGAACTCCCGGACGGCACCGTGGGGTTGCTGGCCGTCGACACGCCGTCGCTGACCCCGGGCTACTGGCACGACGAGCGGCTGACCGCGAGCTTCGAACTGGCCGGCTACTGGCTCACCGGCGACGTCGCCCGCCGCGACACCGAGGGCCGCTTCCACCACCTCGACCGCACGGTGGACGTCATCGACACCGCCTCCGGCCCGGTCTACAGCCTGCCGATCGAGGAGGTACTGCTGGCCGACTGCGCGGACCTCGTCCGGGACTGCGCGGTCGTCGGCGTCCCGGCCGGCCCCGGCACCGGCCAACACCCCATCGCCGTCGTGCAGTTGCAGCAGGACGCGACCGAAACCGAGGCCGATGCGGTACGGGCCGCCGCCAACGCGGCACTGGCCGCGGCCGGGCTGCCCGCTCTCGCCGCCGTCCGGATCGCCCGCACGGCGGAGGACTTCCCGCTCGGCCCGACCGGCAAGGTGCTCAAGCGCGAGCTGCGCACCCGCTACGCCACCCTCCTCACCGGCCAGTAGACCGCCATGGACCACCCCGCGATCCAGCCCGTGAACCGCCCTGCGGCCCACCCCGCGAGCAACCCGCCGGCCCACCCCGCGATCCGCCAGCCCTACCAGTACACCCGGACCGAACTGGTCGAACCGGACTGGCGCCGGCTGCCCGGCTGGCGCCGGGTCACCGCGGCGCAGTGGCGCGACGCCCAGTGGCAGCGCGCCCACTCCGTGCAGAACGCCCGCCAGCTGCGGGCCGTCGTCGGCGACCTGCTCACCGACCGCTTCTACGACGAACTCGCCGTCGACCAGGCCGAGTTCGCCACCATGCCGATCCTGCTGCCGCCGCAGGTGCTGAACACCATGGCGCCCGGCGCCGACACCACACCGGAGGCCTTCACCGAAGCCTTCGTGGCCGACCCGGTGCGCCGCTACATGCTGCCCGTGCGCACCGACCGCCACCCCCGCTGGCCCAGCCACCCGCTGGCCGCCCGGGACTCGCTGCACGAGGCCGACATGTGGGCGGTCGAGGGCCTGACCCACCGCTACCCCACCAAGGTGCTCGCCGAGCTGACCGCCACCTGCCCCCAGTACTGCGGCCAGTGCACCCGGATGGACCTGGTCGGCACCTCCACCCCGCAGGTCGCCAAGGCCCGGCTGCGGCTGCGCCCCGCCGACCGGCAGGAGCAGATGCTCGACTACCTCAAGCGCACCCCCTCGGTGCGCGACGTGGTGCTGTCCGGCGGCGACCTCGCCAACGTGCCCTGGCCGCGCCTGGAGTCCTTCCTGCTGCGGCTGCTGGACCTCGGCTCGGTCCGCGACATCCGGCTGGCCAGCAAGGCCGTGGTCGGCCTGCCCCAACACTGGCTGCAGCCGGCGGTGTTGGCGGGCGTGGCACGGGTGGCCGCGGTCGCGGCCCGCCGGGCCGTCAACCTGGCCGTGCACACCCACGCCAACCACGTCCGCTCGGTCACCCCGCTGGTCGCCGAGGCGGCCCGGGCCCTGCTGGACGCGGGTGTGCGGGACGTCCGCAACCAGGGCGTGCTGATGCGCGGCGTCAACGACACCCCCGAGGACCTGCTGGACCTCTGCTTCGCCCTCCAGGGCGAGGCCAACGTCCTGCCGTACTACTTCTACCTCTGCGACCTCGTCCCCAACGCCGAGCACTGGCGGACCCCGCTGCACCGGGCCCAGCACCTCCAGGAGGCGATCATGGGCTACCTGCCCGGCTACGCCACGCCCCGCCTGGTCTGCGACGTCCCGCGGGTCGGCAAGCGCTGGGTGCACCAGGCCGTGGCGTACGACCGCGAGCGCGGCATCTCGTACTGGACCAAGAACTACCGCACCAGCCTGGACGCCGACACCCCGGGCGCACCCGGCGGCCCCGACGCCCCTGGGGCGCTCGACGCCCTGGACCGGCGCCACCCCTACTACGACCCGGTGGACACCCTCCCCGAGGCCGGCCGCCGCTGGTGGGCCGGGCCGTCCACGACGACCGCACCCCGAGGAGCACGATGACCACCCCCGACCCGGCCGGCCCGCTGCGCCGGCTGTGCTGGATCTTCCCCGACCGGGAGTCCTCCCGGATGGCCGAGATGTGGCACGGCTTCTTCTGGGACCTCTACGCCGAGAGCGCCGCCGACCTCGGCCTGCGCTGGACCAGGCACGCCCCGGACGCCGTCAGCGTGGACGCCACCGCCCCCGGCCGCCCCCGGGTGTACGTCGACGACGAGCCGGTGACCCCCGAGGACACCCTGTTCATCACCGCGCTCTACTCGCTGCCGTACCAGTCGATGGACGTCTTCAACCAGTACGCGCTCTACGCGGTGCTCGAACAGGCCGGCTTCTACCTGCCGTTCCCCCCGCAGGTGTCGCTGATCGGCAACGACAAGCTGGCCACCCTGCTGTTCCTGGCCGACTCCCCGGTGCCGACCATCCCGACCGTGCGGATCGGCACCGGGCGGGACACGAGCAAGTACGGCTACGAGGTCGCGCTCGGGCGGATGACCTACCCGGCCATCGTCAAACCCGCCGGCTGGTGCGGCGGCGGCGGGATCAACCTGGCCCGCGACCCCGAGGAGGTCCGCGGCCTGGCCAGCCTCGCCCAGGGCGGCGACACCACCCTGGTGGTCCAGCCCTACCTGGGCGACGGCACCGTCGACTACCGGGTGTACGTGGTCGACGGCCGGCCCTACGCGGTGATGAAGCGCACCCCCGAGCCCGGCTCCCCGGTCGCCAACGCCAGCCGCGGCGGGGCCATGGAGTTCCCCCCGGTGCCGCCCGAACTCGCCGCCGCCACCGCCTGGTTCGCCGAGCGGCTGCCGATCCCGTTCTTCTGCGTCGACTTCCTGTACGACGGCGAGCGGTACTGGTTCTCCGAGCTGGAGCCGGACGGCGTGATCGCCCCCGACCACACCGACCCGGACCGCACCCTCCAACGGGACGTCACCCGCGCCCGGTTCGCCGCCTACCGGGACGGCCACGCCACGTGGCTCGCCGACGGCGGGCGCCCGCTCACCCTCGGCACCGCCCCCGGTCCCGGCCCCGCCCCCTCCACCTTCCTCCCCGCCCACCGGACGGACCCCCGATGACCGCCTTCTCGCTGTCCCCCGAGGCCGCCGCGCCCCGGCTGCACGTGGCCCGGCGCACCCTGGAACGGCTGCGCGGCGTCCCCGCCCTGGCCGCGCGCTACCCGTACCACCTCGACGCCGACTCCCTCGAGGGGCTCGCCCAACTGCCGCCGCTGGCCAGGGACGACCTCAACACCGCCCTCGCCCACCTGGAGCCGGCCGCCGACCGGTCCGCGACCTGGCTGTTCCAGAGCGGCGGCAGCACCGGCGCCCCGAAGGTCGGCTACGCCCCCACCGGCTTCTACATGGCCGGCGTGCACGCCCACTGGCAGCCGCTCGACCGCACCGACGTCTTCGTCAACGCCTGGGGCGCCGGCCGGATGTGGGGTGCGCACTTCCTCGCCGCTGCCCTCGCCGACCTCTCCGGCTGCCGGATCATCGCCCTCGGCTCCGTCACCAAGGACGAGTACGGCCCCTGGCTGGAGTTCCTGGCCGCCCGGCGGGTGACCGCCATCGGCGGCACCCCCAGCGTGCTGCGGCTCTGGTTCGCCCACGCCCGGGCCGCCGGGCTCCGGCTCCCCTCGCTGCGCAAGGTGCTCTGGCTCGGCGAGGCCTGGCAGCCCCGACTGGACGACGACCTGGCCGCGGTGGCGCCCGAGGCCCGCCGCTGGGGCATGTTCGGCAGCACCGAGACCTGGGTGGTGGGCACCAACACCCCGCACTGCCGGGCCGACACCTTCCACCCGCTGCCGCACCAACTGGTGCACACCGGCGAGGACGGGCTGCTGGACTTCACCGCCCTCGACCCCGCGGTGCTCAACCCGGTGCTGCGCTACCGCACCGGCGACGCGGGCGAGTTGACCGCCTGCCCGTGCGGGCGCCCCGAGCCCGCCATGCGCGTGCTGGGCCGGCGCGACAGCGTCGTCCAGGTCCGCGGCCTCGGACTGGACGTGGACGAGCTGGTCGCCCGGGCGGAACGCGCCCCGGGCGTGGCCCGCGCCCAGGTGGTGCTCACCGAGCGGGGCGGCCGGGCGACCGGCCTGGAGCTCCTGGTGGTGGCCGCCGGCCCGGCGCCCGCCCCGGACCTCGAACGGCTGCGCACCGAGCTGTTCACCGCCACCATCACCCTCGGCACCGCCTTCCAGCACGACCCCGGCTCCTTCCGGGTGCGCCCGGTGGACGAGCTGGTCAGCAACGGCCGCACCGGCAAGACCGCCGCCCTGATAGTCCGGGAGGAGTCGTGACGGCCGGCACCGCACCGGCGGACCCGGTGAAGGCGGCCCCGACGCCACTCGGGCACGGCTTCGCCCTGTTCTGGGCCGGACAGACCGTCAGCCTGGTCGGCGACAAGGTCACCGTCTTCGTCGTCCCGACCCTGATGATCTTCGTGCTGCACGCCTCCGCCCTCCAGGTCGGCGTGGTGGCGATGGCCCAGTACCTCGGCATCCCGCTGCTCGGGCCGATCGCCGGGGTGCTGGTCGACCGCTGGGACAAGCGCCTCACCATGCTCGCCTGCGACCTGGTCCGGCTGGCCGCCGTCGCCGCGATCCCGCTCGCCTACGCGCTGGACGCGCTCTCCACCCCACTGCTGTTCGCCTGCGTGGCCGTCATCAGCGGCGCGACGATCTTCTTCAACGTCGGCTACCTGGTCGCCGTCCCCGCCGTGGTGCCCGAGGACGGGATGGTCCGCGCCTACTCCCGGCTGGAGGGCAGCGGCTCGGTCGCCGAGGTCGCCGGGCCGTCCATCGCCGCCGCCCTCTACAGCGCGCTCGGCGTGGCCGCCCTGCTGGTCGACGCGGCCAGCTACCTGGTCTCGGCCGCCTGCTTCCGCCATATGCGGCCCTGGGGCGAGCGGACCGTCGAGGAGGGCTCTATCCGGGAGCGGCTGACCCGCGGCTTCCGGCTCAACTGGGCCGACCCGGTGCTGCGCCGGGTGGTGCTGGCGGCCGTGATCCTCAACTCCGGCGGGCCGGTGTACGTCACCGTGCTGCCCGTCCTCGCCTACCGCGGCCTGGGCGTCCGGGTCGGCGTCTTCGGTGCGGCCATGTCGGTCGCGGCACTCGGCGCCCTGCTCGGGGCCGTGGTCGCCCCCCGGCTCTCCCGGCGGTTCGGCCTCGGGCGCACGATGGCCTGGTCGCTGCTGCTGCACTGCCTGGTCGGCCTCGGCGTGCTCGCCGCGCCCGCGCTGCCGCCCGGCCCGGTGATCGCCGTGACCATGGGCTGCTACGGCTTCTTCATGTCCTGCATCAACGTGTGCAGCGCCCCCACCCGGCAGTCCCGGATGTCCGCGCGCAACCAGGGCGTGATGCACGCCGCCTTCCGGACCGTCACCTGGGGCGTGATCCCGCTCGCCGCGCTCGTCGGCGGCCTGGCCGTCTCGCTGCTCACCGGACCGCTCGGCATCCTGGACGCCGCCCGGTTCACCATGGCCGGCGGCACCCTGCTGGCGGCCTGCTCCTTCGTCCCGGCCCTCGGCCTCCAGCCGCTGCTGGACGCCGCCGAGCGCGCGAAAGCCGCCGCGGAGGGCTCGACGGCCGCGACGGCCCCGGAGGGCGCCGCGTGAACGAACCCGACTCCACGGACCCCACCGGCCGGGTCCTGCTGATCACCGGCACCTCCTCCGGCATCGGCCTGGCCACCGCCGTCGCCGCGGCCCGGGCCGGCTACACCACCGTCGCGACCCTGCGCGAACCCGACCGCGCCGGCCCGCTGCGGGCCGCCGCCGAGGCCGCCGGGGCGGCGGTGGACGTCCGCCGGCTGGACGTCACCGACCCCGACTCGGTGACCGACTGCCTGGCCGCCGTGCACCGGACGTACGGGCGGCTCGACGCCGTCGTCAACAACGCGGGCGTCTCCAACTCCGACCCCACCCTGGAGATGTCCACCGACGCGGCGCTGCGCGCCAACCTGGACGTCAACTTCTTCGGCGTCGCCACCGTCAGCCGGGCCGCACTGCCGCTGCTGCGCGCCGCGGGCGGCCGACTGGTCACCATCGGCAGCGTGCACGGCGTGGTCGGCCAGCCCTTCAACGAGGCGTACTGCGCGGCGAAGTTCGCCGTCGAGGGCTTCATGGAGGCGCTCGCCCCGGTCGCGGCGGCGCACGGCGTCCGGGTCTCGGTGGTGGTGCCGGGCTTCGTCCCGGACACCGAGTTCGGCATCTTCCCCGACATCGACCGGACCACCCTCCAGGCCGCCTCCGGCCCGTACGCGCCCACCTTCGCCGACTACCTCCGCTGGCTCGGCGGCGCGGGCTGGGAGTCGGCCGGCCAACCCGCCCGGGAGGTCGCCGAGGTCGTGGTCCGCACCCTGCGCGCGCCGCGTCCGCCGTTCCGAGTGCCCGCGAACGGCTGGGCCGCCGACTACCTGGCCGCCAAACTCGCCGACCCCGACGGCTCCGCCGTCCAGGCCCTCGCCCGCGGCTGGCTCGGGCGGCCCGCGACCACACCCTGAGCCCCCTGAGCCCCGTCACCGGCCCGCTTCCCGACCCGCCTCCACACCCACGGAGTCCCGCCATGCCCGCCAAGCCCCTGGCCGAGCTGATCCGCTTCGCCCGCGCCAACTCGCCCTTCTACGCCGAGCTCTACCGCGACCTGCCCGAGGCCGCCGACCGGCTCGACCAGCTCCCGGTGATCGACCAGACCGCCTTCTGGACGGCCAACACCTGGCCCGACAACCGCGTCCTGACCGGCCCGCTCACCGACGCCGGCGTCTACAAGACCGGCGGCACCACCGGCGTCCCCAAGTTCTCGCCCTGGACCCGCGCCGAGCACGCCGACTCGGTCACCGCCTTCGGCGCCGGACTCGTCCGGGCCGGCCTGCGGCCCGGCCACCGGGTGGCCAACCTCTTCGTCGCCGGCGAACTCTACGGCGGCTTCCTCTACATCGAGAACGCCCTGCACCACGCACCCGTGGACAACGTGCGCCTCGGCGTCGGCGGCGCCGCCCCCGACAGCTACATCGCCGACCTGATCACCGGCTTCGGCGTGCACGTGCTGGCCGGCGAGCCGATGAAGCTCAGCGCCGTCGCCGAGTGCCTGGTCGCCCGCGGCGAGCGCGCCGACGGCGTCGAACTGCTGCTGTTCGGCGGCGACCTGCTCTTCGCCGACCTGCGCCCGCTGCTCTCCCGGGCCTTCCCGAAGGCGGCCGTCGCCTCGGTCGGCTACGCCTCCAACGACGCCGGACTGGTCGGCGCGCCCGTCCCCGGCGAGGACGTCCGGGTGCACGAGGCCTTCGCCGACCGCACCGTGGTCGAGTTGCTCGACGAGGTCACCGGCGAGCCCGTCACCACCCCCGGCACGCCCGGCCGCGTCGTGGTCACCAACCTGTTCCGCACCCTGATGCCGATCCTGCGCTACCCCACCGGCGACCGCGCCGAATGGGTCGACGGCGAGTGCCGCCGCTTCCGCCTGCTCGGCCGCTCCACCGAGGGCGCCCGGGTCGGCACCGTCACCCTGCCCACCGAGGAGATCCGCACCGTCCTGCTCGCCGCCGACCCGGACCGGCACATCGCCGGGATGCAGCTGGTGCAGCGCCGTTGGGACGGCCGCGACGGCGTCATCCTGCGGCTCGGCCACATCGGCCCGCCGCCGCCCGCCGACCTCGCCGACCGGCTCGTCGACGCCGTCCACCGGGCCCTGCCGCTCTACCCCTCGGAAGCCGCCGTCGGCAGCATCCACCCCCTCACGGTGGAGTGGGTGCCGCGCTCGGAGCTGGTCACCAACCCGCGGACCGGCAAGCTCCAGCAAGTCCTGGACGAGCGGCCGCGGGAGTAGCCCGGGGCCGCCGACCGGGCCCCGGCGGGCGACTGACGCTCCGTCAGCGCCTTGCCGGTGACCTGTCGGTGAGCCACCGGTGCTGTGAGCGGTCTGTCCGCGTCCTGTGAGTACTCCCGCAGAGGCTGGTCGACGACAACACCACCGACCCACAGGAGTCCACCGTGTCCACCACCACCCTCCCGCTCGACACCCCGGCGCACCCCCGCGTCACCGAACCCCGGGCCTCGGTCCTGGTCTCCGGCGCCGGCATCGCCGGCACCGCACTCGCCTACTGGCTCCAGCGCTACGGCTTCCGCGTCACCGTCGTGGAGCGCGCCCCCGGGCTGCGCGGCGGCGGCCAGGCCGTGGACATCCGCGGCAACGCCCTGGAGGTCGTCGACCGGATGGGCCTGCTGGCCGAGGTCCGCGCCCGCCGGACCGGCCTGCTCGGGATGTCCCAGGTCGACGGGGACGGCCGCGAGCTGCGCCGCACCACCGAGTGGACGGCCTCCGGCGGCCCGGTCGACGGCCCCGACGTGGAGATCCTGCGCGACGAACTGGCCGAGCTGATCGCCGGAGCCGGAGTCGGAGCCACCGGACCGGACGTCGAGTACCTCTTCGACGACGCGATCGACACCCTCGTCCAGGACGGGGACGGCGTCCGGATCCGCCTCCGCAGCGGCGCCGAGCGGACCTTCGACCTGGTCGTCGGCGCCGACGGCCTGCACTCCAACACCCGCCGCCTGGTCTTCGGCCCCGAGAGCGACTACCTGCACCCCGTCGGCTGCTACGTGGCCGGCTGGAGCGTCCCCAACCACCTCGGCCTCGACCGCTGGGAGGTCATCCACCAGGCCGAGGACGGCTGGGGCTGCATGGCGATGACCGTCCGCGACAACACCGAACTGCGGGTCTTCGTCACCTTCTCCACCGACGAGCCGCTCGACCGGATGCTCCCCCGCGACCGCGCCGAGCAGCGCGAGCTGATCGCCGAGCGCGCCGCCCACCTGCGCTGGGACGTGCCGCGCTTCCTGGCCGGGATGTGGGAGACCGAGGCCTTCCACTACGACGTCGTGGCCCAGATCCGGATGGACCGCTGGTCCCGGGACCGGGTCGCCCTGCTCGGCGACGCCGGGTACTGCTGCTCCCCGTTCACCGGCCAGGGCACCAGCGTGGCCCTGACCGCCGCCTACGTCCTGGCCGGGGAACTGCACGCCGCGGACGGCGACCACCGCACCGCCTACCCCGCCTACGAGCAGCGGCTGCGCGACCACGTCGCCGCCAACCAGGCCATCCTCGAGCTGACCCGCGACCGCTACCGGACCGGCACCGGGCCGTTCGGCGCGCCGGACGACGCCGCACCGGATGCCTCTGCGGACGCCGACGGCGCCCCGGACTTCGACCGGCCCGGCCCGGAGATGGACGCCGCCTTCCGGGTCGCCACCGTCTTCGACCTGCCCGACTACTCCTGACCGCCCACCCCCGCCGGGTCGTCCCGGAAGGGCCTGCGGGAATCCCCCAGGCCCTTCCGGGACGGCCCGGGGCCTCAGCGCAGGCAGCGGCCGATGACCAGCTCCGGCCGGATCCGGATCCGGACCGCATCCGGGGCAGCCGCCCCCGGGCCGACCTTGGCGTGGCCGAGGACGGTGACGAACCAGCCGGAGCCGTCCCGGCCGTCCACCTCGTCGGCCTCGAAGGCGATCACCGCGCCGTCCACCGCCCGGGCCAGCTCGGAGTCGGCGGGCGCGGAGACCAGCACGCCGCCGGGCACCAGCCGGAAGGTCACCGGCAGGACGGCCGGGAGGGCGCCGACGGTATAGACCACCCGCCCGACGGCGGCCCGGCCCAGCAGCTCCAGCGCCCGCTCCCGGTCGAGCTCGCGGGGCCCGGACCGGTCCGGACGGCGGGGGAGGCCGGACGACGCGGGCCGGGGGAACGGGACGTGATCGCGGTTCATGCGAGCGATGCTCACCCGGGGCCGGGCCCGGTCACGAGTGCCGATGGTCCCGCCGAGGGGCCCCGGTGGGGTGGGCCGTCGGCTCGCCGTTCGACCTCCGACCTCCCGCTCCGACCGGGTGTCAACACCGGCAAGGCCGGGTTCACCCAGGGGTGTGGATCACGGGGCGGTGCGTGTGGGAAGCATCCGAGCGGCGGACCTCGCCGCCCACCACCTACCAGGAGGACCATCCCCTTGAAGCGCGTACTGCACGCGGCCGGCGCCGCCCTCGCCGCGGCCGCCCTCTGCCTGACCACCGCCACCAGCGCGGTCGCCGCCGAAGGCGTGCTGATCGTCGGCAACCACCGCTACGAGGACCCGCACGGCTGCTACACCTCCGAGCTCTGGCCGCTGAGCGTCACCAACGACACCGACACCGACGCCTATGTCTACGGCGGGGGGACGGGCTGCGCCGGAAAGCCCATCGCAGTGGTGCGTCCCGGCGAGCGGGGCGTCTTCGAGTTCGGGGCCGCCGTGTCCATCCGCTGAGATCCCGCCCATCGGCGGCACGGCAGGAAGGCCGTGCGGCCTGCTGCACATGTCGGCGGCGTCACCGGAGGTCAACCGTCATCCGTCAAGCCCAGCCCCGGCCGACGCGCAGCGGGGACGACTGGGCGGCGGCCGACTGCCGCAGCTCGGTGGCGATCAACGCCGCCTGCACCCGCCGCTCCACACCGAGCTTGGCGAGCAGCCGGGACACGTGGTTCTTCACCGTCTTCTCGGCGAGGTAGAGCCGCTCGCCGATCTGCCGGTTGGTCAGGCCCTCGCCGATCAGCGCCAGCACCTCCTGCTCACGCGCCGTCAGCCCCGGCCCGGCGGTCGCCGGCCGGGCGGGCTCGGCGTCGCTGCGCAGCCGGTTCAGCAGCCGGGTGGCCGCGCCGGGGTCGAGCATCGAGCGGCCGGAGGCGACGGTACGGACGGCGGCGACCAGGTCGGTGCCGCTGATCTGCTTCAGCACGTACCCGGCGGCGCCCGCCATCACGGCGTCCAGCAGCGCCTCCTCGTCGTCGAAGGAGGTCAGCATCAGACAGGCCAGGTCCGGCATCCGCGACCGCAGTTCACGGCAGACGGACACCCCGTCCCCGTCGCCTAGCCGGACGTCCAGCACCGCCACGTCGGGCCGCAGCGCCGGCACCCGCACCAGGGCCTGCTCCGCCGTCGCCGCCTCCCCGACCACCACCAGGTCCGGCTCGCCGTCCAGCAGGTCGTGCACCCCGCGGCGCACCACCTCATGGTCGTCCAGCAGAAACACCCGGACCGGCGCCGAAGCCTCGACGCCCTCCACCTCGGTCGCCATCACGCGGCCCCACCTTCGTCACCCCCGCACACTCCCAGCGGGGCCCACCGCATCATCCCCCGCCACCCGACAGAGGCCCAGGGCCCAAGGACCCCATTCCCCCGGCCTACGTCCTCCTGCCTGTCATTCCCCGGCCCGCCTCCCCATCACCCCGGTCTACTTCCTCCCGCCCCTCACTCCCCGGCCCACTTCCCCACTCGTCACTCCCCCATCACCCCGGCCTACGTCCTCCTGCCTGTCATTCCTCGGCCGCTCCTGCGCCCCGGAGGGGAGCAGCAACTCGGGCCCGGAGGGACCGAAAGAGCGCCGCGGAGCGGCGCAGCCCACCGCCCCTCACCGCTCCCGCCCCTCACTCCCCGGACGATCCTGAGCCCCGGAGGGGAGCAGCAACTCGGGCCCGGAGGGGCCGAAAAGGCGCCGCGGAGCGGCGCAGCCCGCCGCCCCCCTCACCGCTCCCGCCGCCGGACGTTCCCCCACCCCACCAGCAGGAACGCCAGCGCGACGCCCGCCCCGCCGACCGCCGCGAGCGCCGCCTTCGACGCCGGCCCGCCGCCGTCGGAGAGCAGGATCGCGACCGCGCCCAGCGAGGCCACCGCCGCGCCCACCACCAGCCAGCCGACCAGGACGACGGCCGCCGGGCGGCCGTTCCGCGGCACCGGCCCGGCGTCGAGCGCCGCCCACCGGGCCGCGGTCTCCCGCTGCTCCCCGTGCCGCTCCCACAGCGCCCGCACCCGCAGGGCCGTACCGCCGACCAGTCCGGCGAGGCCCACCTGGGCGGCGGGCCGCCAGCCGGCCCCGGCGAGCAGCAGTCCGCCCGCCAGTGCGAGCGCCGCCCACCAGAGCACGCAGGCCGCCGCCGCGGTGCGGGTGGAGCGGGGCCGGTCGGCGCCGGCCTGGAGGTCGGCGATGGCGGGCAGGTACCAGACGCAGCCGCTGGCGGTGAGCGCGGCAGTGCCGATGGCGAGGACGGTGTGGGTCATGGGCCGGCCTTCCGATTTCACACAAGGAGGGGTGAGGAGGAGCCGTCCCCGCCCGCCCGGGGGCAGCGACGCGGGCGGGGACGGCGTTCAGTGGGTGCCAGGCCTCAACCGTCGATGGAGTCCATGGAGTCCATGGACGAGGCCCGTGCCCGTTCCGCCCGGCTCAGCGGCCGGTCGTACTTCACCGGCTCCACGTCGCCCAGGTGCGTCGCCGGCTTCCCGGTGTGCACGAGCACGTCCCGGGCCGCGATGTCCGGGTGGTGGAGGTCGAAGGCCGGGGATTCGGAGCGGATCCGGGGCAGCTTGACGAAGTTGTGCCGGGGCGGCGGGCAGGAGGTCGCCCATTCCAGCGAGCGGCCGAAGCCCCACGGGTCGTCCCCGGTGACGCGCTCGCCGTACTTGGCGGTCTTCCAGACGTTGTAGAGGAACGGCAGGATCGACAGGCCGAGCAGGAAGGATCCGATGGTCGACACGGTGTTCAGCGTGGTGAACCCGTCCGAGGCCAGGTAGTCGGCGTACCGGCGCGGCATGCCCTCGGCGCCCAGCCAGTGCTGGACCAGGAAGGTCGCGTGGAAGCCGACGGTGAGCGTCCAGAAGGTGATCCGGCCGAGCCGTTCGTCGAGCTTCTTGCCCGTCATCTTGGGCCACCAGAAGTGGAAGCCGGCGAACATCGCGTACACCACCGTGCCGAACAGGGTGTAGTGGAAGTGGGCGACGACGAAGTACGAGTCGGAGACGTGGAAGTCGATCGGCGGCGCGGCGAGCAGCACGCCCGTCAGCCCGCCGAACAGGAAGGTGACCAGGAAGCCGACGGTCCACAGCATCGGCGTCTCGAAGCTCAGCGAGCCCTTCCACATGGTGCCGACCCAGTTGAAGAACTTGACTCCCGTCGGCACCGCGATCAGGAAGGTCATGAAGGAGAAGAACGGCAGCAGCACCTGCCCGGTGACGTACATGTGGTGCGCCCACACCGTCACCGACAGGCCCGCGATGGCCACCGTCGCGGCGATCAGCCCCGCGTAGCCGAACATCGGCTTGCGGCTGAACACCGGGATGATCTCCGAGACGATCCCGAAGAACGGCAGCGCCAGGATGTACACCTCGGGATGGCCGAAGAACCAGAACAGGTGCTGCCAGAGCATCGCCCCGCCGTTGGCCGGGTCGAAGACGTGCGAGCCGAACTTGCGGTCGCACTCGAGCGCGAGCAGCGCGGCGGCCAGCACCGGGAAGACCAGCAGCACCAGCACCGAGGTGAGCAGCACGTTCCAGCAGAAGATGGACATCCGGAACATCGTCAGGCCGGGGGCGCGCATGCAGATGATCGTGGTGATGAAGTTGACGGCGCCGAAGATGCTGCCGAAGCCGGACAGCGCCACACCCATGATCCACATGTCCGAGCCGACGCCCGGCGAGTGGACGGCGTCGGACAGCGGGGCGTAGAGGAACCAGCCGAAGTCCGCGGCGCCCTGCGGGGTGGCGAAGCCGGCGGCGGCGATCAGCGAGCCGAACATGAACAGCCAGTAGGAGAGCATGTTCAGGCGCGGGAACGCCACGTCGGGCGCGCCGAGTTGCAGCGGCATGATCCAGTTCGCGAAGCCGGTGAACAGCGGCATCGCGAACAGCAGCAGCATCACCGAGCCGTGCATGGTGAAGGCCTGGTTGAACTGCTCGTTGGAGAGGATCTGCGTTCCGGGCCGGGCGAGTTCGGCACGCATGACCAGCGCGAGGATGCCGCCGATCAGGAAGAACGCGAACGAGGACACCAGGTACATGGTGCCGATCGTCTTGTGGTCGGTGGTGGTCAGCAGCCTGACCAGGGCCGAACCGGGCCGTCGGGCCCGAACCGGGCCTGGCGGAGGGGGCGTTGGCGGTGAGGTGGGGTCGCCCTGTGCCTGGGTGGCGCTCAAGGACGCGCTCCTTCGGAACGTCGTGCGAATGGATGGCGATCCATGATCCGAACGCACGCCCCGCGCACCCCAGGGCCGTTGGGCCCGCCCGGCCGGGGCCGCTGGGCCCGAGTTCCCGGCCGCGACCGGGACCTCCCGACCGGGCCCCTGGCCAGGACTCCCCGCCGGGGGCCGTCGGAGCCACCGACCGCTCGCGCCCCGCTCGCCCCGCCGCCCAGCCCCGCTGGAGGACCGACGGAGCTCCCCCGCCCCGCCGTCCCCGAACCGTCGGACGGCGAACCCCCGTACGACCGCCTACGGCCCCGCAGCACCTCCGCCCGTCGCCACCGCCCCGCACCCCGCCCGACCAGCCACGCCCCCGCCCGAACCCGCCCGAACCCGACCGACCCGGGCCCCGCACACCACCGCCGACCCCACCCCGGGCCCCCGAGTTGCGCGGACGGCGTGACCGAACCCCGTCGATCCGGTGCCCTTCAACGCCCGCCGACCGCCCAGTAGCCTGCGCCCGGGAACCCCACCACCGCCGGTCACGCCCCCGCGCCCACCCCGACCCCTCCCCCACCCGACCCGCCCCTCCCCCACCCGCCCCGGAGGTACGCCGATGACCCAGCCCCGGCCCGCCGCCCCCGCCCGGCTGCGCTTCGCCGTCCTCGGTCCGCTCACCGGCGAGGCCGACGGCCGCCCGCTCAACCTCGGGCCGCTCAAACAGCGGCTGGTGCTCGCCGTGCTGCTCAGCCGGGCCAACACCGCCGTCCCGGTCGACCTCCTCACCGACGCGGTCTGGCCCGAGGAGCCCCCGCGCACCGCCCGCAAGAACCTCCAGGTGTACGTCTGCGCCCTGCGCACCCTGCTCGGCCGCCAGGACGGCCCGGACCGGCTCGCCCACTCGGCCGGCGGCTACCTGCTGCGGATCGCCGAACCCGAACTGGACGTCCTGCGGTTCCGCGCCCTCGCCCGGGCCGGCCGCTCCGCCGCCGACAGCGGCGCGCTCGCCCCCGCCGCCCGGCTACTACGCCAGGCCCTCGACCTCTGGCAGGGCCCGCCGCTCGCCGACCTGCGCTGCTCCCCCGCCGTCCGGGCCGAGGCCGACCGCCTGGAGGCCCGCTGCCTGGGCGTCCACGAGGACTGGGCGGAGACCGAGTTGGAGCTCGGCAACGCCACCGCCGTGGCCGAGGAACTGGCCGACCTCGCCGAACGCCACCCGCTGCGCGAACGCCTCCAGGCCGCCCGGATGAACGCCCTCCACCTGTCCGGCCGCCAGGCCGAGGCGCTCGCCGTGTACGACACCCACCGACAGCTGCTGGCCCGGGAGTTGGGCCTCGAACCCAGCCCCGCCCTGACCGACCGCTACCGCCTGCTGCTCGCCCGCGGCCGCACCCGGCCCACCGCCGGCCACCCCGACCGGAGCACCGCCCCCACCGCCGCCCTGCTGCCCGCCGACACCGCCGACTTCACCGGACGGACCGCCGAACTACGCGAGCTCCTAGCCGAGTTGGGCCACGATGGCGGCAACGTCAACGGCGACGGCAACGTCACGGTGCTCTCCGGACCGGCCGGCAGCGGCAAGACCGCACTCGCCGTCCACGCCGCCCACCTGCTCGCCGACCGCTTCCCGGACGGCCGTCTGCTCGTCCGGCTGCGCACCGGGGACGGCGCCCCGCGCCCGCTCCCCGAGCTGCTCGCCGAACTCACCGCCCTCACCGGCCACGCGGACCCGCTGCCCACCGACCCCGCCCGGGCCGCCGCCCACTGGCGCGCCTCCCTCGCCGGCCGGCGGACGCTGCTGATCCTCGACGACGCCGCGGGCGAGGCCGTGGTCCGCGAGCTGCTGCCCGCCCTCGGCCCGAGCGCCGTCCTGGTCACCTCCCGCAGCCAACTCGCGGGCCTCGCCCCCGTCCACCGCATCGCCGTCCCACCGCTCGCCCCGGCCGAGGCCCTCGACCTGCTCGCCCGCACCACCGGCCCCGGCCGGATCGGCACCGACCGCGCCGCCGCCGCCCGGATCGTCGACGCCTGCGGACTGCTGCCGCTCGCCATCCGGGTCGCCGGCGCCCGCCTCTCGGTGCTGCGCCACCTCCCGCTCGCCGAGTACGCGGCCCGCCTGGAGGACCCGTCCGGCACCCTGGACGAACTCGTCGCCGGGGACGTCACCGTCCGCGCCCGCCTCGACTCCGGCTGGCACGACCTCCCCCACCAGGGCCGCCTCGCCCTCGCCCGCCTCGCCACCCTGCCCCTCGCCCTGCTCTTCACCCTCCCCGAAGCCGCCACCGCCCTCGGCCGCCCCGAACACCTCGCCCTGCGCACCCTCGAAGCCCTCACCGACACCGGCGCCGTCACCTCCCCCACCGGCGAGGTCACCGCCCACGCCGCCCTCTACGCCCTCCCCCGCCTCACCCACCTCCACGCCCGCGAACGCGCCCCCGAGGCCCTCACCACCCTCCTCTGACCACCCGCCCCTCACCACTCCCCCGCCTTTACGCTCCTCCCCCTCCCCTGAGCACCCCCCGCGCCTGCACCCCCGCTCCCCCCACCCTTCCGCCTCCGCCTCCGCTCCTCCGCTCCGTCGGTCCTCCACTCCTCCGCCCGTCCACTCCTCCACCCTTACGCTCCTCCTCGTTCCTCAACTGCCCTTCCTCCACCCGCCCATCACTCCCCGGCCAATCCTGCGCCCCGGAGGGGAGCAGCAACTCGGGCCCGGAGGGGCCGAAAAAGCGCCGCGGAGCGGCGCAGCCCACCGCCCCTCACCCCAACGTCACCAGATCCGCCCCATCCACCACCCCCTCCAACCCGCACAGCGCCAACAGCACCCCGGCTGCCCCGGTGTGCAGGTCCGCCGAGAAGCGCCGCAGCCGCATCCCCGGCACCAGCAGCCCCTCCGGCCGCGCTACCAGGTGCCACTGCAACTTCCGCACCTGCCCGAGCACCGCCTCCCGCTCCCCCGACTCCCCCGACTCCCCCAACCGCGACAGCGCCAGCAGCAGCCCGGCCCGCCCCCGGAACAGCCCGGGTTCCCGGATGAACCCCGGCGCGCACACCTTCCGTACGTCCGCGACGAAGTCCTCCGCCCCCGCCACCTCGACGCCCGCCTCCGCCAACTCCCGCACCACCAGCGCGATCCCGCTGCTCCCCCGGTCCAGGTACGCCAGTCGCCGCCCCCGGTCCAGCACCTGCACCGACCCGTCCGGCACCCGGACGCACTGCCCCATCGCCCGTTCCACCGCCTCCCGGGCCGCGTCGAGCAGCCAGCGCTCCCCGGTCGACCGGTGCAGTCGCAGCTGGAGCAGCGCGACGCCCGCCAGCCCGTACAGCAGCCCGGCGCCGGTCGGCTCGGCCAGCCCGGGTACGGTCTCCCCCCGCACCACGGCCGCCAGCTCCCGGGCGTCCTCGACCGCCTCCCGAACCAACGTGTCGCCCGCCGCCCCGAGCGAGGACGCCAACCGCACCCGGGCGAGCCCCGCCCCGGCCCGTCCGCCGTACAGCCCGGCCTCCCGGGCCGGCCGCGCCCCACGGACCCGCGCGAGCAGTTCCACCGCCGCCTCCACCCGCCCGACCCGGGCCAGCACCACCGCGACACCGAGCGGCCCGTCGTACAACCCTCCAAGCCCAGCCCCGACCCCGCCCCCGGACCCGGACGACGCGCCCCGCCGCCGCATGGCCGCGATCAGCCAGTCCGCGTACTCCTCGGGCCAGTCGGCCCCGGCCCGGTGCAGCGCGTACAGCACCCCGGCCGCGCCGTGCGCGACGCCCGTACCGTCGTCGGCGAAGCCGGCTACGTCGCCGGGGAAGAGCCGGTCCGGCCGGTCGGGGGTGGCCCCGGCATGGATGCCGGCGACCAGTTCGTCGCGCACAACACCCAGCCCGGCCCCGTCGACCAGGGCAACCCCGTCGAACAGTTCACGCCCCCTCCGTTCACCACCCGAGTCACCCGAGTCCCCGGCCGTTCCGCACCGGGCCCGCACCACCGTCGGCCGCACCGGCCCCTCCCCCTCCCCCACTCCGAACCATTCCCGCGCCCGCCGTTCGAGCGCCCCCGCCTTCCCCGGATCGTGTTCGGCGAGTTCCATGACGGGCATCAGCAGCGTCAGCCAGCTGGCCCACAGCATGTGCCGGTCGGCCTCGGCCCCGTCGAGCCCGGCAGGGACGGGCAGGCCGGCCGCCCCGGCGGTGGGCACCTGGCGGTCGGTCAGTTCGGCCGCGTACTCGAAGTCGACGAGCACCACCGACCCGTCCGGCCGGAGGATCACATTGGCGGGGTGGAGGTCCCCGAACCGCACGCCCCGCCCGTGCAGCGCGTCGAGCGCCCGTTCCAGTCCGGTGACCACGCCGGCCACCCAGGCCGCGTACTCGGCGCGTTGCGCGGCGGTGCAGTTCTGGTGCACCAGCGGGTAGCGCCGGATCGCCTCGGCGAACAGCTGGACGCCCTCGATGTGCTCCTGCACCAGGAAGGTGTGCTCCCACACCGTGCGCACCTCGTGCAGCCGGGGCACGCAGTCCAGTCCGGCCAGGCGTTCCAGCGCCCATTGCTCGCGCCGCAGCCGGGTGAGGGCGTCCGCGCCGGCCGCGTCGAGTCCGGCGTGCGGGCGGGCCTCGCGCAGCACCACCCGCCGGCCCGTCCTGCGGTCCGCGGCGAGGTAGATCCCGCCCGCGTTGGAGAACTGCAGCACCTCCAGGATCCGGTAGGGCAGTTCCCCGGCCGCCGCCTCCCGGGCGGCGAGGTGCGGGCGCAGTGCCGCGGGCGGCCTGACCCACCCGGGCAGCCGGAACACCGGTTCGCGCGGGTCCGGTACCAGCTCACCGGCCGGGTCGCGCAGCGCGGGGACGGTCCGCCCGGTCTCGTCCCGGCACCACAGTTCGACGAAGGCGCCGTAGCGCGCGTACACGGGGGCCGTCCCGATCCGCAGGTCGGTGAGCACGTACGGGCCTGGGCGCCCGTCCAGCTCTGCGGCCAACTCCTCCGCGAGCAGCAGGAATTCGGCTTCGCCCGCCGGGTACACCGTGATGAACTTGCCGCTGCTGCCGCGCCCCGCGTACTTGCCGTCGGCGACCCGCAGGGCCTGGGCGCTGCGCAGGAACTTGTACGCCGTCCGGTGTTCGGCGCAGATCCGGGCGACCACCGCCAGGGTGTCGGCGGCCTGGTCCTCGACGGTGGAGACGTGGAGCTTCCAGCCCTGTTCGGGCAGTGGGGCGCCGTCCGGCAGCAGCACCGTCCACAGGCCCTGTTCCCGGCGCCGCCACCCGGCGGGCACGGCGCCGAGCCCGTGCGGGTAGCGGCTCGCCCGGTCGGGCAGCCGCCCGGGGGTGTCGTAGTAGGTCGGGTCGGCGAGGCAGTACTGCTGGGTCTCGTGGGCGCCGGCCACGGCGCACCACCTCCCTTTCCACCAGGGGTTCAGACGGCCGGAACACCCGGACCAGCCGGGACGGCCGGAACAGCCGCCGGCCCGCGCCGCACCGGCGGTGCCCAGGTCACCACGGCCGCGCAGAGCGCGATCGCGAGGGCCAGCAGGGCGAAGGTCCGGGTGCCGCCGAGGGCGCCGAGCAGGGCGCCGCCGACCAGCGGACCGAAGGGCTGCACCAGGGTGGACAGGAATCCGGCCGCGCTCTGCACCCGGCCGATCCGGTCCGGCGGCGCGGCGAGCAGCATTCCGGAGACGAAGCCGATGCTGGCGACGGTGGACAGGCACATGCAGACCGCGCACAGCAGCCCGATCAGCAGCGGCAGCCGGGTGAGCACCAGGACGGCGGCGGTCGCGGCGGAGGCCCAGCAGGCCAGCGCGACCAGGTTGCCGTCACGGGTCCTGGCGCCCAGTCTCGGGGCGAGCAGCGCGCCGGCCAGGGCCCCGGCGGCGGTGCAGGAGACGACGGTGCCGCCGCCGAGGCCGGAGTGCCCGCCGTCGGAGGCGACGGCCAGGGTGGTGAACATCAACGCGCTGAACGCGAAGTTCATCCCGAGGCCGAAGATCAGCAGCAGGGTCCGCAGGTAGGGCTGGTGCCAGAGGAAGGCGATCCCGGCGGTCAACTCGGCGCGGCTGAACACGGATCCGGCCTTGCTCTCCGGCCGCGAGCGGGTCCGGATGAGCGCCACGCAGACGGTGGAGAGCAGCAGTCCGACGCCCTCGGCCACGAAGGGCAGCACCGGGTGCCAGGCGAACAGCGCACCGCCGCCGAGCGGCCCGACCAGCCGGGCGGCGGCGCCGCGGGCCTGCATCCGGGAGGAGGCTTCGCGGACCTGCCCGCGCGGCACCACCGCGCGCAGCAGGCCGCCGGCGGCAGGCCCGTACGTGCCGGCGATGACCGCCCCGGCGGCGGCGACCAGCAGCACCAGGACCAGCGGCGCGCGCCCGTTCAGCACGGCGAGCACCAGGGCGGTGACGGCGAGCAGGCTGCCGACGTCGCACAGCCGCATCAGCCGCCGGCGTTCGATCCGGTCGGCGAGCACTCCGCCGGGCAGTGTGCTGAGCAGCAGCGCGCCGACCGAGACGGTGCCGATGGCACCCGCCCGGGCGGCCGAGCCGGTGTCCCGGAGGACGAGCAACGGCAGGGCGATCGAGGAGAGTTGGGAGCCGAGCGAGGCCAGCAGGCCGCCGACCCAGAGCAGCCGGAAGTCCCGGTTGCGGGTGAGCGGGGTGGAGTCCATGGCCGTCCTCCGGAATGGGTGGGGGCAGAACCGGGCCGGGGCTGAGCCGCCGGCCGGGGGCGGTGGTGCGACCGCCCCCGCGCCGGGGCCACCGGGCCTGCCGCGGCTCAGGAGGCCGAGGTCTCCGCGGAGTTGACGTAGCTGACGATGCTGAAGCAGTTGCCGTCGGAGGAGGCCTGGAGGAACTTGAGCGCCTGGAGGTCCAGCACGTTGGCGACGTGCGCCTCGACCTCCGCCGTCTCCTCGCCGCCACCGTCGACGCTCTCGTCGACGTTCTGCTCCATGTTCCCGATGTTCCCGATGTTCCCGATGTTCTCGGCCATGGTGGGACTCCCTTCCATGAGTGGGCTGCCGGTAGCTGCCGGTACCGCGCGGGCCGACGGTCCGTCGCAGCGGCAAAGCTAGGCGGGCCCGGCTGCGGACGGCCTGGGAATCGGTTGGCCACCGGTATGGCCGCAGGTCGGCGCGGGCGCCGAGGCCACCCGCAGCACCGCCCGTCCCGCCGGACACCCGCCCCGCACCCGCTCCGGGCTGCGGCCATACCGCCCGCATACCGCCCCCGAACCGGCTCCGAAGCCCGCCCCGCGACGCTGGCCGGGCACGCCCGTACGCCGTCCCGGCGCCGAGCACGCCCGCACAGCGAAGGACTAGCGAAGGACTGCCACCATGCCCTGCCCACTCTGCGCCCAACTCGCCAACACCAATGACCAGTTCTGCCCCGCCTGCGGCACCTCCCGGGCTGCCGCCCTCGACCTGGCGGCCGAGGAGCGCAAGCTGGTCACGGTGGTCTTCTGCGACCTGGTCGACTCCACCGCCCTGTCCGGCGCGCTCGACCCGGAGACGCTGCGCGAGGTGATCCTGCGCTACTTCGAGCGGATGCACCGCCAGATCGAGGCGCACGGCGGCACCCTGGAGAAGTTCATCGGGGACGCGGTGATGGCCGTCTTCGGCGTCCCGGTGATCCGCGAGGACGACGCCCACCGGGCGCTGGCCGCGGCCCTGGCCATGCTGGAGGACCTGGAGGACCTCAACGCCGAGCTGGACGCCACCCTCGGGGTCCGGCTGGACGTCCGGATCGGCGTCAACACCGGGCAGGTGGTGGCGGGTTCGGACGCCTCGGCGCGCCAGGCGCTGATCTCGGGCGAGACGGTGAACATCGCCGCCCGGCTGCAGACCCGGGCCGCCCCGGGCCAGGTGCTGATCGGCCCGCAGACGCTGCGGGCGGCCGGGCCGGCCGCCCAGGTGGACGAGGTGGGCCCGCTGCAGCTGAAGGGCAAGGCCGAGCCGGTGACCGCCTACCGGCTGGTCGGCCTGGACGAGGACGACCCGGAGCTGTTGCGCCGCTTCGACGTGCCGCTGGTCGGCCGGGAGCGCGAACTCGAGGCGCTCGACGCGGCGTTGGCCCGGGTGGCGGGCGGTGGTGGCGCCGAGCTGCTGCTGGTGGTCGGGGAGGCCGGGATCGGCAAGACCCGCCTGGTACGCGAGTGGCGCGAGCGCTCGGCCCGGCTCACCGCGCGCTGCGGCACCGGCCGCTGCCGCAGCTTCGGCGAGCAGGGCGTGCCGGCCCCGCTGGCCGAGGCGGTCCGCACCCTGCTGGACGAGCCGGGGGCACCCGCCCCCGCCGAAGCGCTGGCCCGCCTCGCCGAGGCGACCGACACCACGACCGACACCATGTCCGACGCCACGTCCGACGAGGCGCACAACCTCGACCGCTCCCTCGACCAGCTCGCCGCGATCCTGCGCGGCCGCACCGTGGAGCGCCCGGCCGTCCTGGTGCTGGACGACTGCCAGTGGGCCGGCCCCGCCCTGCTGGACGCCGCCGAGCGGCTGGTCGCCGCGCTCGGCCCGGCCCCGGTGCTGCTGCTCTGCCTGTCCCGCCCGGAGCTCCTGGCCTCCCGGCCGGAACTCCTCTCCCCCCGGCCGAAGTCGGCGACCCTCCCGGTCGGCGGCCTGTCCTGGGACGAATCCGCCCTGCTGGCCGCCCAGTTGACCGAGCTGAGCGCCCACCAGGACACCGTGCCGACCCGGCTGCTGGAGCGCGCCGAGGGCAACCCGCTGCACCTGGAGGAGCTGCTGGCCGCCCTCACCGAGGCCGACGGCCCCGGCGACGCCGCCCTCGCCGATGAACTCCCGCCCACCGGACGGGCCTTGCTCAGCGCCCGGATCGACGGCCTGGAGCGGGACGAGCGCACCACCCTGGACCTCGCCGCCGTGCTCGGCCGCGCCTTCACCGCCGCCGAGCTCGCCCAACTCGCCCACGGCGGCACCGACCAGGACGCCTTCGCCGACCCGGAGGACGACGTGTTCACCGGCCCGATCGACGGCCTGCCCGCCGCGCCGCCCGCCGACGGGGACGACACCCCGCCCCGGCTGCACGCCGCGCTGGCCCGGCTGGCCGAGCGCCGGCTGGTCGAACCGGCCGGCACCGGCTACCGGTTCAGCAGCGGCCTGGTGCAGGAGTCGGTCTACCAGTCGATGTCGAAGCGGGCCCGGGCCGAGCGCCACGAGCGCGCCGCCGACCTGCCGGCCGTCCGCGCCACCGGGGCCGCGGCCGTCGGCGGCCACCTGGAGCGCGCCCACCGCTACCGGCTCGAACTGGGCCTGCTGGACGCCCGCACCGACACCCTGCGCACCCGCGCCGCCGCCGCCCTGGGCGCCGCCGGGGCCGCCGCTCTGGCCTGCGCCGACCTCGCGGCCGCCGACGACCTGCTGGAGCGCGCAGCCCGGCTGCACTACCCGAACGAGCGCGCCGCCGGCCCGGTGCTGCGCCGGCTCGGCGAGACCAGGCTGGCGCTGGGCCGCGCCGAGGAGGCGCTGCCCGTCCTGGCCCAGGTCCGCGATTCGGCCGCCGACCCGCTGGACGCCGCGCACGCCCGCCTCGCCCTCGCCGCCCGGGGTCTGCCGCCCGGCCCGGAGCAGCCCGCCGCCACCGCCCGCGCCGTGCTGCCGCTGTTCACCGACGCCGGTGACGCCCTCGGCCAGGCCCGCGCCCGGCTGCGGCTGGCCGAGGAGCACCTGCTGGCCGGCCGGCACACCGAGGCGGACCGGCTGCTCGACCAGGCGCTCGGCGAAGTCTCGCGCACCGACGCCGAGTTGGACCGGGCCGCGGTGCTGTCGGCACTGGCCGCCTCGCTGCTGGCCGGCCCCGAGCCCGCCCCCGCCGCCACCTTCCGGCTGCGCGCCCTGCTCGCCGAGCACGGCGCCGGCCGGCGGACCGTACGGGTGGCGCTGAACGGCCCACTGGCCGTCCTGCTCGCCCTGCGCGACCGCCCGGACGAGGCCGAGCTGCTGCTCGCCGAGGCCAACGGCCTGGCCGGCGAGCTGTCGCTGGCCGAGGCGATGGTCTCGCTGCCGACGCTGACCGCCCAGGCCGCGGCCGCCGCCGGGCTGTCCGGCCACGCGCTGGACCTGCTGGCCGACGCCGCCGAGATCGCCCGCCGCCAGGGCAGCGCCGCCCCGCTGCCGCGGCTGGCGCTCACCACCGCGCGCGTCCTGCTGGACTCCGACCGCCCCGAGCCGGCCGCCCGGCACCTGGACGGCGTGGACGCCGCCGCGGCGCTGCCGCCGGTGCTGGCCGTCGAACTGGACGCGCTGCGCGGCCGGCTCGCCGCCGCCCGGGGCGAGTCCGCTCCGGCGCTGGAGCTGACCGGATCGGCCCTGCGCGCCGCCGAGGCCACCGAGTCGGTGCTGCTCCAGGCGCTGACCGCGCTGGACCGGGCGCACGCCCTGCTGCTGCTCGACCGGCCCGCCGAGGCCGCGGTGGCCGCCGCCACCGCCCGGGACCGCTTCGCCGCCAAGGGCCACCTGCCGGGCGTGCGCCGGGCCGAGCGGCTGGGCGGCGGCCGGTGACCGCCCCGGCCGCGGGCCTGACCTGGAGCCTGCGCGAGCGCCGGGTGGACGAGCCGCCGGTGCTGGCCGACCCGGTCGAGGAGCACCCGGGCGGCACCGGCGCGGGCGTGCGGGTGTGCGTGGTCGACTCGGGCATCGAGCCCGACCACCCGCTGGTCGGCCCGCTGCACGGCTCCTGGGCGGTGGTCCGGGACCCGGTCACCCGGGAGCTGGCCGTGCGCCCCGACACCGTCGGCGACACCTGCGGCCACGGCACCGCCTGCGCGGGCATCATCCGGCGCACCGCCCCGGACTGCGAGCTGTACAGCGTCCGGGTGCTCGGCGAGCGCTTCACCGGCACCGGCGACATGCTGATCGCCGGGCTGCGCTGGGCCGTCCGGCAGGGCTTCGACGTCATCAACCTCAGCCTCTCCACCACCCGGACCCGCTTCCTGGAGGAGCTGCACGCGATCGCCGACGACGCCTACTTCGCCCGCACCGCGATCGTCGCCTCCGCCCACAACACCCCGGTGGAGAGCTTCCCCTGGCGCTTCTCCTCGGTCATCTCGGTGGGCAGCCACCAGGAGGCGGCCCCGGACCTGCACCTGTACAACCCGGCGCCGCCGGTCGAGTTCTTCGCCCCCGGCCAGAACGTCCGGGTGCCCTGGCTCGGCGGCGCCACCATCCGCACCACCGGCAACAGCTTCGCCACCCCGTACGTGGCCGGGCTCTGCGCCCGCATCCTGTCCCGGCGGCCGAGGCTGACGACCTTCCAGCTGAAGAGCGCGCTCTACCTCACCGCGGCCAACGTCCAGGTCCCGTCCACCCCCACCCCGGAGGCGTCCGATGACCCTCAGCACTGACCCCGCCGTCGACCCGCTCGCCCGCGAGCTGCTGCAGTCCGTGGTGGACGTCGCCCGGGCGATCTTCGGCGCCCAGGCGGGTTCGGTCTGCCTGCTCGACGAGGCGGCCGGCGAGCTGGTGTTCCAGGCGGTCTCCGGCCGGGGCGAGGAGTCCCTGGTCGGCCGGCGCTTCCCGGCCGGGCGGGGCATCGCCGGCTGGGTCGCCGCCTCGGGCGAGCCGATGGTGGTGGACGACCTGGTCGCCAGCCGCACCTTCGACCGGGCCTTCGCCGAGTCCACCGACTACGTGCCGAACGCCCTGATGGCGGCGCCGCTCACCCACGGCGGCCGGGTGCTCGGCGTGCTGGAGGTGCTGGACCCGGCCCCGCAGGTCCGCCCCGGCCTGCCGGAGCTGGACCTGCTGGCGATGTTCGCCCGGCAGGCCGCCGCCGCCCTGCGGGTGCTCGCCGAGCGCGGCACCCCGGCCCCGCGCCCGGCACCCGACCGGGCGGCGGCGCTCGGCCTGCTGGCCGACCTGGAGGAGCTGCTGCGGCGTCAGCCCTGAGCGCTCTGAGCGTCCTGACCGCCCTGAGCGCCGTCCGGGCCCGGACCACCGCCGTCCAGCCGCCGCGTCCGCACCCGGTACCAGGTCGGCTGGACGAGCCGCCCGCAGAGCACGTCGCAGACCACCTCGACGTCGTCGGGGACCCCGGCCTCGTACAGCTGCCGCACGAAGGCCCGGTGCTCGGCCGGGTCCTCGGTGCTGTGCAGCACCTCCCAGGGCCCGGCGGCGGCCCGGCGTTCGCTCCACCGCCGGAGCTCCTCGGCCTGCTTGCGCTTGCGGGCCCGCTGCCCCGGCACGGCGGCTCAGCCCGCCAACCGGGCGATCTGTCCGCGCTCCAGCGCGGCGTACACCGCTCCGTCCGGCCCGACGGCGATGCCGTGCGGTTCGGCGCCCGGGCCGGGGATCGGGTACCCGTCGAGCCGTCCGTCCGGGGTGATGACGCCGATCCGGCCGGCGGCCCACTCGGTGAACCAGAGCCGCCCGTCCGGGCCCGCGGCGATCGCGTGCGGCCGGGCGGCCGGGTCGGCCAGCGGGTACTCGGTCACCTTGCCGTCCACGGTGATCCGCCCGACCAGCCCGCCGCCGATCCCGACGTACCAGAGCGCCCCGTCCGCCCCGGCGGTGATGCCGACCGGCGCGGTGCCCGCGGTGGGCAGCCGGTGGACGGTCACCTCGCCCCGGACGCTCACCCGCGCGACGGCGTCCGCCTGGTTGAGCGCGCACCACAGCGCCCCGTCCGGCCCGGCGGTGATGTGCGCGGGGAAGGAGTCCACCGGCAGCGGGTACTCCGTCACCTCCCCGTCCACGGTGATCCGCCCGACCAGCCCGGCGTTCACCTCGGTGAACCAGAGCGCCCCGTCCGGCCCGGTGGCGATCCCGCACGGCCCGGCGCCCTGCGTCGGCAGCGCGAAGGACGAGACCTCGCCGTCCACCGTGATCCGCCCGATCCGCCCCGCGTTCATCTCCGCGTACCAGAGCGCCCCGTCCGGCCCGCCGGTGATCACCGACGGCCCGCACCGCGGCGCCCCGAGCCCGAACCGCCGTACCGAGCCGTCCGGCGCCAGCCGCGCGATCTCCCCGGCGTGGATGAGCGTGAACCACACTCCGCCGTCGGCCCCCACCGTGATCCCGTACGGCCCGTCCGCCACCTCGGCCACGTCGATCAGTTCCACCCGCACCCCTCTCAAGCTATCGCGACTGACGTCGCATTAGTGATGCTCGCACGCCCGCCCCACCGCGGGCAACCGAATTCATCCGGGATCGGTTCCCAGCCCCCGCAGGACCGAGATCACGCCCATGCCCGCCGCGCAGACCGGCACCGCCAGCAGGGCGCCGATGATGCCCGCGACACCGGAGCCGGCCACCACCGCGACCATGATGGTCGCCGGGTGCAGCTCCACCGTCCGGCTCTGGATCACCGGCTGCAGGATGTTGCCCTCGATCATCTGCACCGTCAGCACCACCCCGAGCGCCCACAGCGCCGTCCCCAGGCCGCCGTCCGCCAGCGCCACCAGCACCGCGACCGTGCCGGACAGGAACGCGCCGACGAACGGGATGTACGCGCCCATGAAGACCAGCGCACCCAGGCCCGGGGCACCGGGCACACCCAGCGCGACCAGGCCGACGGTGATGAAGCCCGCATCGATCAGGGCGATCAGGGTGGTGCCGCGCATGAAGCCGGCCATCGCCTCGAAGGCCCGCTCGGCGCAGGCGATCACCGTCTCGGCGCCGCGCCCGGGCAGGTGGCCGCGGATGGCGTCGCCGGTGCGGTGGCCGTCGCGCAGGAAGAAGAACACCAGCGCCAGGGCCAGCACCGCCCCGGTGATCAGCTGGGTGAGCAGGCCGAGGCCGGACAGCACGCCGTTGGTGAGGGTGGAGACCAGCGAGTTGGTCTCGCCCTTGGCGTTGTTCAGCGCGTGCTCGATCTTGGCCCCGAACGGTCCGAGCCACTCGGCCAGCCGGCGTCCGGCCGCCGGGAGCGAGGCGGCGATCTGCGGGGCGCTGTGCACCAGGGAGTTGACCAGCAGCGCGATCACCCCGACCACCGCGACCATCAGCAGCAGACAGGTCAGCCCGGCGGCCAGCCCGCGGCTCACGCCCCGCCGGACCATCCAGGGCACCACCGGGTAGAGCAGCGAGACCCCCAGCAGCGCCAGCACGAACGGCACGGTCGCCGCCCGCAGCTCCACCAGCGCGAACACCACCAGCGAGCCGACGGTGATCAGCAGGATCACCGCCACCGACCAGGCCGCCGCCCACCGCACCGCGGGCGGCAGCATCAGGTACGGCCTGCGGTGGTCGGGCCGCCCACCGGGCGGGCGCTCCACGGACACGGGCACCTCCGCCGAGGGTCGTCGTTGTCATCGTCGAGTCCGGCAACGCCGAGTCCGGACCGACCCAGCTCAGCAGAGAATGTGATGGTCCGCCCGTTCTGCGACTACTCCGCCACGGCGATCCGCACCGACCCGCCGCCGTCCGCGCCCCCGCCCGCGAAGGCCAGGACCCGCTGCGCCTCGGTCTCGGCCGCCGCGCGGTCCGCGCGCGCCAACCGGACGAACGGCTCGACGACCACCTCCTGCTCCCCCGTCAGCCGCCACGTCCCGGCGACCAGCCCGTCCACCAGCAGGGTGCCGAGCACCAGGCCGTTGCGGGTCATCACCCGGTCCTTGTACCGCTCCGGCAGCACCCGGCTCCGGTCGGCGTGCGAGAGCAGCAGGTTGTCGAACGGCGCGACCAGCCGCACCGGCGCCGGGACGTCCGGGTCCGGCCGGGGCGCCTCGGGCAGGTCGTACAGCAGCCGGCCCTGCTCGTCCAGAAACGTCAGCAGCTCCGGCATGAGCCGCTTGAGCACAGGCCCCAACCGGCTGAGGCCGCACCACTTCTGCAGGTCGGCGACGGTGGCGGGCCCGAAGGCGGCGAGGTAGCGCAGCACCAGCTCGTCCGGCGCGGGCGCGGGGTCGAGCGGGCGGCCGAGCCAGGCCTCGGCGGTGGTGTGGGCGGCCGGGCCGCTGCGCCCCCACAGCCCGCGCGGCGGCACCTGGACCAGCGGCAGCAGGCAGCGCGCCGCCTGGGCCAGGGCGGCCGGGTCGCGGTCCGGCCGGGTGGCGGCGAGCAGCGCGCCGAGCTGCTGGAAGGTGCGCGGCTGCGCCTCGACCAGCGTGCGGGCCTCGGCGGCGAGCGCGGCCGGGTCGAGGCCGCTGAGCCGTTTGCCGTAGGTGCTGCGCAGCGCCTGGTCGAGGACGGGCTGGAGCAGCGGGCGCAGGGTCAGGCAGTCCTGGGCGGTGACCAGGTGGATGGTGCCGCGCTGGAGCGCGATCCGGACCGCCGCCCGCTGTTCGAGCAGGGTGCTGAGCGCTTCGGGGGTGAAGCCGTCGAGTCGGGAGAGCAGCCCGAGGTAGGGCGGCTGCGGTACGGCCTGGGCCTGGAGTCCGCCGAGGTGGTGGATGACGTCGAGGGGTGCCAGGCCGGTGCGGGCGAGCAGGTGCTGACGGGCCAGCAGGGCGCGGCCCAGGGCCCGGGGGCCGAGCACCGCCTGGGGGCCGGGCACCTGGGGGCCGCGCACCCTCACCGGCGGCCGTCCAGGACCGAGCGCAGCACGGAGATCCGGTTGGTGGTGATGGAGGCGGCCCCGGTGTCGCGCAGCCGGCGCATGGTGCGGCGCAGGTCGGCGGTCCAGGTGGAGACGGCGAGCCCCTCGTCGGCGGCGGCCCGCACGAAGTCGGGGGTGACCAGGCCGAACGGCGGGTTGAGGAAGCGCGGGCGCAGGTCGCGCAGCAGGGCGGGGGCGGGCATCCGCGGCTGCTTCCAGGTGAGCGCGATCTCGGCGTCGCGGCTGAGTGCTCGCACGGCGAGCATGGCGGTGGCGGGGCCGCAGAAGGCGACCAGGTCCTCGGCGCCCTGCCCGGTGACGACGGACCAGGTGGCGGCGGCCGGGCCGGGTTCGTCGAGGTCGATGAGCAGCCGGGGGCCGTCGGCGGCGGCGACGGCCTTGATCGCCTCGGCCAGGGTGGGGATGGCCAGGTCGCCCTGGCGCAGCTCGGCGAGCTGTTCGGTGGTGACCCGGCCGATGGCGCGCGGGTCGCCCCAGAGGCGTTCCAGGGTGGTGTCGTGCAGCAGCACCGGCACCTTGTCGCGGGTGAGCTGGACGTCCACCTCGACGGCGTCGGCGCCGGCGGCGAGCGCGGACTCGACCGAGGGCAGGGTGTTCTCGCGGTGGCGGTACGGGTCGCCGCGGTGGGCGACGGCGAGCACCGGGCGGCGGTCGGCGGGGGCGGAGGCAGCGGCAGCGATGCTCATCGGATCTTTCCAGAAAGCCAGGGGGTGAGGTCGTGGACGCCGAGGGCCTCGCGGTAGGAGGGTTCCCCGGGGACGGTGACGATCAGGGTGCTGGACGGCGGGAAGGTCCGGACCTTGACGTGCACCAGGTCGGACCAGAGCGCGTGCAGGAAGGCCGGGACGCTGTCGCGCGGGACGTCGAAGGCGATGCCCTCGACGGTGACGGCGGCCTCGTCGTGGGTGAACAGCCGGACGGCGGTGCGCGGGCTGCCGTCGAACTCCAGCAGCGCCTCGTGCGGAAGGGTGTGCGGCCCGTCGTCCTGACCGATCAGCCCGGCGAAGGTCTGATCGCCACCGATGTCGTGCTCGGCGCGGACGGCGCGGCCGTGCCGGGCGGCGACGGCTTCGATCGCCAGGACGGCGGCCTGGGTGGTCGGCAGGTTCGGGTGGTTCATCCGGGCCTTTCGCTCAAGAACTCGTCAGAACTCAGAACTCAGAACACAGCACACGGCTAGCGTCGCTCGATCATCACATTGGTCGACTTGATGACCGCAGTGGCGGGTGCGCCCGGCACCAGGTTGAGCTCCTCCGCCGCGTCCCGGCTGATCAGCGACACCACCCGGAACGGCCCGGCCTGCACCTCCACCTGCGCGGCCACGTCGCCGAGCCGCACATCGGTGACGATGCCGGGGAAGCGGTTGCGCGCCGAGGAGGGGCGCCCCTCGGCCTCGGCGTTCTCCGGCTTCGCCAGCTCCCGGGCGAAGGCGGCGAGCTCGGCGCCGGGGATGATCCGGTGCCCGTGCTCGTCCCGCACGGCGGCGAGCCGCCCGGCGTCCACCCAGCGCCGCATGGTGTCCGCGCTGACGCCGAGCAGCGCCGCCGCCTCGCCGATGCGGTACGGGTTGACCGGCACCTCGGGCTGGCCCATGTGCGACTCCTGACGGTGGTTCGAGGTACGGGGTGGACGCCCCCCGGGGCTACGCGCCCCCGGCCGCCATCCTGCCGTACCGGGGTCGCCGACGGAAAAGACGCCTACGGAAAGGCCTACGGCTCGCCGAACAGGTCCCGCCGTGCGGCGTCCCCGGCGGTGAGCACCGCCCCCGCGAGGATGGCACCGCCGCCCGCCGTACCGGCCCGCACCTCGGTGCGCAGCGGGGAGAGCCCGGCCAGGCGCCGTTCGACCCGGCCCGCCAGTTCGGCGCCGCCGGCCCGGCCGACCTCGCCGCCGAGCACCACGCAGCCGGGGTCGAGCACCACGCAGACGCCGGCCGCGCCGAGCGCGATCCGTTCGGCCAGCTCGTCCAGGAAGGCCGCGCCCTGCTCCCCGGCGGCCAGGGCGGCGCGCACGGCGGCCTCGGCGGCGGGCGCGTCGCCGGCCGGGTCGGCGGGGAGCCCGTGGGCGCGGGCGAGGGCGCACAGGGCCGCGCTGCCGACCAGCCCGTGGAAGCCCCCCTCGCAGCTGTCGGCGCTGGGCAGTCCGGTGGCGCCGGGGACGGGCAGGAAGCAGATCTCGCCGGTGCCGCCGGAGGCGCCGCGGCGCAGCCGCCCGTCGAGGATGACGGCGGCGCCGACGCTGTGGCCGAGCCACATCAGCACGAAGGTGTCGCGGTCGCGCGCGGCGCCGACCCGGTACTCGGCCCGGCCGGCCAGGTTGACCTCGTTCTCCAGGATCACGTCGGTGCCGGGCAACTCCCGCAGTGCGGCGAGGAGTTCGGCGTGCCAGCCGGGGAGCTGGCCGGTGCTGTGCAGCCGTCCGGTGGCGGGGTCGACCAGGCCGGGGGCGCCGACCGCGACGGTGTGCAGCTGCTCGACGCCGGCGGCGCGCGCGGTCTCCCGCAGGGTGCGCACGATCGCCGCGGCGGTGTCGGGGGTGCCGTCGCCGTGGACGGGGATCTCGGCGGTGCCGAGGGTGCGTCCGGCGAGGTCGGCGACGACCAGACTGACGCCGCCCTCGCGGACGTCGACCGCGCCGAGGTGGGCGCGGGAGGCGACCAGGGCGTAGAGCCGGGCGTTGGGGCCGCGCCGCTGTTCGCCGCGTTCGCCGACCAGCGCGACCAGGCCGGTGCGCTGGAGGCGGTCGAGCAGGTCGGCGACGGTCGGCCGGGAGAGGCCGGTGAGGTCGCGCAGCTCGGTCGCGGTCAGGGGGCCCTGTTCGAGCAGGAGGTTGAGCGCCAGCCGGTCGTTGATCGCCCGGGCGGTGCTCGGCGTTGCCGTACGCACGGTGGTCATGGCCGATCATCCTTCCAGAGCGTTTCTATCAGGGTCCCTTCCTGATAGTTTATCGACCACCAGGACCGGGAGGGAACGCCGTATGACCACCGCCACCATCCTCGATCCACTCGTCGAACCACGCCGCTCCCGACGGAGCATCGCGCTGGTCTTCGGCGTGCACGGCGCCGTCGGCGGCACCTTCGTCACCCGCATCCCGTGGCTCCAGGAGCGCCTCGACCTCTCCCCCGGGCAGCTCGGCCTCGCCCTGGTGATGCCCGCCGTCGGCTCCTCCCTCGCGATGCCGCTGGCCGGGCGCTTCGTCCACCGGTACGGCGGCCGGGCCGCCGTCCGCGCGCTGATCTCGCTCTGGTGCCTGGCCCTCACCCTCCCCGCGCTCTCCCCCTCACTGCCCGCACTGTGCGCGGTGCTGCTGGTGTACGGCGCCACGGCGGGCATGGCCGACGTCGCGATGAACGCCCAGGGCGTGGAGATCGAGCAGCGCCTCGGCCGGTCGATCATGTCCGGACTGCACGGGATGTGGAGCGCGGGCGGCCTGCTGGCCTCCGGCTTCGGCATCCTGGCCGCCCACCTCGCCCTGGACGCCCGGCTCCAGCTGGCCGTCACCGCCCTCGTACTGCTCGCCCTCGCCCAGCCGGTCTGCCGCGGCCTGCCCGACCTGCGGGCGCCCGAGGAGGCCGAGGCCCCGCCGCGCTTCACCCTGCCGCCGCGCAGCTCCCTGGTGATCGGCCTGGTCGGCTTCTGCGCGGTGTTCGGCGAGGGCGCCTCGATGGACTGGAGCGGCGTCTACCTCAAGGACGTCACCGGCGCCTCGGCCACCGTCGCCGCCGCCTCGTACACCGCCTTCGCGCTCACCATGGCGGTCAGCCGCCTGGCCGGCGACGCGGTGATCCGCCGCCTCGGCGCCGTCCGCACCAGCCGGCTGAGCGGGGCGGTCGCCACCCTCGGCGGCGTGCTGGTGGTGGCCGCCGACACCCCGGCGCTGGCCATCCCGGGCTTCGCCCTGATCGGCGTCGGCGTCGCGGTGATCGTCCCGCTCGCCTTCGCGGCCGCCGGCCGGATCGGCAGCAACCCCAGCCAGTCCATCGCGGGCGTCGCCACCGTCACCTACACCTCCGGCCTGATCGCCCCCGCCGTGATCGGCGCCCTCGCCCAGGCCACCTCGCTGACCGTCTCCTTCGGCCTGGTCACCCTGCTCGCCCTCGCCCTGCTGCTGAGCGCCGGCGCCCTGCGCCGGGCCGAACCGGACTCCCCGGCGGGCAAGGTGACCGCGGTGTCACCGGAAGGCACCTCCGGAAAGGACCTCTCCGCGATCTGACCCCGCCCGACTGGGACCGGCCTACCGCCCGCCCGGGGTGAAATCCCGTTGCCCCGACGGGCGGTCCGGTCCGACACTGCGGTCATGCTCGGATTCGTCAGGACCGACAACGAAGCCCTGGTCTCCTGCCTGGGCGACCGGCAGCGCGCCGTGGCCGCCCACCGGGAGCTGCTCCGGCGCGGCACGGAGGCGCTCGACGCCATCCGGGCCGGCCTGGGCGACGAGCGCCCGGCCGTCCGGGAGGGCTGCTGCAAGCTCCTGGACCACCTGGTCGACACCGAGTCCATGGGCCGGCTCGTCACCATGGCCGACGACCCCGACGCCGAGGTCAGGATCGCCGCGTTCCACGCCCTGGCCTGCGACCGGTGCAAGGACGACGCCTGCGCACCGGGTGCGGGCCTGGTCCTCGAACCCGCACTGCGCCACCTGGCCGACGACCCCGACCCCCGGGTCCGGGCCAGGGCCGCCGAACTGGTCGGCAAGTTCGCCCACACCGATCCCCGCGCCGCCGCCGCACTGCAGGCCGCGCACACCGGGGACCCGAGCCCGGCCGTACGGAAGAAGGCGGGCTGGTACGCCCCCGGCGGCGCGATCCACGCCCGGACGGCCCCACGCACCCGCTAGCCGGCGCTCAGATCCCGCCGAGGCCGCCGCCGTCGCCCCGGCTCTCCGCCGCGCGCCGCCGCTCCTCCTCGCGCCGGGCGCGCGAGGCCTGCCAGGCCTCCTTCAACAGGTGCCCCTCCGGCAGGGCGTAGTAGCCGTACAGGGCGACCCGGCCCTGGAGGTCCCGCCAGGCCGGATCGCTCCGGGCCAGCCGGAGCAGCTGCTCGCCGTGGTCCGTGGCGTGCCGGGGCTCGCGCCGGAACACCCGGTCCCCGACCAGCAGCAGGAGGGCGATCAGCAGCACGAACGCCCCCGCCGGGAGCAGCACGTTCCGGTGCTCCGCCACCACCCAGCCGACCCCGACCACCCCGGACACCACCAGCAGCGGGCCGCCGGCGCTCCCCCAGCCCGCCGCCCGGTTCAGCCGGCGGCGCAGCCCCGGGTCCCGGACCAGCCCGCGCTCCGCCAGCCCCGCCTGGAACGCCCGGAGCGCCGGCTGCCGCCCCAGCCGGGCCTCGACGGCGAGCAGGTCGCCGTCCGTCCGGGCCTCGGCCGCCGCCAGCAGGGCCGCGTAGAAGCCGCGCCCACCGGGTCGGCCCTCGGCCACCAGGTACCCGCCGCCGCGCACACTGACGGCCCCGCGCTCAAACGCCTCCAACAGCAGCAGCTGGGCCAAGTGGTCCGCGATCCCCGCCAGTTCGTACACCTCGAGCTCGGCCTCGGGCGGTCCGGCGAGACTCCGCTCGACCCGGTACAGCTCCGCCCGCGCCGCCCGGCACCACAGCGCCGTCCCGACCAGGTACGCCGCCAGGAAGACCAGGAGCCCCACGCACACCGCCACGACGCCCCCTCGGCCGATCCACCGAACTCCCGTGCCCAGCATGGCACTTCACGGCCGGTTCAGGTACGCCGGCAGCGCCCGCACCCGTCGGTCGGCGGTTGGGTGAGCCCCCGCTCCGGCGGGCTCGCGGAGAGCAGCCGGGCGATCACCGCCGGGCCCGATGCCGACCGCGCTCACCGGCGTCGACCCCAGGGCCCGCACCGGCCGGAGGGGCCGGCCGGTAGCGGGAACCGGTTAGGCTCGGCCCGTGCCCGCAGCCCTGACCACGCCCGCCGACTCCACCGCCTCCGCCGAACCAGCCGAGGCCGTCGATGCTGCCGAGGCCGTCGAGGCCGTCGGAGCGGCCCCGTCCCGCTCGCCCTGGTGGCGGTTCGGCCTGCTGGTGGTCCTGCTGGGGGCGTGCGCCGGGTCGCTGCTGCTGTGGAGCCCCACGGACCTGCTCTCCGGCGGCCTGGCGGAGCGGATGCCCGGCTACTGGTTCGCCCCGCTGTTCGCCCTGGTCTACGCCGTCGGCACGCTCGCCTTCGTCCCGCGCCCCGCGCTCAACGCGGTGGCCGGCCTGCTGCTGGGCATCCAGCAGGGCGTGCTGCTCGCCGTACTCGGCACCACCCTGGGCGCGGCCCTGGCCTTCGGCCTCGGCCGGGGCCTGGGCCGGGAGGCCCTCAAGCCGTACCTGCGGGGCAAGGTGCTCGGCGCGCTGGACCAGCGCTTCACCGACCAGGGCTTCCGCAGCGTCCTGATCCTGCGGCTGCTCCCCGGTCTGCCCTTCCAGGCCGGCAACTACGGCGCCGCCTTCTCCGGGGTCCGCTTCCTCCCCTTCCTGCTCGCCACCGCGATCGGCGTGGTCCCGACCACCGCCGTGTACGTGGTCGCCGCCGCCAGCGCGGACCAGCCCGGCTCGGCGGCCTTCCTGGTCTCCGCCGGGGTGATCGCCCTGCTGGTGGTCGGCAGCCTGGTCGGCCTCTGGCGGGCGGCCGCCGCCCGCCGCCGGGCCCGCACCTCCTGACACACCGGTCCGCCCGGCGGGCCCGCCTGCCCGCCTGCCCGCCTGGCGGCAATTCGGTCGCACGAGCGGGCCGACCGCGAGCAGGATGTCCGCCATGACCGAACTCACACCGCGGGTGGACCCGCCGATGGCCGCCGACGAGGCCGCCATGCTCACCTCCTGGCTCGACTACCACCGCAGCACGCTCGCCCTGAAGTGCGCGGGCCTGACCGACGACCAGCTGCGGCTGCGCTCCGTCCCGCCGTCCACGCTCTCCCTGCTCGGCCTGGTCCGGCACATGGCCGAGGTGGAGCGGCACTGGTTCCAGGGCGTCCTGCTGGGCGAGGAGGTCGCCACCGGCTACTACTGGACCGAGGCGGACCCGGACGGGGACTTCGACAACGTGGCCACCGCCGACGTCGCGGCCGACTTCGCCGTCTGGCGCGCCGAGATCGACGCCGCCCGCCGCGCCGCGGCCGGTCTGCCGCTGGACACCGTGGGCAAGCGGCTGCGCCACGACCAGGAGGTGACGCTCCGCTGGATCCTCGTCCACATGATCGAGGAGTACGCGCGACACAACGGGCACGCGGATTTGTTGCGTGAACTGGTGGACGGTTCGACCGGCGAGTGAAATCGTTTCCGCATTGTTGACAGAAGGTCAATTACGCGGTGACCGCTACCGATATGGTCTACGCGCGCAACCGTACGGCGCTGCGCCGCGTCGATCTCTGTGCCCGGGTCCGCCCGGGTTTCCGGCGCGGCACGACTCGTACGGGGGCCGCGAGCGGGCACGGGACCGGTGAACAGTGCGATACTCGGACAGTTCCGACGAGTGGATGACGTGTCAAGAAGGACACCCACCCCCGGGGGACCAGACGGGACGAGGCAGGGAGGCGCGGCATGGGAGCACTTCGCGACGAGCACCACAACGGGTGGCTGATGCCCTCCGGGAACTACCCGGCCGCGGCGTACGACGACGAGTGGGTGGATCAGGAGACGGTGCCGGCCGTCCCCGCGCCCGCGAAGATCGTCTCCCTGCGGCCGACGGGCTTCGAGGCGGCCCGCACGGTCGGTGAGCACATCCGGGCGTCCATCCCCGTAGTGATGGACCTCACCGAGATGAACGAGGCCGAGGCCAAGCGCATGGTCGACTTCGCCTCCGGGCTGATCTTCGGCACCCAGGGCGGCATCGAGCGGATCGCCCGCCGGGTCTTCCTGCTCACCCCGGCGGACGTCGAGGTCATGGTGATCGACCGCCCGCTCGACGACACCGGGTTCTACAACCAGAGCTGAGCGCGGCGCGGGCCGTACGGCCCGCGCCATGCCCGCTCCACCCCGACCGGGGACGGCACACCGCCGTCCCCGGTTTTTTGCTGCCCGGGGGCCGGTCGCGGAGGGTGCAGATGAGATCCCCACATCAAAAGTGAGACGTGGATGTCTCACTTGGCCTACACTCGACTCATGGCCACCGACCGCGACACCGTTCTGGAAGCCGCCGTCGGCGTGCTGTCCCGCCGCCCCACCGCCCACCTGGACGAGATCGCCCGCGCCGCGGGCATCAGCCGGGCCACCCTCCACCGGCTGTTCCCCGGGCGCGACGCACTGATCCGCGAGGTCGGCCTGCTCGGCCTGCAGCGCTTCGCCGCCGCCCTGGACACCGCCGCCACCGAGGAGGGCGACGTCGAGGCCGCGCTGCGCCGCCTGGTGGACGCCGCCGTCCCGGACGCCATGCTCTGCGCCTTCCTGGCCGGCGAGAACCAGCTCTACGACCACGCCGACATCAACGACCTCTGGGAGGTCCAGATCGACCGGCTGCACGCGCTGTTCCTGCGCGGGCAGCGGGAGGGCGTCTTCCGGATCGAGCTGAGCGCCGCCTGGCTGAGCGAGGCCTTCTTCGACCTGGTGGCCGGCATCGGCTGGGCCATCCAGGACGGCCGACTCGCCCCCCGCGACGCCGCCTTCTCGCTCGCCGAGCTGTTCCTCGGCGGCGCGCTCCGCCGCCCGGAGCCCCCCACTTCTGTCGTCACGACCCACAGCACCTCGGACCGGAAACCGGAAACCGATACACCATGAGCAGTACCCCCGCCCTGACCGTCCGCCAGCGCTGGACCGGCCTCGCCGTCCTGGTGCTGGCCGTCACCGTGGTCGCCCTCGACGCGACCGTGCTCTCCCTCGCCATCCCCTCCATCAGCGAGACGCTGCGCCCCAGCGGCACCCAGCTGCTCTGGATCGGCGACTCCTACTCCTTCGTGCTGGCCGGCCTGCTGGTCAGCATGGGCGCCCTCAGCGACCGGATCGGCCGCAAGAAGCTGCTGCTGACCGGTGCCGCCGCCTTCGGCGCGGCCTCCCTGCTGGCCGCCTACGCGCCGGGCCCGGGCTGGCTGATCCTGGCCCGGGCGCTGCTCGGTGTCGCCGGGGCGACGATCATGCCCTCCACCCTGTCGCTGATCCGCAGCCTCTTCCCGGACGACCGGGAGCGGGCCACCGCGATAGGCATCTGGGGCGCGGCCGCCACCGCGGGCGCCGCGCTCGGGCCAGTGGTCGGCGGGCTGCTGCTGGAGCACTTCTGGTGGGGCTCGGTGTTCCTGCTGAACATCCCGGTGCTGCTCCTGCTGCTGGTCCTCGGCGCCTGGCTGCTGCCGGAGTCCAAGGACCCGAAGCCGGGCCGCTGGGACGTGCTCAGCGTCGGGCTGTCGATGGCCGGTGTGATCGGCGTGGTCTACGCGATCAAGGAGGGCGCCGCGCATGGCGTGGCCCGCTGGGACGTCCCGGTCACCTTCCTGCTGGGCGCGGCCGCGCTCACCCTGTTCGTCCGCCGCCAGCTGCGGCTGGAGACCCCGCTGCTGGACGTCCGGCTGTTCCGCGACCGCCGGTTCACCGCCGCTGTCACGGCCTCGCTGATCTCACTGGTCGGCCTGTCCGGCGTGATCTTCGTGGTCTCCCAGTACCTCCAGCTGGTGCGCGGCTACGAGCCGCTCCAGGCGGGCCTGGCGGAACTGCCGGCCTTCGCCGGCTCGGTGGCCGGCGGGCTGCTGACCGCCCGGATCGCCCGGCGCTACGGCGCGCGCAAGGCGCTGACCGTCAGTCTGCTGGCGATGGGTCTGGCCGCGGGCGCGCTGGGCTGGCTCCAGCAGGACACCACCTACCTGCTGCTGGCCGTCTCCTTCCTGATCACCGGCACCGCGGAGGGCGTGGTCTACACCCTCGGCGCCGACCTGGTGCTGAGCGCCGCGCCCGCCGACAAGGCCGGGGCCGCCTCGGCGGTCTCCGAGACGGCGTACGAGCTGGGCACCGCGCTCGGCATCGCGCTGGTCGGCTCGGTGGTCGGCTCGATCTACGCCGGCGGGCTGGCCGTCCCGGCCGGGGCCTCCCCGGAGGCCGCCGCCCGGGCCGGGGAGTCGCTGGGCGCGGCCGTGGAGACGGCGAACGGGCTGTCGCCGGACGTCGCCCAGCCGCTGCTGGCGAGTGCGAAGGACGCCTTCGTGCACGGCATGAACAGCGCCGGGCTGCTGGCCGGGGTGCTGCTGGTCGGCGCGGGCGTGCTGGCCTGGCTGCTGCTGCGCGGGCTGTCCGCGCCGACGACGGCCGAGCCGGTCGCCGTCGGCGGCCCGGAGGAACTGGAGAGGGCGGAGAAGCCGCAGGTGCACGCGTAAGCGCGAGGCGACGTGAGAACGGCCGTTCCCCATTCGGGAACGGCCGTTCTCACACATCGGGGAGCGGTTAGGAGACTCCGAAGGGGAGCTCCAGCTCGGCCCAGACGACCTTGCCGTCCCGGGTCAGCCGGCTACCCCAGCGCTGGGCGAGTTCGCTGACCAGGAACATCCCGCGGCCGCCCTCGTCCTGTTCGGCGAAGGGGCGCAGCTGCGGGGTCGCGCCGCCCGCGTCGGAGACCTCGACGGTGAGCACCCGGTCGCGGAACAGCCGCAGCCGGCGCGGTGCCTCGGCGTGCAGCAGGGCGTTCGTGACCAGTTCGCTGACCAGCAGTTCGGCGTAGTCGCAGAGCGCGTTCAGGCCCCAGGCGTCCAGGGTGGCGCGGGTGAAGCGGCGGGCCGTGCCGGGGAGCTTGCCGCCGCCGGTGAGCGGGAGGGTGGCGATCCGGTCGGCGGGCACCGGCAGCGCCCGGGCCATGATCATCGCGATGTCGTCCTCGGTGCCGTCGGTGACCAGGGCGCCGATCACGGCGTCGCAGCTCTCCTCCAGCGTCCGGCCGGGCCCGGCCAGGGTGCGGGTCAGCAGGTCGATGCCGTGGTCCAGGTCCTGGCCGCGCCGCTCGACCAGGCCGTCGGTGTAGAGGGCGAGCATGGCGCCCTCGGGGAGGGTGAAGCCGATCGACTCGAAGGCGACCCCGCCGACGCCGAGCGGGACGCCGGGCGGCACCTCGATCCTGCGGGCGGTGCCGTCGGTGCCGACCCAGACCGGCGGCAGGTGCCCGGCGGAGGCGACCTGCACGGTGCGCTCCAGCGGGTCGTAGACGGCGCAGATGCAGGTGGCGAACTGGCCCTCGCCGATCCCCGAGGCGGTCTCGTCCAGTCGGGTGAGCACCTGCTCGGGCGGCATGTCCAGGGTGGCCAGGGTGCGGGCGACGGTGCGCAGCTGGCCCATCGTGGCGGCCGCCCGGATGCCGTGGCCCATCACGTCGCCGACCACCAGGGCGACCCGGCCGCAGGACAGCGGCACCACGTCGAACCAGTCGCCGCCGACCTCGCTGACCACGCTGCTGGGCAGGTAGCGGTAGGCGATCTCCAGGCCCAGGGTGCGGTGGATCTCCTGCGGCAGCAGGCTGCGCTGCAGGGTGAGGGCGGTCTCCCGTTCGCGCCGGTAGAGCCGGGCGTTGTCCAGGGCGAGGGCGGTGCGGGCGACGAGTTCCTCGGCGAGCGCGACGTCGGCGTCGTTGAAGGGCTCGGGGTTGCGCATCCGGATGAACTCGGATCCGCCGAGGACCATGCCCCGGGCGGTTATCGGCACCATCAGGTACGAGTGGATGCCGGCGGCCATCCCGGGGGCGACCCGGTCCTCGCTGGACACCAGGCCGCGCAGCACCTCCTCGTCCACGTGCTCGCGCAGCAGCGGCCGCCCGCTGCGCAGGCACTGGGTGTAGCTGCGGTCGGGGGCGTACTCGGAGGTCTCGCCGACGACGTCCACGGCGTGGGCGAGCCCGGTGTCGTAGTTCTCCCCGACGGCGACGGCGCGCAGGGTGACGGAGCGGTCGGCGGGGATCGGGGTGGGCTCGGCCCCGCGCAGCACCGGTTCCAGCAGGTCGACGGTGGCGAAGTCGGCGAACCGGGGGACGACGGCCTCGATCAGCTCCTCGGCGGTGCGCTGGAGGTCGAGGGTGGTGCCGATCCGGGCGGTGGCCTCGGCGATGGTGGCGAGCCGCTCCTGGGCTCGGGCGGCCCGGGCCTCGGCCTGGAAGCGCTCGGTGACGTCGATGATCGAGGAGCAGACGCCGAAGACCCGGCCGGTGGAGTCCTCCAGCCGGAAGTAGGAGGCGGACCAGGCGCGGTCCCGCTTGGGGTCGCCCGGGACGCGGCCGTGCGAGCGGGCGTCCACCACGGGCTTGCCGGTCTTGAGGACCAGTCTCATGGTCTGTTCGATCTCGGCGCTGTTGATGCCGGGCAGGACGGCGGATATCCGGCGGCCGAGGTGGGCGGCGACCGGGACGCCGTTCATCCGGGCGAGCGCCTCGTTGATCCGGACGTAGCGCAGGTCGCTGTCGTAGACGGCCATGCCGATCGGGGAGCGGCCGAAGACACCGTCCAGCACGGCGAGGTCGGCCTCGATGGCGTGCACGGCCCGGGTGTCGGAGGCGGTGGCGAGCAGTAGCAGGGTGCCCGCCGGGCCGGCTATCGGGTAGGTGCGGAACTCCAGCTCGACCCGGTGGCCGTCGCGGTGGCGGACCGGGAAGACGAATGAGGCGCCGCTGCCGGACATGATCTTCTGGAACAGGCCGAGCACCGCGGGGCGGTCGGTCTCGTCGGTGAGCAGCCGGGCCGCGTAGCTGCCGACGGCCTCCTCGGCGGAGTAGCCGAGCAGCGCCTCGGCGTCCTCGCTCCAGTGCAGGATCAGGCCGTCGCTCTGCAGCAGGGCCGTGGCGAGCGGGACGAGGCGGTGGCCGTCCGGGCGTACGGGATCGCCGCTCGGCGCGGGGCCGGCGGCGGCGGTCGCGTCCCACTCGTGTCCGTGCATTCAGGCAGCACCCCGGTTCGGCTCGTGCCCGGCCGGATGGGGACTCGCGGTCCGTGCCGGCCGGGGTTCTTCTCCAGACTGCACGGACATCGGCCGCCCGGCGACCCCTTGGTCAGGGGGCGTCCGGTCGCTCGGTTGTACGGGCGTCATGGGCGTACCGGCCGCAGCGTACTCTCCAAGACGCCCGCCCACTGCCGGATCACTCCGGAACGTCGAAGGCTGTCGTCGGTCAGCAGGTTGGCCAGGCCGAGCCCGCGGGCGAGGTCGAGGGTGGCCTGCACCGATTCGCGCACGCCGGGCCGGGTCTCGTCGGCGTCCAGGAACTCCACGGCGGCCCGGTGGGCCTCCCGGCCGACGTGGCCCTCCAGGGCGATGATCCGCTCGCGCAGGCCGGCCTCGGTGGCGGCGGCGGTCCACAGGTGCAGGGCGGCCCGGAACAGCGGGCCGGTGTAGAGGCGGACGATCATGTCGACCACGGCCCGGGTGCGGTCGGGGCCGGCGGCCGGCAGCTCGTCCGCGTGGGCGCGGACGGCTGCCAGCCGCTCGGTGGTGACGTGCTCGACGGCCGCGGTGAAGAGGTCCTCCCGGGTCGGGAAGTGGTGCTGGGCGGCGCCCCGGGAGACGCCGGCCCGTTCGGCGACCACGGTGACGGTGGAGCCCTGCCAGCCGAGCTCGGCCAGGCAGTCCACGGCGGCCGCGAGCAGCCGGGCCCGGGTCGCGCGGCTGCGGTCCTGCTGGGGGGTGCGGACGGCGGGGTGACTGGTCATGGCGGGTGGCAGTTCCTGTATCGATGGGGTCTGTTCCGGTCGGGGCGCGGCGGGTCGGGGCGCCGCGGGTCGATCCTCACAGACGGGCTGCGGCCTCAGGCCTCCGGGGCTCGGCGGTAGGGGTTCAGCGGGAGGGGTTCAGCGGGAGGCCTCGCGGGCGCGCAGTTCGCGGCGGAGGATCTTGCCCGCCGCGGACTTGGGGACGGCGTCCACGAACTCCACCGCGCGCACCTTCTTGTAGGGGGCGACGTGCCCGGCGACGTAGCCGGTGACCTCCTCGGCGGTCAGCTCGCTGCCCGGGGCGCGCACCACGAAGGCCTTGGGGCACTCCGTCCCCTCGGCGTCCCGGACGCCGATCACGGCGGCGTCGGCGATCTGCGGGTGGCCGAGCAGGACGGCCTCCAGCTCGGCGGGGGCGACCTGGTAGCCCTTGTACTTGATCAGCTCCTTGACCCGGTCGACGACGAACAGGTAGCCGCGCGCGTCCACGTAGCCGACGTCGCCGGTGTGCAGCCAGCCCTCGGCGTCGACCATGGCGGCGGTGTCGGAGGGGCGGCCGAAGTAGCCCTTCATCACCTGGGGGCCGCGGATCAGCAGCTCGCCCGGCTCCCCCGGGCCGAGGTCCCGGCCGGAGCCGTCCAGGGCGATGACCCGCAGTTCGGTGGAGGGGATCAGCCGGCCGACCGAGCCGGGCACCGGGTCGGTCTCGTTCGGGGAGACCACGTGGGTGACCGGGGACAGCTCGGTCATCCCGTAGCCCTGGAGCAGGTGCGGCAGGCCCAGCCGGCGGGCGCAGGCCTCGGCGAGGTCCTGGTCCAGCGGGGCGGCCGCGCACAGCAGGTACTCGACCGAGGAGAGGTCGAACCGCCCGACGGCCGGGTGCTTGGCCAGCGCCAGGACGATCGGCGGGGCGACCACCAGGCCCTGCACCCGGTGGCGTTCGATCGCGCCGCAGAACTGCTCCAGGTCGAAGCGGGGCAGCACGACCACGGTGGCGCCGCACCGCAGCGGCTGGTTGAGCAGGGCCGTCAGGCCGTAGATGTGGAAGAACGGCAGCACGGCGAGCACCCGCTCGCCGACGGAGGGGCGGTAGAGGGCGTCGGTCTGGGCGAGGTTGGTGGCGATCGAGCGGTGGGTGAGCATCACGCCCTTGGGCAGTCCGGTGGTGCCGCTGGAGTAGGGCAGCACGGCGACGTCCTCGCCGGGGACGATCGCGGGTTCGGGGGCGGGGCCGGTGGCGGCCAGCAGGTCGGCGAGCGAGCGGTGGCCCTCGGCGCCGTCCAGGACGATGATCTCGGCCGGCGGGCGGCCCTCGGCGGCCAGCTGCTCGGCGGCGGCGCGGGCGGTCGGCAGGAACGGGGAGACGGTGATCAGGCAGCGGGCGGCGCTGTCCGCGAGCTGGCCGGCCAGCTCGCCGGCGGTGCTGAGGGAGGACACCGTGGTCACGGTGGCGCCGGCCCGGCTGGCACCGTAGTAGGCCATCGGGTACACCACCGAGTTGGGGCTGAACAGGGCCACCACGTCGCCCTTGCGCACCCCCGCCCCGGCCAGCCCGGCGGCGACCCGCTCGACGGCGGCGGCCAGCCGCGTGTAGCTGACCTCCTCCCCGGTGAGGCCGTCGATCAGGGCCGGCCGCTCGCCGTACTCGGCGGCGGCGGCGAGTACCGCGTCATGGATCGGCAGGTCGACGACGGGGACGTCCGGGAACTCGCTACGGAACACCAAGGCATGCCTCCAGTAAGGAAGTTGACGCGGCAACCAAATCGTCGGACGGTGGAGCGGGGCGTGTTCAGGAGCATACGGACAGTGCGGGGGCGGGCTGGGCCATTGTGGGGAACCGGGGGCCTGGCGAGCGTGGCACGGTTGCTCCGGGGGGCGCCCGAACGGACGGTGTGCAGCACGGCCGCCCGCCCGGGTGCGGCCCCGGCCCCCTGGAGCACCCCCGTGAGACCCACCTCCGCCGCCCTGCCGTCCGCCTGCCGTCTGCTCGCCGCCGCCGGTGTCGCGGCCGCGCTCACCCTCGGCGGGGCCCCGGTCGCACTGGCCGCGCCGGGCGACAACGGCGACGTCAAGATCCACGAGAGCACCACCCCGGTGGGCGACCAGAGCGACCAGCCCAAGGTCTGCCTGTTCTACCTGGACGCCTTCAACTTCGACACCGTCCAGCAGGTCAACTGGACCATCGAGCAGCAGCCGCCGACCGGCACCGCCCAGGTGCTGGCCGGGTCGCTCACGCTGAGCGGCGGCACCGGGCACACCGGCAACCTCACCCTCCCGGACGGGCACTACAAGCTCGAATGGACGTTCGTGGGTGAGAGCGGCACGGCGAAGCAGAAGGTCTTCGACGTCTCCTGCGCCACCTCGTCACCGTCCGCGTCGCCCTCGGGCTCGACCTCGCCGTCCGGTTCACCCTCGCCCTCCTCCTCGCGCTCGCCGTCCGCGTCCGCCAGCAACTCCCCCAGCACCTCGCACTCGCCCTCGCTGCCGCCCGGCCGCTCGCCGAGCGCCCCGCCGAACGGCGGACCGCACGGCGGGGTGGGCACCGGCGGCGGCGGCACCTCCGGGGCCGACACCGTCGAGGTGCTCGGCGGCCTCGCGCTGGTCCTCGGCGCCGGCGGACTGGGCGTCCGCGCGATGCGCCGCCGGTCCGGGCGCAATGCCGAGTCCTGACCGCGCCACCCGCGCGCCGCGCGGCGGCTCCTGGCCCTGGCGGGCCGGGGTCGCCGCGCTCGCGTTGGCGGCGGGCGGCGCCTGGCTGGTCCACGACGGCACCACCGGCCGGGACGGGCCGCCGCTGCCGCCCGCACCCGCCGCCGCCGCGCCGACCGCGGCGCCGGCACCGACGGCGAAGCCGAGCCCGACGCCGCCCGCCCGTCCGCCGCTGCCGGCCTCGGTGCCGACCCGGATCCGGATCCCCTCGATCAAGGTCGACGCCCCGGTCACCGGCCTCGGGCTGACCTCAACCCGGCAGCTGAGCACCCCGCCGATGGACCAGCGCAACCTGACCGGCTGGTACCGGGACGGCGCCGCGCCCGGCGCCGCCGGGAACGCCCTGGTCGTCGGCCACGCCGACGGCCGCACCGGACCGGCCGTGTTCTACCGGCTCGGGCTGCTGCGCCCCGGCGACACCGTCGAGGTGACCCGCAAGGACCGGCGCACCGCGGTGTTCACCGTGGACTCCGTCCGGGTCTTCCCCAAGCAGGACTTCCCGGACGCCCTGGTCTACGGCCCCACCGACCGGGCCGAGCTGCGGCTGATCACCTGCGGCGGGAAGTTCGACCGGCACACCGGGTACGCGGCCAACACCGTGGTGTTCGCGCACCTGACCGGCGCGAGGTGACGCCTCCCCGCCCCCCGCGGACCGGCGCTCAGTACGACTTGGGCAGGCCGAGGGTGTGCTGGGCGACGAAGTTGAGCACCATCTCCCGGCTGACCGGGGCCACCCGGCCGACCCGGGTGGCGGCCAGCAGCGCGCCCAGGCCGTACTCCTGGGTGAGGCCGTTGCCGCCCAGGGTCTGCACCGCCTGGTCGACGGTGCGGGCGGCGGCCTCCCCGGCGGCGTACTTGGCCATGTTGGCGGCCTCCCCGGCCGCCATGTCCTCGCCCGCGTCGTAGAGCAGCCCGGCCTTCTGGGTCATCAGCCGGGCCAGCTCGATCTCCACCGCGCACTGGGCCAGCGGGTGGGCCAGGCCCTGGTGGGCGCCGATCGGGGTGGACCAGACGGTGCGGGTCTTCGCGTACTCGACCGCCTTGCCGAGCGCCTGGCGGGCCAGACCGAGGGAGAAGGCGGCGGTCAGGATGCGCTCCGGGTTGAGGCCGGCGAACAGCTGCAGCAGACCGGCGTTCTCGTCGCCCACCAGGGCGTCGGCGGGCAGCCGGACGTCGTCCAGGAAGACCTGGAACTGCTTCTCGGGGGCGACGAGTTCCATCGGGATCGCCCGGTACTCGAAGCCGGGGGTGTCCCGGGGGACGACGAACAGGCAGGGCTTGAGCTTGCCGGTGCGGGCGTCTTCCGTACGGGCCACGAACAGCACCGCGTCGGAGTGGTCGATGCCGGAGACGAACACCTTGCGGCCGGTCAGCAGCCAGTCCTCGCCGTCCCGGCGGGCGACCGTGGAGATCCGGTGCGAGTTGCTGCCGGCGTCCGGCTCGGTGATGCCGAAGGCCATCTTGCGGCTGCCGTCGGCCAGTCCGGGCAGCCAGCGCCGCTTCTGCTCCTCGGTGCCGTACCGGGATATCACCGTGCCGCAGATCGCCGGGGAGACGATCAGCAGCAGCAACGGGCAGCCGGCGGTGCCGAGTTCCTCCAGGACGATGGCGAGGTCGCTGATGCCGCCGCCCCCGCCGCCGTACTCGACGGGCAGGTTGACGCCCAGGTAGCCGGCCTTGCCGGCCTCCGCCCAGAGTTCCTCGGCGGGCTCGCCGGCCCGGGCCTTGGCCAGGTAGTAGGCGGAGCCGTAGCGGCGGCCGAGGTCGCCGACGGCCTTGCGCAGGGCGGTGCGTTCGGGGGTTTCGAGGAGCTGACTGCCGATGGACGACATGCGTGGTCCTTCCGCTGTGCGGGTGGTCGGGCGGTGCTCAGGACTCTTCGGAGGATCAGGGCTCTTCGGGGGATCAGGACTCTTCGGGCGACATGACGACGGCGAGCAGGGCGCCGAGCTGGACCTGCTGCCCCGGGGCGGCGCGCAGTTCGACCAGGGTGCCGTCGGCGGGGGCGGTGACGCGGTGCTCCATCTTCATCGCCTCCAGCACCAGCAGCGGCTGCCCGGCGGTGACGGTGTCGCCGACGGCGGCGGTGGTGCGCAGCACGGTGCCGGGCATCGGGGCGAGCAGGGCGCCCGGGTCGGTGTGGGCGGTGGGGTCGGGGAAGCGCGGCAGCGCGGTGAGCGCGGTGCTGCCGGTCGGGGTGTCGACGTACACCCGGTCGCCGTAGCGGGCGACGTCGTAGCGGCGCTGGACCTCACCCTCGCGCAGCAGGACGTGGTCGGGCCGGGCCGCCACGAGTTCGACGTCCGGGTGGTCGGCGGCCTCCAGGCCGCCCCTGGTCCGGCGGTAGCGGACCTCCAACTCGCCTCCGTCCGGAGCCCGGTAGCGCTTGGACTGGGGCTGGGAGGGCAGGTTGCGCCAGCCGGACGGCAGGGCGCCCGGGCGGTCGGCGGCATCGGCGAGGGCCGCGGCCAGGGCGGCCCGTCCGGCGCCCTCGGCGTCGGGGGCGAGCAGCTCGGCCGCGTGCTCCACCAGGAAGCCGGTGTGCAGGCGCCCGGCCAGGAAGGCCGGGTGCCGCAGCGCCCGGACCAGCAACTCCCGGTTGGTGGACGGCCCGTGGATCCGGGTGCGGGCCAGGGCGTCGGCCAGCCGGCGGGCGGCGGCCGCGCGGGTCGGCGCCCGGACGATCACCTTGGCGAGCATCGCGTCGTAGTGCGGGGTGATCTCGCTGCCGGCCTCCACCCCGGAGTCCAGCCGCAGCCAGGAGTCCGGTCGCAGCCCGGGGCCTCCGAACTCCTGGTGCTCCGTGGTCAGTTCGAGGCGGTGCAGGGTGCCGGTGGCGGGCTGCCAGTCCCGGGCCGGGTCCTCGGCGTACAGCCGGGCCTCGATCGCGTGGCCGGTGCTCGGCGGCGGCCCGGCCGCGGGCAGCTCCTCCCCTTCGGCGACGGCGAGTTGGAGCGCGACCAGGTCCAGGCCGGTGACCGCCTCGGTGACCGGGTGCTCGACCTGGAGCCGGGTGTTCATCTCCAGGAAGAAGAACCGGCCGTCCTCGGCGAGCAGGAACTCGGCGGTGCCGGCGCCGACGTAGCCGATCGCCCGGGCGGCGTCCACCGCCGCGGTGTGCAGTTCGGCCCGTACGGCGGGCGGCAGGCCGGGGGCCGGGGCCTCCTCGATCACCTTCTGGTGCCGCCGCTGCAGCGAGCAGTCGCGGTCGCCCACCGCCCATACCGTGCCGTGGGCGTCGGCCAGCAGCTGCACCTCCACGTGCCGGCCGGTGGGCAGGTAGCGCTCGCAGAACACCTCGTCCGAGCCGAAGGCCTTGGCCGCCTCGGCCCGGGCCGCCGCCAACGCGGCGGGCAGGTCCGCCAGCCGTTCGACCACCCGCATGCCGCGGCCGCCGCCGCCCGCCGCGGCCTTCACCAGCACCGGCAGGTCCGCCTCGGTCGGTTCGGCCAGCGCGCCCAGGACGGGCACCCCGGCCACGGCCATCAGGCGCTTGGCGGCCGTCTTGGAGCCCATCGCGGCGATCGCGGCCGGCGGTGGGCCGACCCAGAGCAGGCCCGCGTCCAGCACGGCCCGGGCGAACTCCGCGTTCTCGGACAGGAATCCGTACCCGGGGTGGACGGCGTCCGCCCCGGCCTGGAGGGCCGCCCGGATGATCAGCTCGCCGCGCAGGTAGGTGTCCGCGGGCGCGGCCCCGGGCAGCCGCACGGCGGCGTCCGCCTCCCGCACGTGCGGGGCGCGGGCGTCCGGGTCCGAGTGGACGGCGGTGGTCGCGATGCCGAGCTCACGGCAGGTGCGGAACACCCGGCGGGCGATCTCGCCGCGGTTGGCGACCAGCAGGTTGGTGATCATCTGACCTCTCACATCCGGAAGACGCCGTAGCCACGCGCGCCCTCGACCGGCGCGTTGTGGATCGCGGACAGGCACAGGCCCAGCACCGTACGGGTGTCGCGCGGGTCGATCACGCCGTCGTCGTACAGCCGGCCGGACAGGAAGACCGGCAGCGACTCCGCCTCGATCTGCTGCTCGACCATCGCCCGGATCGCCGCGTCCGCGTCCTCGTCGTACGGCTGCCCCTTGGCCGCGGCCGACTGGCGGGCCACGATCGAGAGCACCCCGGCGAGCTGCTGCGGGCCCATCACCGCGGACTTGGCGCTCGGCCAGGAGAACAGGAAGCGCGGCTCGTAGGCCCGGCCGCACATGCCGTAGTGGCCGGCCCCGTAGGAGGCGCCCAGCAGCACCGACAGGTGCGGGACCTTGGAGTTCGAGACGGCGTTGATCATCATCGCGCCGTGCTTGATGATGCCGCCCTGCTCGTAGTCCCGGCCGACCATGTAGCCGGTGGTGTTGTGCAGGAACAGCAGCGGGGTGTTCCGCTGGTTCGCCAACTGGATGAACTGGGCGGCCTTCTGGGACTCCGCGCTGAACAGCACCCCCTGGGCGTTGGCCAGGATGCCGACCGGGTAGCCGTGCAGCCGGGCCCAGCCGGTGGCCAGGCTGCTGCCGTACCGCGGCTTGAACTCGTCGAAGTCGGAGCCGTCGACGATCCGGGCGATCACCTCGCGCGGGTCGAAGGGCACCTTGAGGTCGCCGGGGACGATGCCCAGCAGCTCCTCCTCGTCGTACCTCGGCGGCTCGGCGCAGCGGTCCGGGTCCGGGCCCGGTTTGCGGTGCTCCAGCCGGGCGACGATCCGGCGGGCGATCCGCAGCGCGTCCGCCTCGTCCAGCGCGAAGTGGTCGGCCAGGCCGGAGCTGCGGGCGTGCATCTCGGCGCCGCCCAGCGACTCGTCGTCGGCCTCCTCCCCGGTGGCCATCTTCACCAGCGGCGGGCCGCCGAGGAACACCTTGGCACGCTCCTTGACCAGCACGGTGTGGTCGGACATCCCCGGCACGTAGGCGCCGCCGGCCGTCGAATTGCCGAACACCACGGCCACGGTGGGGATCCCGGCCGCCGAGAGCCGGGTGAGGTCGCGGAACAGGGCGCCGCCCGGGATGAAGATCTCCTTCTGGCTGGGCAGGTCCGCCCCGCCGGACTCCACCAGGTTCACCACCGGGAGCCGGTTGTGCAGCGCGATCTCATTGGCCCGCAGCGCCTTGCGCAGCGTCCACGGATTGCTGGCGCCGCCGCGCACCGTCGGGTCGTTGGCGGTGATCACGCACTCGACGCCCTCGATCACCCCGATGCCGGTCACCAGCGCGGCACCCACCGGGTGGTCGCTGCCCCAGGCGGCCAGCGGGGACAGCTCCAGGAACGGCGAGTCCTGGTCCACCAGCAGCTCGATCCGCTCCCGGGCCAGCAGCTTGCCCCGCCTGCGGTGGCGCTCCACGTACTTGGGGCCGCCGCCGGCCAGCGCCTTGGCGTGCTCGGCGTCCAGCTCGGCCAGCTTGGCGATCATCGCGGCACGGTGCTCCGCGTACTCGGGCCCGGCCGGGTCGACACGGGTGGGCAGGGCGGTCACAGCAGAACCTCCGGGATGTCGAGGTGGCGCGAGCGCAGCCACTCGCCCAGGGCCTTCGCCTGCGGGTCGAAGCGGTGCTGGGCGGCGACGCCCTCGCCGAGCAGGCCGGTGAGGGTGAAGTTGACCGCCCTGAGGTTCGGCAGCAGGTGCCGGGTGACGGGCAACTCGGCGGTCTCGGGGAGCAGTTCGCGCAGCCGGGCGACGGTGAGGGTGTGCGCCAGCCAGCACCAGCCGTCCTCGGTGCGGGCCCAGACGCCCAGGTTGGCGTCGCCGCCCTTGTCGCCGCTGCGGGCGCCGAGCACCAGGCCGAGCGGGGCGCGGCGGGTCGGGCCCGGGGGCAGCGGTTCTGGCAACTCGCCTTCGACGGCCGGAACTTGGCCGGTGACGGGGGCGGGCGGGACGGTGATCCGACGGCCGTCCGGCAGCACCGCGGTGTGCTCGACCAGCTTCGCGTCCAGGTGCGCGGCGGTGAACACCCCGTACGGCGCGCCCGGTCCGGGTGGAGCGGTGAGGTGGAAGCCCGGGTACCCGGCGAGTCCCAACTCCACGGCGGCCTTGCCGAGTTCGCGGCCCACCTTGGCCGGGTCGCGGTCCCGGGCGGTCAGCCGGAGCAGGGCCGAGGCGGCCTCCTCGGTGTCGGCGTCCGGGTGGTCGGTGCGGGCGAGGGTCCAGCGCAGCTCGGCCGGCCTGGCCTCGGGCGGCAGGGCGTTGGCGAACTGCCGCCGCACCAGGGCGGCCTTGGCCTCGATGTCCAGGCCGGTCAGCACGAAGACCACCTCGTTGCGGTGGCCGCCGAGCCGGTTCAGGCCGACCTTGAGGGTCGGCGGCGGGGCCTCGCCGCGCACGCCGTCGATCCGCACCCGGTCCGGGCCCTCCTCGGTGAGCCGTACGGAGTCCAGCCGGGCGGTCACGTCGGGGCCGAGGTAGTGCGGTCCGCCGGTCTCGTAGAGGAGTTGGGCGGTGACGGTGCCGACGGTGACGGCCCCGCCGGTCCCGGGGTGCTTGGTGATCACACTGGAGCCGTCGGCGTGCAGCTCGGCCAGCGGGAAGCCCGGACGGTCCACGTCGTGCTCGGCGAAGAACGCGTAGTTGCCGCCGGTCGCCTGCGCGCCGCACTCCAGGACGTGCCCGGCCACCACCGCCCCGGCGAGGGCGTCCCGGTCGGCGGCGGTCCAGCCGAAGTGGGCGATCGCGGGCCCGACCACCAGCGCGGCGTCCGTCACCCGCCCGGTGACCACCACGTCCACCCCCTCGGCCAGGCAGGCGGCGATGCCGAACCCGCCGAGGTAGGCGTTGGCCGCCAACAGGCCATCGGGCAGGCCGAGTTCCTCCCGGCGCGGCAGCAGGTCGTCGCCCTCGACGTGCGCGACGGCGGTCGGGACGCCCAGGCACCGCGCCAACTCCCGCAGCTGCTCGGCGAGTCGGGCCGGATTGAGGCCGCCCGCGTTCACCACGATCCGCACGCCCCGGTCCTGCGCCAGCCCGAGGCACTCCTCCATCTGCCGCAGGAACGTCCGGGCGTACCCGAGGGACGGGTCCCGCAGCCGGTCCCGGGCCAGGATCAGCATGGTCAGCTCGGCGAGGTAGTCCCCGGTGAGCACGTCCAGCGGCCCACCCGTGAGCATCTCCCGCACCGCCGCGAAGCGGTCCCCGTAGAACCCCGAGGCATTGCCGATCCGCAGTACCGAGCGTGCGCGCGCCAATGCGCCTCCCCTGCCGGTGGGTTGACGACGCCCCGCACGAGCGCCGCCGGGCAGCAGCGTGGCACCGGGCGGGGAAAAAAGCAATCATGCCTGCTTGTTTTTCCGCCACCGCGCCGGAGTCTCCGGGCCGGAGCCGAAGCCGGCGCCGGCTCCGGTTTCGGGTCGGCTCCGATTTCGGCCGCCGGGGGCTCTGTTCGGGCCAGTCGTGCGGAATCGTGGCACCTGGACCGCCCGCCGGGACGATTCTGTTGGTGCTGCACATGGGCGCTGCCGTGAACCCGCCGGCTGCCCGCTCGAACCCCTGCCACCGCACTGTAGGGAGTCCTGACCGTGCCGTCCTTGCTGAACTACGCCATCCTCACCGACCCGACCCCGCTCCTCGCGTCGCAGCCCGGCGCACCCTCCGTGGGAACGGTGTACGTGATCGTCTCCAACACCCACCAGTCCGAGGTGCGGTGGGACTTCATCGACGTGGAGATACCGGTCGGCAGCGGCTCTGACGACCTGACGGGCGACCCCACGGCGATCAGCGCGAACCTCGAGAAGGACTACACCGTCAACCGGGAACCGGAACCGGTCTTCGACTGGGACAAGACGCGCGGCCGCTTCCGGGCGCACGACCCCTCCGGGGGGAGGCTGACCCTGCCGGCCGAGGAGTCGCTGGTCCTGAAGCTGGAGAACATACCGGTCTCCGACCTGGCGGGGCTGGTCCGGCTGAAGGTCCACGAGCGCTCCGGCGGCGGCGACGACAACCTCCCCGTCCGGAGGGCGAGACACACCACCACCCTCGGGCTGGTGAAGCAGGCTCCGAAGGTCCCGCGCAACTTCCGCCCGGAGAAGGACTCCCTGGTCGACGTGGACGCGGGCCGGAGCGTCGTGCTGGCCTGGGAGGGGCCGGACAACCTCGACTACTGGATCCGCGACCCGCAGGGGAACGAGGTGCTCGTCCAGTCGGCGTCCCAGGGGCCGCGGGTGACCCAGCGGCCCTACAGCTGGTCGCCCCCCTCCGCGCCGAGGCGGGGCACCACCTACACGCTGATCGCCGGGACGACCGTCGCCGCGCAGCCGCACCAGGGGTACTTCCTCACCACCACCGTCCACGCGCTCGTCCCCGAGTTCGACCACGGGACGCGCACTCCCTGGGTCGAGCAGGCGCCAGGCGGGAGCCGGGTCGCCTTCTCCACGACCGGAGTGGAGATCCACAACGGGACCGGCGCCCCGGGCACCGTCCTGGCCGGCACGGTCGACGCGGAACGCGTGAACGCCGGGACGGTGCACGGCCGCGGCGCCGGCGACGGGTGGATCGACTTCCCGCAGGGCGGGGTGCACGTGCACAAGGAGGGCAAGCAGGACCGGGGGACGGTCTGGGCCGACAAGGCCGACCTGAACGGCGTGAAGACCGCGTGGGTGCAGGGGCCCGGCGACACCGACGGGTGGATCGAGTTCCCGCCGAACGGGCTGAACGTCTTCCACGGCCAGGGCAGGGCCTGGGGAACCGTCTGGGCCGACCGGGCCGACCTCAACGGCGTGACCACCCACTGGGCGGAGGGGCCGGACGGGAAGAAGAGCCGGATCGCCTTCACCGAAACGGGCGTGAAGATCACCGACCCCGAGAAGAAGCGGGGCACGATCGTCGCCGGCGAGACCAACGTCCGCAGCGTGGTCACCCCCTGGGTGTCGGGGCCCCAGGCCGGCGCGGGCTGGATCTCCTTCCCGAACGAGGGGGTGGACGTGCACCGGGACGGAGAGGTCTCCTTCGGAAGGATCCGCTACGCCTCGTACAAGGAGTCGCAGAGGGTGGACGAACGCCCCGTGCACCGCAGGCTGCCCCCTTACGAGTGGCCGCCGAAGTCCGGGAACTAGTCACAGGCGGTTATCCGGTGGGTTCGCGGTCGGTTCGCGGATAGCCTCGGCGGCATGAGTTGGCTTCCTGATGACTTCGTCCACCCCGTCCACGTGCCGCTGCTGGACGGGGCGTACCACCTGCGGCCGATCCGGGAGGCGGACGCGCCGATGGACTATCCGGCCGTGATGGGGTCGCGGGAGCGGCTGTTCGGGATCTTCGGGCCGGCCTGGGGGTGGCCGGCCGGGACGATGACGGCCGAGGCGAACCGGGTGGACCTGGCGCGGCACGAGCGGGAGATCGCCGCGCACCAGTCGTTCAACTACGTGCTGCTGGACGCCGCGGAGACGGCGGTGCGCGGGTGCGTGTACATCGATCCGCCGGAGCGGGTCGGGGCGGACGGGGAGATCGCCTGGTGGGTGGTGGACGAGCTGGTCGGCGGGGAGGTGGAGCGGGCGCTGGACGCGCTGGTGCCGCAGTGGATCGCCGCCGACTGGCCGTTCGCGCGGCCGCGCTTCCTGGGGCGCGACCTCGCCTGGGAGGAGTGGCTGGCGCTGCCTGGTGCGCCCGATGCCTGATCGGGCGGCGCCTGACCGGGCGCTGACCTTCGGGACGGTGGCCGAGGCCTACGAGCGGTACCGGCCGGGGTATCCCGCGGAGCTCTTCGACCTGGTCGCGGAGTACGCGGGCCGGCCGGTGCGGACGGCCCTGGAGATCGGGGCCGGGACGGGCAAGGCGACCCGGCTGTTCGCCGGGCGCGGCGTCGCCGTCACCGCGACCGAGCCCGACCCCGCCATGCTCGCCGAGCTGCGCCGGCACGCCCCGGCCGGCGTCCGGACGGTACGGGCGGCCTTCGAGGAGCTGCCGCCTGACGGACCGTACGACCTGGTGTACGCGGCAGCGGCGCTGCACTGGACGCAGCCGGCGGGCCGGTGGGAGCGGGTGGCCGAACTGCTACGCCCGGGCGGGGTGTTCGCCTCCATGGGCGGGCCCTTCCAGCTGACCGATCCCGAACTGGCGGAAGCCGTCCGGGCGGCGCGGGCGCCGTTCCTGGCGAGCGATGACGTGCCGTCCCCGGACGGGACGCCGCCGGAGCGGGAGATGCAGTGGCCGGGCACCGAGCTGCAGCGTTCCGAGTGCTTCGACGAGGTGCAACAAGCGCTGGTGCCACGGCGGTTGACGCTGGGTCCGGAGGAGTACCTCGGCCATCTGTCGACCGTCTCGGCCTATCTGATGCTGCCGCAGGACGCCCGGGAGGAGGCGTTCCGCCGGATCCTCGCGATGCTGCCGGAGCGCGTCGCACTGGACGCGGACATCACCGTTCACCTCGCGCAGCGCCGCTGATTCGTGGCTTCCGCCAGTACTGGCGGTCCGCGGCGCTGCGGAAGACTTCCCGTCAGGTCGTCAAACCACGGGAGGGCCACGCGATGGGCGTGCAGCAGTACGACGGGATCGGCGAGGCGTTCGAGGGCTTCAAGGCACTGCCGCTGACGCGGTACGGGGAGGTGCCGAGCTTCCTCGGCCTGGTCGGGGACGTGCGCGGCAAGAGCGTCCTCGACCTGGCCTGCGGGACGGGCTTCTACAGCCGGGAGCTCCGGCGGCGCGGCGCGGCGGAGGTGCTCGGCGTCGACATCTCCACCGAGATGATCGCCGCCGCGGAGTCGTTCGAGCAGCGCGAGCCGCTGGGAGTGCGCTACGAGGTCGGCGACGTGGCCGAACTCCGGCCGCTGGAAGGGAAGTTCGACGTCGCACTGGCGGTGCAGTGTCTCAACTACGCGGAGGACCGCGCGTCGCTGGACCGGATGTGCCGCAACATCCACCGCAGCCTGGTGCCGGGCGGGGACTTCTACGTCTTCGCCCAGAAGCCGGACTACGCCTTCGACTGCGCGTCCCTGGAGCAGTACGGGTTCCGCTGCGAGCCGACCGGTGATCACGTCGAGACCGGCCCGCGGGTCCGGGTCACCGCGCTGCTCGACCCCCAGCCGATCAGCATCCTCGGCACCGTCCCGCGCCGCGAGGTCTACGAGGAGTCGCTGCGCGGGGCCGGGTTCACCGAGCTGGAGTGGGTGCCGCTGGGGATCTCCGAGGAGGGCCTGCGCGAGTACGGCGAGGACTTCTGGGCGGACCTGCTCGCCCACCCGCCGCTGGAGATGCTGCGCTGCCGCGCCTGAGCGGCGAGCGCTGAGCGCCACGCCCTGCGCATGACCATCGACCCCGGGGAACGGCGACCACACCCGCCGCTCCCGGGGTCGATCAGTTTTCGAGAAGCGCCCGCCCGGGGGCCGCGCCTAGCGTTGCAGTCATGAACGACATCAGCATTCACTGGACCTTCCTCCCCCACACCGACCCCGAGGCCTCGCTCGCCTTCTACCGGGACCTGCTCGGCTTCGAGGTCCGCCAGGACGTCGGCGGCGGCCCGATGCGGTGGATCACCGTCGGGCCCGCCGACCAGCCCGGCGTGTCGCTGGTGCTGGAGCCGCCGTTCGCGGACCCGGGCATCACCGAGGACGAGCGGCGTACCATCACCGAGATGATGGCCAAGGGGACGTACGCCCGGGTGGTGCTCGCCACCGCCGACCTGGACGGGGTGTTCGACCGGCTGAAGTCCGGCGGCGCCGAGCTCGTCCAGGAGCCCACCCTCCAGCCGTACGGCGTCCGCGACTGCGCCTTCCGCGACCCGGCGGGCAACATGGTCCGCTTCAACGAAGTGCGCTGACCCCCTCGGGCCCGTCCCGGCCACGACCGGCCGGGGCGGGCCCGCCCCCTGCCGAAACGACCGATCACCGAGAACGACCGATCACCGAGAACGACCGACCGCCGGGAGCGAAGAGAACGATGGCCGAGCCGCACGTCGCCGACAGCCACGACCTGATCCGCGTGCACGGGGCACGCGAGAACAACCTCAAGGACGTCAGCGTCGACATCCCCAAGCGCCGGTTGACGGTGTTCACCGGGGTGTCCGGCTCCGGCAAGAGCTCGCTGGTCTTCGACACCATCGCCGCCGAGTCGCAGCGGCTGATCAACGAGACCTACAGCGCCTTCGTCCAGGGCTTCATGCCGACCCTGGCCCGCCCCGAGGTGGACGTCCTGGAGGGCCTGACCACCGCGATCCTGGTCGACCAGCAGCGGATGGGCGCCGACCCGCGCTCCACGGTCGGCACCGCGACCGATGCCAACGCAATGCTGCGGATCCTGTTCAGCCGGCTGGGCACCCCGCACATCGGCTCCCCCAAGGCGTTCTCCTTCAACGTCCCCTCGATCAGCGGCGCCGGCGCGGTGACCGTCGAGCGCGGCGGCAAGACGGTCAAGGAGCGGCGCAGCTTCAGCATCACCGGCGGCATGTGCCCGCGCTGCGAGGGCCGGGGCAGCGTCTCCGACATCGACCTCACCCAGCTGTACGACGACACCAAGTCGCTCGCCGAGGGCGCGATCCTGGTCCCCGGCTGGAAGCCGGACAGCTGGTGGACGGTCGGGGTCTACGCCAACTCGGGCTTCCTCGACGCGGACAAGCCGATCCGCAAGTACACCAAGAAGGAGCTCCAGGACTTCCTGTACCGGGAGCCGACCAAGGTCAAGGTCAACGGGGTCAACCTGACCTACGAGGGCCTGATCCCCAAGATCCAGAAGTCCATGCTGTCCAAGGACAAGGAGGCGATGCAGCCGCACATCCGGGCCTTCGTGGAGCGCGCCGTCACCTTCACCGCCTGCCCGGAGTGCGAGGGCACCCGGCTGAGCGCGGCCGCCCGCTCCTCGAAGATCGGGGCCGTCAGCATCGCCGACGCCTGCGCGATGCAGATCAGCGACCTCGCGGACTGGGTCCGGGCGCTGGACGAGCCCGCGGTGGCGCCGCTGCTCTCCGCGCTGCGGCAGGCGCTGGACGCCTTCGTGGAGATCGGCCTCGGCTACCTCTCGCTGGACCGCCCCTCCGGCACCCTGTCCGGCGGCGAGGCGCAGCGGGTGAAGATGATCCGCCACCTGGGCTCCTCGCTGACGGACACCACGTACGTCTTCGACGAGCCCACCACCGGGCTGCACCCGCACGACATCAGCCGGATGAACGACCTGCTGCTGCGGCTGCGGGACAAGGGCAACACGGTGCTGGTGGTCGAGCACAAGCCGCAGACCATCGCGATCGCCGACCACGTGGTGGACCTCGGCCCCGGGGCGGGTGCGGCGGGCGGCTCGGTGTGCTTCGAGGGCAGCGTGGCCGGGCTGCGGAAGAGCGGCACCGTCACCGGCCGGCACCTGGCGGACCGGACGGCGCTGCGGGAGGGGGTGCGCAAGCCCACCGGGTCGTTGGCGATCCGCGGCGCGAACGCCCACAACCTGCGGGACGTGGACGTGGACGTCCCGCTCGGGGTGCTCACCGTGGTGACGGGCGTGGCGGGCTCCGGGAAGAGTTCGCTGATCCACGGCTCGATCCCGATGACGGAGGGCGTGGTCTCGGTCGACCAGGGCGCGATCAAGGGCTCCCGGCGCAGCAACCCGGCGACGTACACCGGGCTGCTGGAGCCGATCCGCAAGGCCTTCGCCAAGGCTAACGGCGTGAAGCCGGCCCTGTTCAGCGCCAACTCGGAGGGCGCCTGCCCGACCTGCAACGGGGCGGGCGTGGTCTACACCGACCTGGCGATGATGGCCGGGGTGGCCACCACCTGCGAGGACTGCGAGGGCAAGCGCTACCAGGCCGCGGTGCTGGAGTACCGGCTGGGCGGCCGGGACATCAGCGAGGTGCTGGCGATGTCGGTGACCGAGGCGGAGGAGTTCTTCGGCGACGGGGAGGCGAAGCTGCCGGCCGCGCACCGGATCCTGGAGCGGCTGGCCGACGTCGGCCTGGGCTACCTCAGCCTCGGCCAGCCGTTGACCACGCTGTCCGGCGGTGAGCGGCAGCGGCTGAAGCTGGCCACCCACATGGCGGACAAGGGCGGGGTCTACGTCCTGGACGAGCCGACCACCGGGCTGCACCTGGCGGACGTCGAGCAGCTGCTCGGCCTGCTGGACCGGCTGGTGGACTCCGGCAAGTCGGTGATCGTGATCGAGCACCACCTGGCGGTCATGGCGCACGCCGACTGGATCATCGACCTCGGGCCGGGCGCCGGGCACGACGGCGGGCGGGTGGTCTTCGAGGGCACCCCGGCCGAGCTGGTCGCGGCCCGCTCGACGCTGACCGGCGAGCACCTCGCCGAGTACGTGAAGTGAAGCTCTACGCCAGCGGGAGGACCATCTCCAGGATCCGGGCCTGCTCGTCCAGCACATACGGGGTCTCGCCGCCGGTGTAGCTGAAGCCGCGCCGCCGGTAGAAGGCGGCGGCGCGGTCGTTCGCCTCGTGGACGCCGAGCAGCATCCACTCGGCGCCGTCCTCCCGGGCCCGGGCGATCACCGCGTCCAGCAGGGCGTCGGCGACGCCGCGCTCGCGGCCGCGGTGCGCCGGGTCGACCCAGACGCCGATCAGGTCGACGGTGGCGACCTTGCGGCTGGGGGTCGCGATCATGGTGGCGACCCACCGGTCGGTCTCGTCCACGGCGACCAGGCCGAACCGGCCGGGCTCGTTCAGCCAGTCCGTCCGGGCCCGCCAGTTGCCCTCGCCCTGGAGCAGCGCGTACGCGTGGGTCTCGCCGAACGCCAGCGGGGTGTCGAGGAGCTGGGCCAGCCGGATGGTGCGCAGCCGCTCCCAGTCGTCCGGTCCGATCCGCTCGATCCGGTACTCCATGCCCGCCCCCGTCATGCGATCCGCCTCCGCCGCCGGCGGTCGCCGACGACGGAGGCAGGATAACCGCAGCTCAGGTCAGGGCTTGAGGCGGACCACCTGCGGGTCGTGGTCGCTGGCCTGCTGGGCGAACTCGGCGTTGATGTGCACCACGTCGTACGTGGCACGGCCGAGCGCGGGGCTGACCAGGATGTGGTCCAGCACCTGCGAGTTGCCCTGGTAGACGTACGAGTACTGCTCGGTCTCCGGCAGCTCGTCCACCAGGTCGCGCAGCACCCCGCCCTTGGTGAGGGCGGCCAGCGCGGGCGAGAACTGGTAGTCGTTGAAGTCGCCGAGCGAGACGACCTTGGCCTGCTCGTCGGCGGTCAGCAGCTTCGCGACGAAGGCCTGCTCGACGGTGGCCTGCTTGATCCGCTGCACCTCGGAGCCGCGGGTCGGGGCCTGGAAGCGGCTGTCGATGCCCTGGTCGCCGCCCTTGCTGTTGAAGTGGTTGGCGATCACGAAGACTTTCTGGCCGCGGAAGGCGAACTGGCCGACCAGCGGCTTGCGGCTGTTGGTCCACGCCTCGTCGGCGGGCTCGATCCGGCCGGGCGAGGCGGTGAGCGCGGCGGCGGTGCCGGTGCCGGTCACGCCGACGGCGGTGGTGGCGCTGCCGCCGGGGATGTCGGTGAAGGAGACCCGCTGGGGGTTGAACAGGAAGACCTGGCGGATGTTGCCGCCGGGCTCGCCGCCGTCCTTGCCGTCCTGCGGGTCGACCGAGCGCCAGTCGTAGGCGGGGCCGCCGGCCGCCTTGATCGCGTCGAGGAACTTCGCGACGGTCCGGCCGGCGCCGACGGTGCCGTCGTTCTTGGCGCCGTTGTCGTCCTGGATCTCCTCCAGGGCGACGATGTCGGGCGAGCGCAGGTTGGTGACGATGCCCCGGGCCAGCTCGGCGAACTTGGCGTCCGGGTTGGTGGCGGCCAGGTTCTCCACGTTGTAGGTGGCGATGGTGAGTTCGCGCTCGCCCGGCTGCGCGGTGACCTCGCGCTGGAGGTGGTTGTCCTTGTGGGCGCCCAGGGTGCCGGCGACCAGGGTGTAGCCGCCGAACTGGTTGTAGTCCAGCGGGCCGGTGGTGGTGCCGGTCAGTTCGTCGCCGACATTGGCCACCGGGAAGGGCTGCTGGGCGGCGGGGGCCTGCTGCTGCACCATCAGGCGGCCGACGTTGGGCTCGCGGTAGGACTCGTACAGCACGCCGCCGCGCTTGCTGCGCTGGTCCTGCCGGTCGGCGGCGACCCACAGCTCGTTGTACTTGTCGGTCGCCTGTATCACCCGGACGTCCTTGACCTGGACGAGCATGCCCTCCAGCGACTCGTAGAAGTCCAGGGCGTACTTCTCCGGGTTCAGCTGTCCGGCGTCGATGCTGCCGTCGGGCCCGGCGGGCGGGGCGTAGCGGCCGGGGATGTTGCGGGTGTCCAGCACCACGGGGGCGGGCAGCGGGTTGCCGGCGGAGAGCACCGTGACGGCGGGGCCGGTGAGTTCGGTGATGGACTGCGAGCCGCCCGAGTAGTTCGGGTAGTACTCGGTGACCTTGCCGCTGACCAGCACCGAGTCGCCGACCTGCACGGTCGGGTTTCCCCCGGTGTAGACGAAGATGCCCTCGCTGGTGGCGGGGTTGTCGTCGGGGTTCGGGTCCTGCAGCCAGAAGCCCTTGACGCCGCCGTACGCGCGCACGCCGGTGACGATCCCGGGCACGCCGGTGACGGGCTTTCCGGCCTGCGGGGAGACCCGGGTGGTGCCCTGGATGTCGTGGATCCGCAGCGGGCCGGCCTCGGTCGGCGCGGGCGGGGCGGCCTGGCCTGCGGCGTTCGCGGCGGGCAGCGGGACGAGCACCAGGGAGAAGGCCAGCGCGGCCGGGGCGAGGGCGGCGCGCAGCAGGGCGGCTCTGCGGGGGCGGGGAGCAGGGGCGGTGGTCACCGGGCGGGTCTCCTGTCAGAGAGATGGCGGGGGACGGCTCCCGTCCCCCGCGGCGCCCTCAAGATACGCGCGTAGAAAATGCCCCGACAAGACCGCGTCAGTGAACTCCTGATACCCGGCGCATTACCTGCCGTTTGCTCAACTCCCAGCTTTTCCCGGATACTTCCCAGGAATCCGTCAGGCTTCCCCGATCCGTTCCACGATCAGCTCGCACAGCTCGTGGGTGCGCAGCGCGTCATGGGCGTCCAGGGTCTTCCCGGCCCGGACGGCGTCCAGGAAGCCCAGCACGCACTGCTCGATCCCGCGCTGGCGGGCCACCGGCACCCAGTCGCCGCGCCGCCGGACGGTCGGCTGGCCGCGGTGGTCGATCACCTCGGCGAGGTTGCGCACCTCGCGCTTGGAGTCGCCGCCGGAGACCTCCAGCACCTCCTCGGTCGAGCCGGAGAGCCGGTTCATGATGCCGAGCGCGGTGAACCCCTCCCCGCCGAGCGTCAGCACCACGTGCTCGACCAGGCCCGCCCGGTCCTTGCGGGCCCGGACGTCCACGTGCTCGATCTCGCCGGGTACCAGGAACCGCAGGGTGTCCACCACGTGCACGAAGTCGTCGAAGACCAGCGTCCGGGCGGCCTCGGCGAGGCCCTCGCGGTTCTTCTGCAGCACGATCAGGTCGCGCGGGCGCTCCAGGGCCTGGACGTACCCGGGCGCGTGGCGCCGGTTGAAGCCGACCATCAGCGAACGGCCGGTCCGGTCGGCGAGGTCGACCAGCCGGCGGGAGCCGTCCACGGTGTAGTCGAGCGGCTTGTCCACGTACACGTCCACCCCGGCGCCGAGCAGCCGCTCGACGATCGGCACGTGCTGGTCGGTGGCCGCGTGCACGAAGGCGGCCCGGATGCCGCTGTCGATCAGCGCCCCGAGGTCGGTGAACCGCCGCCCGGCGTCGATCCGGTGGGTCTCCCCCAGCCGGTCCAGCTTGGCCCGGTCCCGGGTCATCAGCCGCAGGTCCAGTCCGGGCAGCGCGGTGAGCACCGGCAGGTAGGCCTTCTGCGCGATGTCGCCGAGGCCGATCACCCCGACCGGCAGCGGGCCGGCGGGGACGACGGTCGAGGTCATGGGGGCTCCAGGGGTGCGGCCGGTCATGGTTCCCGCCACCCTACGCGCTCCGCCCCGGACGGTTCGGGCACGATCCCGGGCCGGCGCCCAACGGCCTTCCGGCGCACGGATGGTAGGGGAAACCCGACCACCGGTTCTCGACCTGGCTGTCATGACGTCACCGACCGGCGGCGGCTGGAATGGTGGGGTGCTCACTCACCAGGCCCACCGGGCCCCGGGAGCCGACGGGCACAGGTGGTACTGGTGCGCCGGATGGCTCGCATCCGCCGCCTGGGCCGCCGCGTTCCCCCTCGTCTCCTCCCTCGGCCCGCACCGGACCTGGGGGACGGTCGCCGCGGTCGGCTACCTCGCCGCGGCGGTCACCGTCCTGCTGCCCTCCCGGCGGGACCCGCGGACCGGGTCGACCGCCCTCGCGCTCTCCGGTGCGGTCGTCCTGCCGCTGCTGCTCCTGGTGCACTCCGGGGCGGCGCAGAGCGAGGTCGGGGTGATCGAGCGGTCCGGCTCGCTGCTGGTCCACCAGGTGTCCCCGTACCTCGACGACCCGCGCACGGTGGGCGAGGTGACGCCCTACCTGCCGGCGATGGCGCTGCTGGGCGTGCCGCGCGCGCTGCTCGGCGCCGACGGCCTGCCGGCCCGGCTGGCCGGGGACCCCCGGGTCTGGTGCGCGGCCGTGCTCCTCGGCGGGCTGTGGCTCGCCCACCGGCTGCTGCGCGCCGCCGCGCCGGACACCGGGGCGGCGGCCGGACCGGACGGCGGGCCGGACACCGGGCCGGACGACGGGCGGCGCTGGGGCGCGGTACCGGCCGGGCAGGCCCTGGCGGCCCTGGTCGCCTCGCCGGTGGTGGCGCTGCCGCTCGCGGTCAGCGGCGTCGACCTCCCGCTGACCGGACTGCTCTGCCTGGCCCTCGCGCTGGCCGCGGTGGGCCGCCCGGCCGCCACCGGGCTGGTGCTGGCCGCGGCCTGCGCCATGAAGTGGACGGCCTGGCCCGCGGTGGCCGTCGCCGTCGCCCTGCTCGCCGCCACGGCCGGGCGGCGGGCCGCGGGCCGCTGCCTCGGCACGGCGCTGGTGGGCACCGCCGCCCTGGTGCTGCCGGCCGCGGTGCTCGCCCCCGGGCCGATGGTCGACCAGGTGCTGGCCTTCCCGCTCGGCCGCGGCGGGCTGCGCACCGAGGCCGCCAGTCCGCTGCCGGGCAAGCTGCTCGCCGACCTCGGCACGGCCGGCTGGTGCGCGGCGGTCGCCCTGCTGCTGCTCGGCGGCCTGGGCGTCGCCGTCTCGCTGGTGCGCCGGCCGCCGCGCGACCTGGTCGCCGCCGCCGACCGGCTGGCCCTCGGGCTGGGCGCGGCCTTCCTGCTGGCGCCGGCCGGCCGCTTCGGCTACCTCGCACTGCCGGCCGTGCTGGCGCTCTGGGCCCGCGTCATGCCCGCGCCGCGCCCGGCGGGTCCGGTGCCGGCCCCCATTCCGGTTCCGGTGCGTCAGGGCGGCGCCGAACCGACCACCACCCGTTCCTCCCAGGAAGGAGGTGTCCGATGAGCCTCCAGCCGCTGGACGCCACGGCCCCGCTCGACCCCACCGACCGGCCGCACCCCGCCCCCGGGGCCCGCACCCGCCCCGTCGCCACCCGGTCCACGGGCATCCGCGCCACGGCCGTCGCCGGCGCGCTGCGCCGGGCTGGCGGGCGGTTGTCCTTCGTCGAGGACGAGGTCGCCGGGCTGCGCCAGGTCGTCGCCCCCGGCGCCACCTGCCTCGACATCGGCGCCGAGTACGGCCTCTACACCTGGGTGCTGTCCGCCCTGGTCGGCCCGGCCGGGCGGGTGCACAGCGTGGAGCCGCTGCCCGGCCCGTCCCGCTGGCTGCGCACCGCCTCCCGGCTGCTCGGCACCCGCAACGTCGCCGTGCACCGGCTCGCCCTCGGCGCCGAGGCCGGGCGCGGAACGCTCAGCCTGCCCAAGCGGCGCGGGCTCCCAGTGCACGGCCGGACGTACCTCACCGACGGCGCCGACGGTCCCGGGCCGAACGCCGAGTTCAGCACCTCGGTCCAGGTGGCCACCCGGGTCGCCACCCTCGACCGGCTCGCCGACGAACTGCACCTCACCGAGGTCTCGTTCATCAAGGCCGATGTCGAGGGCGCCGAACTGGCCCTGCTCCGCGGCGGAGCCGCCACCCTGCGCCGCCACCGGCCGGCGCTGCTGCTGGAGATCGAGGACCGGCACCTGGCCAAGTACGGCGCGCGGGCCGCGGACGTCGTGGAGCACCTGGAGCAGTACGGCTACCGGCCGCACCGCTGGTGGCGCGGCCGCTGGGTCCCCGTCCCGGAGGTCGGCGACGACTGCCGGAACTACCTCTTCACCGTCTGACCGCCCCTCAACGCCACCCCTCCCGCCACCCCTCACGGAAGCGAGGCACCGACACCCATGGGCACCACGCTGATCGTCACCAACGACTTCCCGCCCCGGCAGGGCGGCATCGAGACCTTCGTGCACGCGATGGCGGTGCGCGTGCCGGACGACGACGTGGTCGTCTACACCTCCAGCGAGCCGGGTGACGCCGCCTACGACGCCACCCTGCCCTTCCCGGTGGTCCGCGACCCGAGCCGCACCCTGCTTCCCACCGCCCGGGTGACCCGCCGGGCCGTGGAGATCGCCCGTGCCCACGGCTGCGACCGGGTCTGGTTCGGGGCCGCCGCCCCGCTGGCCGCGATGGCGCCCGCGCTGCGCCGCGGCGGGATCGAGCGGACCGTCGCCACCACCCACGGCCACGAGATCTGGTGGGCCCGCGCCCCGCTGGCCCGCCGGCTGCTGCGCCGGATAGGCAACCACGTGGACGTCGTCACCTACCTCGGCGAGTACACCCGCCGCCGGATCGCCCCCGCGCTGGGCCCGCGGGCCCGGATGGTGCGGCTCGTGCCCGGCGTGGACGCCGGGGCGTTCCGGCCCTCGGCGGAGCACGGCCGGGTGATCCGAGAGCAGCACGGCCTCGGCGACGCCGAGGTGATCCTCTGCGTGTCCCGGCTGGTGCCCCGCAAGGGCCAGGACGCCCTGATCCGGGCGCTGCCGCTGATCCGCCGCCAGGTCCCGAACGCCGTCCTGGTGATCGTCGGGCAGGGCCCGGACGAGCCGCGGCTGCGCCGGCTGGCGAGCGAACTCGCCCCGGGGGCCGTGGTGTTCGCCGGCGGCCAGGACCACGCGTCGACGGCCTGGTACTACGCGGCGGCGGACGTCTTCGCCATGCCGTGCCGGACCAGGAAGGCCGGCCTGGAGGCGGAGGGCCTGGGCATCGTCTTCCTGGAGGCGGCCGCCAGCGGCCTGCCCGTGGTGGTCGGCGACTCCGGCGGCGCGCCGGACACGGTGCTGGACGGGCGGACCGGGAGCGTGGTGGACGGCCGGGACGTGTCGGCCGTGGCCGACGCCGTCGCGGCCGTCCTGCTGGACCCGGACCGGGCCCGGGAGTTCGGGCGGCGGGGCCGGGAGTGGGTCGCGGAGCAGTGGTCCTGGGACGCCTCGGCGGAGCAGCTCACCCGGCTGCTCACCCCCGGGGTGGAGCTGCGCTCGGTGACCGTCCCGCCAGGGGACTGACCCTACGGTCGGGCGCCCCCGCCGCGCAGGTAGGCCAGCACCGCCAGCACCCGCCGGTTGCCCTCCACCGGGTCGAGGTCCAGCTTCATGAAGATGTTGCTGGAGTGCTTGACCACCGAGGCCTCGGTGACGGTCAGCCGCTGGGCGATCGACTGGTTGTTGAGGCCCTCCGCCATCAGCCCCAGCACCTCCCGCTCGCGCGGGGTGAGGCGCTTCAACGGCTGGTCGGCGGTGCGCTGTTGGAGCAGCACCCGGACCACCTCCGGGTCCAGTACGGTCTGCCCGCCCGCCACCCGTTCCAGCGCGTCGATGAAGTCGGTGACCTCGCCGACCCGGTCCTTGAGCAGGTAGCCCAGGCCGCCGTCGGTGGAGGAGTCGTTGCTGAACAGCTGGGTCGCGTAGGCCGTCGCCACGTACTGGGAGAGCACCAGGACGGGCAACCCCCGGTGCCGGGAGCGCAGTTCGACGGCGGCCTTGAGCCCCTCGTCCCGGAAGTCCGGCGGCATCCGCACGTCGGTGATCACGATGTCGGGCCGCTCGGTGTCCACCGCACGGGCCAGTTCCCCGGCGTCGCCGACCGCGGCGACCACCTCGTGGCCGACCCGCCCGAGCAGCTCCACCAGGCCGGCCCGCAGCAGTACGGCGTCCTCGGCGAGCACTACACGGAGCACGGGACCTCCACGCGCAGTTGGGTCGGTCCTCCGACCGGGCTGGTCACGATGAGTCGTCCTCTCAGGATGGCCACCCGGTCGGCCAGCCCCTGGAGGCCGGCGCCGGCGGCGGGATCGGCCCCGCCGTGGCCGTTGTCGGTGACGAGCAGCACCAGCTTCTCGCCCTTGAGGTGGGCCGCGACCGCGACCTCGTCCGCGCCGCTGTGCTTGGAGGCGTTGGTCAGCGCCTCGGTGATGGTGAAGTAGGCGGCGGTCTCCACCGGGCCGGGCAGCCGGTGCGGCAGGTCGATGTCGACGGTGACCGGGATCGGGTTGCGCAGCGCCAGTTCGGCGACCGCCGCGGGCAGCCCGTGGTCGGTCAGCACCTGCGGGTGGATCCCGCGCACCAGGGTGCGCAGCTGCTCCAGGGCCTGCTTGGCCTCGCCGCGGGCCCGGGTGACCAGTTCGGCGGCGGCCGGGTGCTGCCCGCGCAGCTCCAGCTCGGCCAGGCCCAGGGTCATGCTCAGGGCGACCAGCTGCTGCTGGGCGCCGTCGTGCAGGTCGCGCTCGATCCGGCTCCGCTCGGCCTCGAAGGCGTCCACCAACCGGGCGCGGGAGCGGGTGAGTTCGATGACCCGGCTGCCGAGGTCCTCGTCCCGCACCGCGAGCAGGAACTGCGCCGTCCGCACCTGCGCCCCGGCCAGCAGCGCCCCGGCGTAGGAGGAGAGCACCAGCCCGAGCAGCCCGACCGCGCTGCCGGGCAGGGCCCCGAGCGGGTTCGTGATCGGCCGGCCGGGCCACAGCATCACGGTGTCCGGGCTGACCGCCCACACGAACACCGGCGCCGAGAGCAGCATCAGCGAGAGCCCGAGCAGCGCGACGAAGCCGATGCCGCTGGCGGTGAACAGCACGGCCTGGATCAGCACGTACGCCAGCTCGCGCCAGGTCGCCCGCTCCTTGAGCCTGCTGCGCAGCCAGACCGCCGCCCCGACCCCGGGCAGCGAACCGTGCGGGTCGGGCAGCGGCACCGGCTCGACCAGCAGCAGCCGGCGCCGCTCCAGCACCGCCAGCGGCACCCCGAGCACGGCGACGCCGGTCAGCACCACCAGCCCGATCCCGACCACGGACAGCCCGACGCCGACGAACAGCAGCACGGCCAGCACCACCAGCGAGACGGCGCCCTGGACGGTGCCGGTCAGCAGGAAGGCCCAGGTGCGCAGCGGCCAGGCGGACCACAGGAAGCCCAGCGGCCGCCGCCGCACGGCCTCCCACACGGCAACCGTCATGGCGCTCCACCCTCCCCGCACGCGTACGAACCTCGGGCCCCGAGCCTAGTGCGTGTCCGACGGGCGCTGGGCCGCAGAGAACCGCGGCGGAGCGGCGATGGTAGGGAAAACCAGACCCCGAGGACTCCTCGCAGACCCACTGCGCCCGCTCCCCCGCTCTGTTGGACTGGGGGCATGTCACTGCTCACCGACATCCAGCTGCCGGCGGTCAACCTGGTCGGCGTCACCAAGAGCTACCCGAGCGCCGCCGGGCCCGTCCCGGTGCTGCGCGAGGTCAGCCTGGGCTTCCCGCAGCGCGCCCTGACCGCCGTGATGGGCCCGTCCGGCTCCGGCAAGACCACCCTGCTCAACTGCGCGGCCGGGCTGGACCGTCCGGAGGGCGGCAAGGTGCTGCTCGGCGACACCGACCTGGCGGCCTGCGACGAGCGGCAGCTGACCGAGGCCCGGCGCAGCCGGATCGGTTTCGTCTTCCAGCAGTTCAACCTGCTGCCGATGCTCACGGCCTTCGAGAACGTGGCGCTGCCGCTGCGGCTGCAGGGCCGCAAGGTCCGGCGGGCCGACGTGGTCGAGGCCCTGCGCATGGTGGGCCTGGAGGGCCAGGCGGACCGCCGGCCGGCCCAGTTGTCCGGCGGCCAGCAGCAGCGGGTGGCGATCGCCCGGACCCTGGCGGCCGAGCCCGAGATCATCTTCGCCGACGAGCCGACCGGCTCGCTCGACCGGCGCAACGGCCGTCAGGTGATGCAGCTGCTGCGGGACGCGGTCGACCACGAGGGCCGGACGATCGCGATGGTGACCCACGACCCGGCCGCGGCGGCCTGTGCCGACCGGGTGGTGTTCCTGTCGGACGGGCGGATCGTCGGCCGGCTGGACCAGCCGACCGCCGAGGCGGTCGCCCACCAACTGAGCGTCTGGGAGCAGTGATGTGGCGGGTGTCGGTGCAATCGGTGCGCCACTACTGGGCGTTGTTCGCGGGGACGTTCGTGGCGCTGGCGCTGGGCGTCGGCCTGGTCGGGGTCTCGGCCTCGGCGCTGGCGGCCACCTGGGCGGTGCCGACGGTGTCGGCCGCCGGTACGGCGTCGGTGACGCTCACCGACCAGGCCGGCGGCGCCCACACCGTCACCACCGGGCAGGCCGACCTGGGCGGGGTGCAGAGCGTGCTGGCCATGGGCGGCGTGGTGTCGGGCTTCGTGACGGTCTTCGTGGTGGCGGGCACCTGCGCCTTCGGGATCGCGCTGCGGCGGCGGGACATGGGGCTGCTGCGACTGGTCGGCGCGGGCGGGCCGCAGGTGCGCCGGATGGTGCTGGGCGAGTCCCTGGTGGTGGCGGTGCCCGCCGCCGCGGTCGGCTGCGTGCTGGCGGCCGTGGCGGCGCCCGCCACCGTGCGGGCGCTGAACGGCACCGGCCTGTCGCCGGTGGAGTTGCGGCCGGGGCCGCTGTTCTGGCCGCTGGTGTTCGCGGCGGGCACCGGGCTGCTGCTGGCCTTCCTCGGCATGGTGGCCGCCTCCAAGCGCGCGGCGCGGGCCCGGCCGGTGGAGGCGCTGCGCGAGGCCGACCTGGACTCCCGGTCGATGACGGCCGGGCGGGCGGTGGCCGGGGTGCTGGCGCTGGTGGGCGGCGGCGCGATGGTGGCGCTGACCTCCGGGGCCGGTGAGGAGGCGGCCACCCCGCTGGCGCTGTTCGGCACCATGGCGCTGGCCGTGGCCGCCTCGCTGCTGGGGCCGCTGTATCTGCCGCCGGTGCTGCGGCTGCTGTCGCTGCCGCTGCGGCTGACCGACCCGGTGGCGGGCCGGCTGGCGGCGGAGTCGGTGCGCACGGCGCGGCGCCGGACGGCCGCGCTGGTGGGGCCGGTGCTGGCGATCGTCGCGATCGTCGGGGTGTTCACCACGGTGCTGTCCACGGCCGGGGCGGCCAGCGCGGCGGACGACCGGGCGCGGACGGCCGCCCAGCTGGTGGTCGAGCCGGTCGGGCCCGGCGGGTTGGGCGCGCGGCAGCTGGCCGCGCTGCGCTCGGACCCGCGGGTGGCGGCGGTGTCGGCGCCGGCCGCGCTGGACGTCGCGGTGGCCGGGCCGACCACGGCCTGGAAGGAGCAGGCGGCGGTGCTGGACCCGGTCGAGCTGTCCCGGACGCACCGGATCTCGGCGACCGAGGGCGCGCTGGCGCCGCTCGCGCCGGACACCGTCGCGGTGTCCGCGGAGTTCGCGTCCTGGTACGGCTTCCACGCCGGGAGCACCGTCAGCTACGGGCTGTTCGGCGGGCGTCCGGTCACGGCCCGGGTCGCCGCGGTGCTGGAGGGCGGTTCGGCTGTGCCGCACCTGCTGCTGCCGGGCGCCGCGGCGTCGGGGGCGGCCGCGCCGGAGCGGGCGAGCGTGCTGCTGACGCCCGCGGCGGCCGGCTCGCCCGGGGCGGCGGCGGACGCGCTGACCGCGGCGCTGGGGCCGGACCAGGTGCGGGTGGTGCCGAGCGCGACCTGGTTCGACCACCACAGCACCGACCAGGAGCGGCTCAACCGCCTGGTGCTGCTGGTGCTGACGGTGCCCGGCTGCCTGTACGCGCTGATCGCGGTGGGCAGCACCCTGGTGATGTCGTACAGCCGCCGGGGCCGGGAGGTCACGGCGATGCGGATGCTCGGGGTGAGCAGCGGGCAGGTGCGGCGGATGGCGCTGTGGGAGTCGGTGTCCACCACGCTGGTCGGGGCGGCGGTGGCGGCGGGCGTGGTGACGCTCGGGGTGCACGCCTTCCGCGGGGCGCTGCGGGTGTTCGGCGGCTCGACGCCGCTGAGCGTGCCCTGGCAGTTCCTCGGCACGCTGTTCGCGGCCTGTCTGCTGATGAGCGTGACGGTGAGCCTCGCCGCCACCGGGCACCTGTTGCGGCGGGTGAGTGCGGGAACTGCCGGGGCCCGGCAGTAGCGGGGGCGGACGGGCGTAGCGTCAGTCGGTCCGCCGTGCCTATGCTGAAGCCCAACTGATGAGCGGTCACGTTTATGTTCATCATTCAAGGTTTGTGCTCGCCACCCGGCGTGGACCCACTATTCAGGAGTCGCCATGCGCGTCGCGATCGCGGAGGATTCCGCTCTCCTACGGGCCGGAATGGCGAGGCTGCTGGCGGATGAGGGAATAGAGGTGGTGGCTTCGCTGGCCGATGCCGTGAATGTCCTCGATGTCGTCAAGGAGACCTGTCCGCACGTCGTCATCATGGACGTCCGGATGCCTCCCACCCACACCGACGAGGGCATCCGGGCGGCCGTGGACATCCAGCGGCTGGACGGCGGACCGGCCGTGCTGCTGCTGTCCCAGTACGTGGAGCACACCTACGCGCAGCAGTTGGTACGCAACGCCCGGGGCGGCACCGGATATCTCCTGAAGCAGCGGATCGGCGATTTCGCGGAATTCCTGGAGGCCCTCCAGCGGGTCGGGAAGGGCGAGACCGTCCTCGATCCGGACCTCTTCCGGCAATTCGTCGGGAGCCCGCGCGAGAAGCGCGCCGCGGAATTGCTGACGCCGCGCGAGCACCAGGTGCTGGAACTCATGTCGACCGGTCTGACGAACATGGGGATCGTCAACCGGTTGAACATCTCCGAGCGGGCCGTGGAGAAACACGTCACGGCGATCCTGGGAAAGCTGCGCATTCCGAATTCCGGGGAGAGCCACCGGCGGGTGCTGGCCGTCCTGGACTATCTGCGCGGCATCGACCGGCTGACCGCGGACGAGAACCGCTGACGCCGCTGTGTCCCCGCCGCACGTGAAGCTGCCGACCCCGTACCGGGCCGCCGCCGGCCTCATCTACCTCTCCGTCGGCAGCCTGGTGGGCCTGCTGCTGGCGCCGCTGGTCGTCCTCTCGCTGCTCCTGCGGGTGCTGTCCTGGCTGCTGCTGGTCGGCCTGCCGATGCTGGTGGTGCTCTGCGTCCGGGCGCTCACCGCGGCGTTCCGGCGGGTGGCCCGCCCCGGGCCGGCCGCCGCCGGGGGCGGTCCGCCCGCCCGGCCGAGCCGCACCTGGCGCGAGCACCTGCGGGACGTGCCCGCCCGGCTGGCGTTCCTGCGCGACGGCATCTCGTTCAGCCTGCCGCTGCTGCGGGCCGTCGCCGAGCTGGAGCAGCTGCTGGCCCGCTTCGTCCACGGCGTGGACGGCCCCCGGGAGCCGGTGCTGCGCGCCATCGGCCTGCGCCGGGAGCGGCGCCGCCCGCCGGAGGCGACCTGGGACGACATCGGCTACCTGGGCCTGCTGCTGCTCGGCGCGGTCTGGCTGGCGCCGCTGGCCGCGCTGGCCGTCCCGGTGGTGGCCTTCGTGGTGGCCCTGCCGATCGGCCCGCCGGACCAGCTGGCCTTCGGCCCCGGCAACAACGTGGTGGTGGACGGCGCCGTCACCCGGCTGCTGGTCGCGGCCTGCTCGGTGCTGGTCTTCGTGCTGCTGCTGGGCCTGCTGCTCTGGCTGGGCCGGCTGCGCGCCCGGATGGTGCGCCGGGTGCTCGGCCGGATCGAGCAGACCGAGACCCGGCGGCGGGAGGCCGCCGCGGAACGCCAGCGGGTCGCGGCGCTGCGGGTGAACGACGCCGATTTCCGCCGGGTGGAACGCGACCTGCACGACGGCGCCCAGGCCCGGCTGGCCGCATTGCTGATGCACCTCTCGCACGCCCGATTGCGCCGCGGCGACGACGCGGAATACCTGGCGGCGGTCGTCGGCGAGGCGCACCAGGAAGTCTCGAAGGCCATCGAGGAAATCCGCGACCTGGTCCGCGGAATCCAGCCTCCGATACTGAGCGACCGCGGTCTGGACGCCGCCGTGACGGCATTGACGGAACGCTTTCACGTACCCGTCTCGATTTCCAGCACACTGGACCGCCGGCCGGACGTCCGGGTGGAGTCGACCGCCTATTACGTCATCGCGGAATGCCTCGCCAATACCGCCAAGTACGCGGGCGCCACGGCCATCCACATCGCACTCGAACAGGGCGACGACCGGCTGGTGGTCTCGGTCACGGACGACGGTGTCGGCGGCGCCAGCCCCGCCGAGGGCACCGGCCTGCGCGGCCTGGAGGACCGGGCCGCCGCGATCAACGGCCGACTGGACGTCAGCAGCCCGCCGGGCGGGCCCACCACCGTACGGGCCACCCTGCCCTGGTCCGTGACTCCCGTCTGACCTGCGCCTTTTCCCCACAGGGAAAGATCTTGCCCTTCCTTGAACATCTGATCGAGGATGGATGGTGCGGGTAGCCGCACCATCCATGGTGCGGCTACCCGTACCCAGGTGCACTCGATGAAGGGGGAAACATGGATGCGCACCTCACCGTTCGGCTGGCCGAAGCGGCCCGCGATCACGCGGTCCCCGGAGCCCAGCTGACCGTCCATCACGACGGCCGGACCAGATCCGCCGTCACCGGCGTCACCCGGGCCGGCACCGCCGATCCGGTCACCCCGGAAACGGCCTTCGCGCTCGGTTCCGTCACCAAGGCCTTCACCGCCACCGTCGTCGCCCAACTGGCCGCCGACGGGGATATCGACCTCGACGACCGGATCGCCGAGTACGTCCCGGAGTTGAGCGCCCCGGCGGCCGCCGGGATGGACTCCGTGACAATTCGGCAGGTACTCAGCCACACCGCCGCACTGGTCGCCGACCACGAACTCGACAACCACGAGGACGCCTCACTGATCCGGTACGCGGCCAGCGTCGCGAACACCGGACTGCTGAATGCGCCCGGCACCTGCTTCTCCTACTCGAACACCGGCTACAACCTGCTCGGCCGGGTCATCGAATACGTCACGGATATGAAGTGGCGGGCGGCCCTGGAGAATTTCCTGCTCCGCCCGCTCGGAATCGACCCGCTGCTGCCCGGCGATTCCGCCGACCGCTCCCGGACCCTGGCCACCTGCCACACCGTCCGCCCCGGCGACGGCTCGGCGCACCCGGTGGGCCTGTTCCTGCCGCACAGCTGGGCGCCCGCCAGCGGCCTCGCCGCCGGCGCGGACGACCTGGTCCGCTTCGCCCGGCTCCACCTGGGCGACCACCCGGACGCCGAGGTGCTGCTCCCCGCCGAGCTGCGGGCCGAAGTCGCCCGCCAGGCGCCGGGCGCCGACGCCTTCGGCATGGCCGACGGCTGGGGCCTCGGCCTGGCCCGCTACGACTCCCCGGACGGCGTCTGGCTCGGCCACGACGGCACCGTCGACGGCGGCACCGCCCACCTGCGCTTCCACCCCGCCAGCGGCACCGCGCTCGCCCTCACCACCAACGCCACCACCGGCACCCTGCTCTGGGCCGACCTGGTGGGCGGGCTGCCCGGGCTCGGCCCGGCGGTCGGCGACTACCGCCCCCGGCTGCCCGACCCCGCCCAGCCCCTGGCGGCCGAGCGCCTGGTCGGCGACTACCGCAACGGCGACACCTCCTTCTCCGTGCGCCGCCACCCCACCGGCCTGCGGCTGTCCGACGGCACCGGCCTGGTCGCCGAGATGGCGCTGCACGGCCAGTCGGTCTTCACCGCCCGCCGCCTGGACGCCCGGGAGGCCGCCTACACCGGCCGGTTCGTCACCGACCCGGTGACCGGCGAGGCCGTGGTGCTGCAGCTCGGCGGTCGCTCCGCCCGGCGCACCGCCGCCTGACCCTCCCGCACCGCCCCCACCCCGCAGGGCCCCACCGCACCCCGCACCACACCCCCCACCCCCGTCACCCGCGCCCTTGCGGCGCCCCGGTCCGTGCCCGCGCGCCGTCCAGCGCGCCGTCCCGCGGCAGGACCGCCCGTCCCCCCGTGCCCGTCCCCCCTTCCCCCCTCCCCCCGTTCCCCGTTCTCCCCGTCGCCGGCCCGTCAGCAGGGCTCCCCTCGGCATGCCCCCGTGCTGACGCCGGCCTTTCTGGAGGTACCACCGTGGCTCGCGCCGACATGTCGGTCAACCGGGCAGTCCCCCACCACCTGGCCTACTGGCGGGAGCGGCTGGCGGGTGTGGCCCCGCTGGAACTGCCAACGGACCGGCCGCGCCCGGTGGTTCGCTCCGCCGCCGGCGCGAGCTGCGAACGCGCGCTGCCCGCCGACGCCGCGGCCGCGCTGACCGCCCTCGCCCGGGCCCACGACACCACCCCGACGGCGGTGCTCGCGGCGGCCGTGGCCGCGGTGCTGGTGCGCCACTCCGGCCAGGAGGACATCGCGCTCGGCACGGTCTCCCCCCGCACCGGGCACACCCTCGTGCTGCGCACCGCCGTCGACCCCGCCGCCGGCTTCGACGCGCTGCTGCGCCGCACCGCCGAGGGCCTCGACCAGGCCCTCGCCCACGACGGCGTCCCGATCGCCGGGCTGGTCGAGGCGCTGGCCCCGCGGCAGGACACCAGCACCACCCCCTTCGTCCAGGCCGTGGTCGCGCTCACCGACGAACTCCCCGAGCAGCACCGGGCGTTCGACCCGCTCGACCTGTCCGTCGAGCTGCTCGCCGCCGAGCGGCGGATCAGGATCCGGTACGCCACCGCCCTGTTCGAGCCCGACACCGCGGCCCGGCTCGCCGACCAGCTGGCCGTCCTGCTCGCCGGGGCCGGCGCCGACCCGCGGCAGCCGCTGCCCGCGCTCCCGCTGCTCTCCCCCGACCAGGCCGAGCGGGCCGTCCGGGCCTGGAACGACACCGCCCGCGCGGTGCCCACCGGCAGCTTCCCCGAGCTGTTCGCCACCTGGGCCGCCGCCCAGCCCGACGCCCTCGCCGTGATCGACGAACGGGAGCGGGTCGGCTACCGCGAACTCGACGAGCGGGCCAACCGGATCGCCCACCACCTGCTCGAACTCGGTGCCGGGCGCGGCCAGTTGGTCGGCCTGTGCGTGGAGCGCGGCGCCGCGATGGCGGCCGGACTGCTCGGCATCATGAAGGCCGGCGCCGCCTACCTGCCGCTCGACCCGGCCTACCCCGCCGACCGGCTCGCCTACATGCTCCAGGACTCCGGCGCCCGGCTCGTCCTCACCCAGCGCGGCCTGCGCGAGCGGCTGTCCGCCACCGACGCCGTCCTGGTCGACCTGACCGCCGACCGGGCCGCGATCGCCGCCCGGCCCGCCACCGCCCCCGAGGTCGCGCTCCGGCCGCAGGACCTCGCGTACGCCATCTACACCTCGGGCTCCACCGGCCGCCCCAAGGGCGTGCTCGTCCCGCACGCCGGGATCGGCAACCTGGCCGCCGTCCAGGCCGAGGCCTTCGACGTGACCCCGGGCTCGCGGGTCCTGCAGTTCGCCTCCGCGAGCTTCGACGCGGCGTACTGGGAGGTCAGCATGGGCCTGCTGACCGGCGCGACGCTCGTCATGGGCAGCAAGGAGACCCTCGCCCCCGGCGAGCCGCTGGCCTCCTGGGCCGCCGAGCACGGCGTCACCCACGCGACCCTCACCCCGGCCACCGTCGCCGTGCTGCCCGAGGGCCGGGGCCTGCCCGAGGGCGCCACCCTGGTCGTGGCCGGCGAGGCCAGCACCGCCGACCTGGTGGCCCGCTGGTCGGCGGGCCGCCGGATGGTCAACGCGTACGGCCCCACCGAGACCACCGTCTGCGCCACCATGAGCGCCCCGCTGAGCGGCGCGACGGTGCCCCCGATCGGCACGCCGATCGCCAACTTCCAGGTCCACCTGCTGGACGAGGCGCTGCGGCCGGTCCCGGTCGGGGTGCGCGGCGAGCTGTACCTGGCCGGTGTCGGCCTGGCCCGCGGCTACCACGGCCGCCCGGGCCTGACCGCCGAGCGCTTCGTCGCCAACCCGTACGGCGCCCCCGGCGAGCGGATGTACCGCTCCGGCGACATCGCCCGCCGCCGCCCCGACGGCGCCCTGGAGTACCTCGGGCGCGCCGACGACCAGGTCAAGATCCGCGGCTTCCGGATCGAACTCGGCGAGATCGAGAGCGCCCTGGCCCTGCACCCCGACGTCGCCCAGGCCGCCGTCCTCACCCACAACACCAACCTGGTCGGCTACGTCTCCCCCGCCGAGGGGCGGCGCCCCGACCCGGAGGCGCTGCGCGCCCACCTCGCCGCCGGGCTGCCCGCGCACCTGGTGCCCTCCGCCGTCCTGGTGCTCGACACCCTGCCGCTCACCCCCAACGGCAAGGTCGACCGCCGGGCGCTGCCCGACCCGGGCACGCTGCGCGCGGGCGCCGAGGCCGCCGCGGCGCCCCCGCGCACGGCCGTCGAGGCGACCATCGCCGACGTCTGGTCGGACGTCCTCGGGGTCGAGGCCGTCGGGGTGCACGACGACTTCTTCGAGCTGGGCGGCAACTCGATCCTCTCCGTCCGGGCCGTCTCCCGGCTGCGGGCCGCGCTCGGGATCAAGCTGCCCCCGCGCATCCTGTTCGACGCCCCCACCGTCGCCCTGCTCGCCGCCGCCGTGGCGCCCGCCGACTCCGTCGCCGAGCAGCCGATCCCCGCGGTGCCCCGGGACGGCGCGCTGCCGATGTCCTTCGGCCAGCAACGGCTGTGGTTCCTGGCGGAGTTCGACCCGGGCAGCACCGAGTACCACACCGCCCTCGGGCTGCGGCTGGCCGGCCCGCTCGACCAGGCGGCGCTGCGCGCGGCGGTGGCCGACCTGGTGCGACGGCACGAGTCGCTGCGCACCACCTTCGGGGTGATCGACGGCCACGGCGTCCAGGTCGTCCATCCCGAACTGCCGCCGCACTGGCGCACCGCCGACCTGAGCGGCACCCCGGACGCGCTGCGCGAGGAGCGGCTGGCCGAGCTGGTCGGCGCCGAGACCTCCCGGGCCTACGACCTGCGCACCGGCCCGGCGGTGCGGGTCCTGCTGGTGCGGCTGGCCGCCGAGGAGCACGTCTGCGTGCTCGGCATGCACCACATCGTCACCGACGGCTGGTCGATGGGCGTGGTCCGCCGCGAGCTGGGCGAGCTGTACGCCGCACGGGCGGCCGGGCGCGCCGCCCGGCTCGGCGAACTGCCCGTCCAGTACCCGGACTTCGCCCAGTGGCAGCGCGGCCGGCTGGCCGACGGCGCGCTGCTCGACCACCATCTGGACTGGTGGCGCGAGCAGCTGGCCGGCGTCACCCCGCTGGAGCTGCCCACCGACCGGCCCCGCCCGCCGGTGCGCTCCTCGGCCGGCGCGACGCACTCCTTCCGCCTCCCCGACGAGACCGCCGCGGCGCTGCGCGGACTGGCCCGCGAGCAGTCCGCCACCCTGTTCATGGTGCTGACCGCCGTGGTCAAGGCCGTGCTGGCCCGCTACTGCGGCCAGCAGGACATCGCGGTCGGCACCGCCTCCTCCGGCCGCAACCGCGCCGACCTGGAGGGCCTGGTCGGCTTCCTGGTGAACACCGTCGTGCTGCGCTCGCGGGTCGAGCCGGAGCAGTCCTTCACGGCGTTCCTGGCCGGCGTCAAGGAGACCGTGCTGGAGGCCTTCGCCCACGAGGAGGTGCCGTTCGAGCGGCTGGTCGAGGCCGTCCACCCCGAGCGCGACGCCAGCCGCACCCCGCTGGTCCAGGCCATGGTGGTGCTGCAGAACGCCCCGGAGGACGCCCTGCGGCTGCCCGGCGTCACCGTCACCGACCACCCGGTGCACCGCGAGGCCGCGCCCTTCGACCTGACCGTCGAGTTCTTCGAGGCCGACGGCGGGCTCACCGCCCGGATCGGCTACAGCACCGCGCTGTTCGACCGGGCGACCGTGGTCCGCCTGGCCGGCCACCTCACCACCCTGGCGGCGGCCGCCGCCGCCGAGCCCCGCCGGGCGCTGGCCACCCTGCCGATGCTGACCGAGGCCGAGCGGCGCGAACTGCTGCCGGCCGCGCGGACCGAGGAGCAGCCGCCGTTCCTGGCCTTCCCCCGGCTGGTCGAGGAGCAGGCGCGCCGCCGCCCGCACGCGCCCGCCGTCGAGGACGGGCACGGCACGCTCAGCTACCGGGAGTTGGACGAGCGCGCCGACCGGCTCGCCCACCACCTGGTCGCGGCGGGAGCCGGACCGGGCCGGATCGTCGGCCTCTGCCTGGAGCGCGGCAACGAACTCCTGGTCGGCCTGCTCGGCATCATGAAGGCGGGCGCCGCCTACCTGCCGCTGGACCCCAACTACCCGGCCGACCGGCTGGACTTCATGCTCCGCGACTCCGGCGCCGGGATCGTCGTCACCCGCACCGAGCTGCTCGCCGAACTGCCCGCCACCGGGGCGGTCCTGGTCGACCTGGCCGCGCAGGCCGGGCCGATCGCCGCCCGGCCCACCGGCGCCCCGGCCGTCGAACTGCGCCCCGCCGACCTGGCGTACATGATCTACACCTCCGGCTCCACCGGCACCCCCAAGGGCGTACTGGTGCCGCACTCCGGCATCGCCGGGCTGGCCGCCGCACTCGCCGAGCGGCTGGACGTCACCCCGGACAGCCGGGTGCTGCAGTTCGCCTCGTCCTCCTTCGACGGCGCCGTCATGGAGTTCCTGATGGCCCTGCCGACCGGCGCCGCCCTGGTGCTGCCCCCGCACGGCCCGATCGTCGGCGAGGCGCTGCAGGACTTCCTGCGCGAGCGGCGGATCAGCCACGCCCTGCTGGCGCCGTCCGCGGTGGCCACCCTGAGCCCGGACGGCCTGGACGGGCTGCGCGCCCTGGCGGTCGGCGGCGAGGCCAGCACCGGCGACCTGGTGGCCCGCTGGTCGGCCGGCCGGCGGATGGTCAACGCGTACGGCCCCACCGAGGGCACCGTGGTGGCCACCATGAGCGGCCCGCTCTCCGGCGACGCGGTACCGCCGATCGGCACCCCGCTGACCGGCACCCGGGTGCTGCTGCTCGACGCCCAGCTCCAGCCGGTGCCGGTCGGCGTCCCCGGCGAGCTGTACCTCGCCGGGCCGCACCTGGCCCGCGGCTACCACCGGCGCCCCGGCCTGACCGCCGAGCGCTTCACCGCCAACCCGTACGGCGCCCCCGGCGAGCGGATGTACCGCACCGGCGACGTGGCCCGCCGCCGCCCGGACAGCGCCCTCGAGTACCTCGGCCGGGCCGACGACCAGGTCAAGATCCGCGGCTTCCGGATCGAACTCGGCGAGATCGAGAGCGCGTTGGGCCGCCACCCGGCGGTCCGGGACTCCGCCGTGGTGGTCCACCAGGACGAGGCCGGGCGCAAGCGCCTGGTCGCCTACCTGGTCGCCGACCGCGGCCTCCCGGCCGGCGAGCTGCGCGCCCACCTGACGGGCTCGCTGCCGGACTACATGGTCCCCGCGCTGTTCGTGCCGCTGGACCGGCTGCCGCTCACCCCCAGCGGCAAGGTGGACCGCCGCGCCCTGCCCGAGCCCGACCTGCGGGCCGGGCGCGACCAGGCCCGGTACACCGCGCCCCGGGACGCCGTCGAGGAGCTCCTCGCCGACGTCTGGTCCCAGGTGCTGGGCGTCGAACGGGTCGGCGTCCACGACAACTTCTTCGACCTGGGCGGGGACTCCATCCTCTCCATCCAGGTCGTCTCCCGGGCCCGCCGGGCCGGCCTGCTGCTGACCTCCAAGCTGATCTTCACCCACCAGAGCGTGGCCGCACTGGCCGCCGTCGCCGGGCGGGTGGACGACGCGCCCGCCGCCGCCCCGGCCGAGGTGGCGGGGGTCGTCCCGCTGACCCCGGTCCAGCGCTGGTTCCTCGCCGAACACACCGTCGCCCCGGGCCACTTCACCATGTCCGTCCAGCTCGAACTCGCCCCCGGGACGGACACCGTGCTGCTGGACCGCGCCCTCGGCGCGGTCGTCGACCACCACGACGCCCTGCGGCTGCGCTACACCCGCACCGGCCGCGACTGGGTGCAGGAGTACGGCGAGACCCGCTGGCACACCGGGCGGCTCGCCGTCCGCGACCTCTCCGCCCTGCCCGCCGAGGAGCAGGACGCCGCCGTGCACCGGACGGCGCTCGCCGCCCAGAGCGGCCTCGACCTGGCCGAGGGCACCCTGGTCCGGGCCGTCTTCCTGCGGCTCGGCGGCTCCCGCCCGCCCCGGCTCTTCCTGACCGTCCACCACCTGGCGATGGACGGGGTGTCCTGGCGGATCCTGCTCCAGGACCTCGAGACCGCCTACCGGCAGCTCGACGCGGGCCGCCCGGTCGACCTCGGCGCCAAGTCCAGCAGCTTCCAGCAGTGGTCGCAGCGGCTCTCCGAGCACGTCCGCACCGGTGGCCTGGACCGTGAACTCCCGCACTGGCAGCGGGCCGGCGCCGCGGTGCACCCGCTGCCGGGCGGCGCCGGGCAGCGGCAGCCGAACACCTTCGGCGCGGCCCGGACCGTCAGCGTGCGGCTCGGCCGGGCCGAGACCGAGGCGCTGCTCCAGCGCGTCCCCGCCGCCTACCGCACCCGGATCAACGACGTGCTGCTCACCGCGCTCGGCCGGGTCCTGCGGGACTGGGCCGGCGCCCCGGTGACGGTCGCCCTGGAGGGGCACGGCCGCGAGGAGCTGTTCGCCGACCTCGACCTGTCCCGCACCGTCGGCTGGTTCACCACCATCCACCCCGTCACCCTGGACGTGCCGGCCGGCGGCTGGGGCGAGGCGCTCAAGTCGCTCAAGGAGCAGCTGCGCGCCGTCCCGGGCCACGGGCTGGGCCACGGCGCGCTGCGCCACCTCTCCGAGCCCGGCAGCCCGGCGCACACCGCGCTGGCGGACGCCGCCCAGCCGCAGATCAGCTTCAACTACCTCGGCCAGTGGGACGCCAGCACCAGCGGGAGCGGCCTGGTGCGCGCCCGGCTGGCCGCGCCCGGCGCCGACCAGGCCCCGGACGAGCACCGCCCGCACCTGATCGACATCGTCGCCGAGGTCGCCGGCGGGGAGCTGCGGATCGACTGGATCCACTCCCCCGCCGTCCACCCCGCCCCGGAGGTCCGGCGGCTGGCGGAGGCCTTCCTGGCCGCGCTCGGCGAGCTGGTGGAGCACTGCCTGCAGCCCGGCAGCGGCGGTGCCACGCCCTCCGACTTCCCGCTCGCCCGGCTCGACCAGGCCGCGCTGGACCGGATCGTCGGCCACGGCCGCGACGTCGAGGACGTCCACCCACTCACCCCGGTGCAGAGCGGCATGCTGTTCCACAGCCTGACCGAGCCGAGCGCCTACTCCGAGCAGCTGAGCTTCGTCCTCGACGGCGTGCGCGACCCCGAACTGCTGGCCCGCGCCTGGCAGTCGGTGGCCGGCCGGTTCGACGTGCTGCGCGCCCGGGCGGTCTGGCAGGACCTCGAACGCCCGCTGATGGTGGTCGCCCGGCACGCCGAGCTGCCCGTCACCCACCTCGACTGGCGCGAGCTGACCCCCGCCGAGCAGCGGGCCGCCGAGCAGCGGCTGCTGGCCGAGGACCGCGCCGAGCCGCTGGACCTCACCGCCGCCCCGCTGATGCGGCTGACGCTGGTCCGGCTGTCGGCCGACTCGGTCCGGGTGGTCTGCGCCTTCCACCACGTGCTGCTCGACGGCTGGTCCACCTTCACCCTGCTGGCCCGCACCTACGACGCCCACGCGGCGCTGGCCGCCGGCCGGGAGCCCGAACTGCCCGACCACCGGCCGTTCCGCGAGTACGTCGCCTGGCTGGAGCGGCAGGACCACGGCGCCGCCGAGGCCTACTGGCGCGAGGCGCTGGCCGGCTTCCCGGCGCCCACCCCGCTGCCGGCCCTGCGCCGCACCGCCGTCGGCCAGGGCGCCGGCGCCGACGGGGCGCTGGCCCGCCGACTGCCCGGGCCGGCCGCCGAACGGCTGCACGACTTCGCCCGCCGCCACCGGCTCACCGTCAACACGGTGCTCCAGGGCGCCTGGGCGCTGCTGCTGGCCCGCCACGCCGGTGAGCGGGACGTCGTCTTCGGCACCACCGTCTCCGGCCGCCCCACCGACCTGCCCGGCGCCGACGCGATGGTCGGCATGCTGATCAACACCCTGCCGGTGCGGGCCCGGGTCGAGGAGTCCGCGCCGGTCACCGCGTGGCTGGCCGACCTCCAGCGCCGCCAGGTCGAGGACCGCCAGTACGAGTACGCCGCGCTGCCGCAGATCCAGGGCTGGAGCGAACTCCCGCGCAGCACCGCCCTGTTCCGCACCCTGATGGTCTTCGAGAACTACCCGGCGGACGACCGGGCGGCCCGGGCGCACGGACTGCGCGTGCGCGAGCTGGACGGCACCATCGCCGCCCACTACCCGCTCAACCTGATCGCCTACGGCGCCGACGGCCTGGCCTACACCCTCGCCTACGACACCGCGCTGTACGACGGACCGACCGTCGCCCGGCTGGCCGACCGGCTGGACGCGCTGCTCGCCGGGATCGCCGACGCCCCGGACGGCGCCCGGCTCGCCGACCTGTCGATGCTCGCCGCCGACGAGGCCGAACTCACCCTGGAGACCTGGAACGACACCGCCCGGGAGCTGCCGGACGTCGCCCTGCCCGCCCTGTTCGACGTCGCCGTCGCGGCCCACCCCGACCGCGTCGCGCTCAGCTACCGGGACGGGGACCGGGCCCACCGGCTGACCTACCGGGAGCTGGCCGAGCGGGCCGACCGGCTGGCCGGCCACCTGGCCGAACTCGGCGCCGGGCCGGAGCAGTTGGTCGGCGTCTGCCTGGAGCGCGGCCCGCGGGCGATCACCGCCCTGCTGGCCGTCCTCAAGGCCGGGGCCGCGTACGTGCCGCTCGACCCGGACTACCCGGCCGACCGGCTCGGGTACATGATCGAGGACACCGGGATGCGGCTGCTGGTCACCGAGGAGCGGCTGCGCGGGCGGCTGCCCGCCACCACCGCCCGGCTGGTCGACCTGGACCGGGAGGAGGCGCTGATCGCCGCCCGCCCGGCCACCGCCCCCGCGGCCGCCCCGGCGCCGGACTCGCTCGCGTACGTCATCTACACCTCCGGCTCCACCGGCCGCCCCAAGGGCGTGCTCACCACCCACCGGGCCGTGGTCCGGCTGGTGCACGGCACCACCTTCACGGACATCGGCCCGGACAGCACCGTCGCCCAGTTCGCCTCGCTCTCCTTCGACGCCTCCACCCTGGAGGTGTGGGCGGCGCTGCTGCGCGGCGCCCGGCTGGCCGTCCACCCGCCGCAGCTGCCCACCCCGGCCGAACTCGGCGCCTTCCTGAAGGAGCAGCAGGTCACCCACCTGTGGCTCACCGCGGGCCTGTTCCACCAGGTCGTGGACGAGCGGCCGGACGCCTTCGCCGAGCTGCGGCAGCTGATCGCCGGCGGCGACCGGCTCTCCCCCGAGCACTGCGCCCGGGTGCTGGCCGCCCACCCCGGGCTGCGGCTGACCAACGGGTACGGACCGACCGAGGCGACCACCTTCACCACCACCCACGACCTGACCGCGGGCGCGGCACCGGGCCCGGTGCCGCTGGGCGCCCCGATCGCCAACACCCGGGTGTACGTGCTCACCGACACCCTCGCCCCGGCGCCGGTCGGCGTATCCGGCGAGCTGTACATCGCCGGCCCCGGGCTGGCCCGCGGCTACCACGGCCGCCCGGGCCTGACCGCCGAGCGCTTCGTCGCCGACCCGTACGGCGCCCCCGGCGGGCGGATGTACCGCTCCGGGGACCTGGTCGCCTGGCGGGCGGACGGGGTGCTGGACTTCCTCGGCCGCGGCGACGGGCAGGTCAAGATCCGCGGCTTCCGGATCGAGACCGGGGAGGTCGAGGCCGCCCTGGTGACCCACCCGGCGGTCGGCGACGCCGCCGTCGTGCCGTGGACCGAGGACGGGCGCACCGTGCTGGTCGGCTACCTGGTGCCCGACGCCACCCGGCCGGATACCGCGCTGCCCGACGCCGCCGCGCTGCGGGCCCACCTGGCGGCCACCCTGCCCGGCCACATGCTCCCCGCCGCCTTCGTCCCGCTGCCCGCCCTGCCGCTGACCGCCAACGGCAAGGTCGACCGGCGGGCCCTGCCCGCCCCGGCCGACCGGATCGGCTCGGGCACCGGGCACCAGGCCCCGCGCACCGCCACCGAGCAGCTGATCGCCGACATCTGGCGGGAGCTGCTGGGCGTGCCGAGGGTCGGCGTGGAGGACGACTTCTTCACCCTCGGCGGCGACTCCCTGCTGTCGCTGCGCGCCGTCTCCCGGATCAACTCCCTGTTCGGCACCGGGCTCTCGCCGCGCGCCCTGTTCGAGCGGCCCACGGTCGCCGGGACGGCGACGGCCGTCGAGGACCTGGTACTGGCCGAGCTGGAAGCCGCCGCGGCGCAGTCCTGAACCCCCTGCACACCCTTCCCCGTACGCCCCCCGACAGGAGTCCCCCGTGTCCAACCCCTTCGAGCAGAACGACCGCTCCTACAGCGTCCTGGTCAACGACGAGGGCCAGCACTCCCTCTGGCCCACCGGCACCGCCGTCCCGCCCGGCTGGGAGACCGCCCTCGCCGACCGGCCCCGCGAGGAGTGCCTCGCCTACGTGGAGACCCACTGGACCGACCTGAGCCCGCGCAGCCTGCGCCCCACCGCAAGCTGACCCGCGGCGCGTCCGTCCCCGCAGCCCGGACCGCCCCACCGCCCCGACCACCACCACACTGGGGGATTCCTTCCGATGAGCACGCCGCCCGCCCGCGAAGACCGGATCGCCGCCCTGCCCGCCCACCTGCGCGAGGCGCTCGCCCGCCGGCTGGCCGGCCAGGCGCCGGGTGCCGCCGAACCGCTGATCCCCGCGGTCGCGCGGGACGGCGAGCTGCCCATGTCGTACGGGCAGCAACGGCTCTGGTTCCTGGAGGACTTCGAGCCCGGCAACACCGACTACCACTCGGCGCTGCCGCTGCGGATCACCGGCCGGCTCGACCCGGACGCGCTGCGGGCGGCCCTCGACGGGGTGGTGGCCCGGCACGAGGCGCTGCGGACCACCTTCGCGGCGCGCGACGGGCGCGGCCTGCAGATCGTCCACCCCGAGCTCGCCCCCGAGTGGACGGCCGCCGAGGCGGACGGCGAGGACGCCGCCCGCGCGCTGGTCCGGGCCGAGATGGCCCGCCCGTACGACCTGCGGCACGGCCCGCTGGTGCGCGCCCTGGTGGTCCGGCTGGCGCCGGAGGAGCACCTGTTCGTGCTCGGCATGCACCACATCGTCACCGACGGCTGGTCGCTCGGCATCGTCGCCCGCGAGCTGGGCGCACTGTACGCCGCCGGGCTCGCCGGGCGCCCCGCCGAGCTGCCCGAAGTCCCCGTCCAGTACCCGGACTTCGCGGCCTGGCAGCGCGCCCGGCTGGAGCGCGGCGGGCTGCTGGAGGGCCGGCTGGACTGGTGGCGCGAGCAGCTGCGCGGGATCTCCCCGCTGGAGCTGCCCACCGACCGGCCCCGGCCCGCCGTCCGCTCCACGGCCGGCGCGGTGTACGGCTTCCAGCTCGCCGAGCCGACCGTCACCGGGCTCAAGCAGCTCGCCAAGGAGCACGGCGCCAGCCCGTTCATGGTGCTCACCGCCGCCGTGAAGGCCGTCCTGGCCCGCTGGTCGGGCCAGCAGGACATCGCCGTCGGCACCTCCTCAGCGGCCCGCGAGCACCCGGAGCTGGAGCGGCTCGTCGGCCTGCTGGTGAACACCGCGGTGCTCCGCACCCAGGTCGAACCGGCGCTCTCCTTCACGGAGTTGCTGGCCCGGGTGAAGGACACCGTGCTGAACGCCTTCGCCCAGGGCGACGTCCCCTTCGACAAGCTGGTGGAGGCCGCCCGGATCGAACGCGACCCCAGCCGGACGGCCCTGGTGCAGGCCACCGTCGTGCTGCAGAACACCCCGGACGACACCCTGGCCCTGCCCGGCGCCACCACCGCGCCCTACCCGCTCGAACGCGCCGCCTCGCTCTTCGACCTGACCTTCGAGTTCGAGGAGCGGGACGGCCGGCTGCACGGCCTGGTCGAGTACAGCACCGAGCTCTTCGACGAGGCCACCGTCGCCCGGATGAGCGGCCACCTCGGCGTGCTCCTCGACGGCGCGATCGCCGACCCGGACCGCCCGCTGGCGACGCTCCCGCTGCTCACCCCCGCGGAGCACCGGCAGCTCGTCACCGACTGGAACGCCACCGCGCTGCCCGCCGGCGACCGGGCGCTCATCCACCAGCGGACCGCCCGGCAGGCCGCGCTCACCCCCGACGCGGACGCGGTGATCGCCGAGGACGCCACCCTCACCCACCGCGAGCTGGACGAGCGCGCCAACCGGCTCGCCCACCACCTGGCCGCCCTCGGCGCCGGCCCCGGCGCGCTGGTCGGGCTGAGCGTCGAGCGCGGCTCCGCGATGGCGGTCGGCCTGCTCGGCATCCTCAAGGCCGGCGCCGCCTACGTGCCGCTCGACCCGGCCTTCCCCGCCGACCGGCTGGCGTACATGCTCGACGACTCCGGCGCCCGGATCGTCGTCACCGCCGGCGCCGTCCGCGATCGCCTCCCGGCCGACGGGCTCCGGGTGGTCGACCTGGACACCGACCGGGCCGCGATCGCCGCCCGGCCCGCCACCGCCCCGGAGACCGCCGTCACCGCCGGCGACCTCGCCTACGTCATCTACACCTCCGGCTCGACCGGCAACCCCAAGGGCGTCGCCGTCGAGCACCGCAACGTCCGGCACATCTGCGCCGCCTGGGACGCCCGGTACGGCCTCGCCGCGCTCAAGCCGCGCTTCCTGTCCGTCTCCAGCCTGTCCGTCGACCTCTTCTTCGCCGACCTGATCCGCTCCGTCCCCTTCGGCGGCGCGCTGATCATCGCGTCCAAGGACGTCACCACCGAGCCGCCGGCCCTGCTCGACCTGATCGCCCGAACCGGCGCCACCGGCCTGGAGATCGTGCCCTCGCTGCTCAACGCCGTCCTCCAGGAGGTCGAGCGGCGCGGCGACGGCTTCCCGCCGCTGCGGCTGCTCTCGGTCGGCTCCGAGGGCTGGCGGGTCGAGGACTGCCGCACCCTGCTGCGGCAGATCCGGCACGACGCGGTGGTGGTCAACGCCTACGGCGGCACCGAGGCCACCGTGGACTCCACCGTGTTCACCCCCACCGAGGAGGCCCTGCGCGGCAGCGTCTACGTCCCGATCGGCCGCCCGCTGCCCGACACCCGGGTCTACGTCCTGGACGCCCACGGCGAGTTGGCCCCGATCGGGGTGCCCGGCGAGATCTGGATCGGCGGCGAGGGCATCGGCCGCGGCTACCACGGCCGCCCCGACCTGACCGCCGAGCGCTTCACCGACAGCCCCTTCGTCCCCGGCGACCGGCTCTACCGCACCGGCGACCGGGCCCGCCGACTGCCCTCGGGGGACCTGGAGTTCCTCGGCCGGGCCGACGACCAGGTGAAGATCCGCGGCTTCCGGATCGAGCTGGGCGAGGTGGAGAGCGCCCTGCTCACCCACCCCTCGGTGCGCGAGGCCGTGGTGCTCGCCCACCAGGACGCCGCCGGACGGCGCCGGCTGGCCGCGTACGTCGTCGGCGAGGGCGCGCCCGCCGTGTCCGAGCTGCGCTCCCACCTGTCCGGGCTGCTCCCGGACTACATGGTCCCGGCCGTCTTCACCGCCCTGGAGCGGCTGCCGCTCACCCCCAACGGCAAGGTCGACCGCCGGGCCCTGCCCGAGCCGGCCGCCGAGGCCGCGCTGCCCGGCGCCGAGTACACCGCGCCGCGGGACGCCGTCGAGGAACTCCTCGCCACCGTCTGGTCCCAGGTGCTGGGCGTCGAACGGGTCGGCGTCCACGACAACTTCTTCGACCTGGGCGGGGACTCCATCCTCTCCATCCAGGTCGTCTCCCGGGCCCGCCAGGCCGGCCTCCAGCTCACCTCCAAGCTGCTCTTCCTGCACCAGAGCGTCGCCGCCCTGGCCGCCGTCACCGGAACCGCCGAAGCGGCGCCCGCCGCCGTCTCCGCCCCGGCCACCGGGCGCGTCGAACTCACCCCGATCCAGCGCTGGTTCCTCGCCGCGCACACCGTCAACCCCGACCACTACGCGATGTCCGTCCAGGTCGAACTGGCCCCGGACACCGACCCCGGACTGCTCGCCCGCGCCCTCGACGCCGTGCTCGACCAGCACGACGCCCTGCGGCTGCGCTACACCCGGGACGGCGGGGAGTGGCTCCAGGAGTACGCGAGCCGACCCGAAACCCCGCTCACCGTCCACGAGTTGAGCGGACCGGACGACCCCGCCCTGGAGGCCGCCGCCGTCCGGGCGCAACGCGCGCTGGACCTCTCGGCCGGCCGGCTCGTCCAGGGCGTGCACCTGCGCTTCGCCGACGGCACGGCCCCCCGGCTCTTCCTCGCCGTGCACCACATCGTCATGGACGGCGTCTCCTGGCGCGTCCTGCTCGACGACCTGGCCACCGCCTACGACCGGCTGGCCCGCGGCGGCCCGGCCGCGCTCGGCCCCCGCAGCAGCAGCTACCAGGACTGGGCCAGCCGGCTCGCCGAGCACGTCCGCAGCGGCGGCCTCGACCACGAGCTCGCGCACTGGAGCGCCGTCGCCCCCGCGACGGCCCCCGCCCTGCCCGTCGACCACCCCGAGGGCCGCAACGTCACCGCCCACGAGCGCACCGTCGAGGTCCGCCTCGGCCGCGCCGAGACCGAGGACCTGCTGCACCGGGTGCCCGCGGTCTACCGCACCCGGATCGACGACGTCCTGGTCACCGCGCTCGGCCGCGTCCTGACCGACTGGACCGGCGCCGACCGCCTGGTGCTCGGCCTCGAAGGGCACGGCCGCGAGGAGCTGTTCGAGCAGGTCGACCTCGCCCGCACCGTCGGCTGGTTCACCACCCACTACCCCGTCGCCCTGCGACTGCCCGCCGACCCCTCCTGGGGCACCGCGCTCAAGTCCGTCAAGGAACAGCTGCGCGCCGTCCCCGGCCGCGGCCTCGGCTACGACGCGCTGCGCTTCCTCTCCACCCCCGACCAGCCCGGACACGCCCTGCTGGCCGACCCGCTGCCGCCGATCAGCTTCAACTACCTCGGCCAGTGGGACGGCACCACCTCCGCCGACGGCCTGATCCGCGACCGCCTCCCCGCCCTCGGCCTCGACCACGAGCCCGACGAGCCCCGCCCCTACCTGCTCGACGTCGTCGGCATGGTGGAGGACGGCGTCCTCGGCTTCACCTGGATCTACTCCGCGGAGGTCTTCGCCCCGGAGACCGTCGACCGGCTGGCCCGGCGGCACCTGGACGCGCTGCGCGAACTGCTCGCCCACTGCCTGCAGCCCGGCAGCGGCGGCGCCACGCCGTCCGACTTCCCGCTCGCCGGCCTGGACCAGGCCGCCGTGGACCGGATCGTCGGCGACGGCCGGAACGTCGAGACCGTCTACCCGCTCACCCCCATGCAGAGCGGCATGCTCTTCCACACCCTCTCCGAGCCCGGCTCCCGGGCCTACTTCGAGCAGACCGCCTTCCTGCTCGACGGCGTCGGCGACCCGGCGCTGCTGGAGCGCGCCTGGCAGCACGTCACCGACCACCTGGAGGTGCTGCGCGGCGCCGTGGTCTGGGAGCGCGTCGACCGCCCCCAGCTGGTGGTCCACCGGCGGGTCCGGCCCCCCGTGGTCCACCTCGACTGGCGCGGCCGCACCGAACAGGAGCACGCCGAGGCGCTGGAGCGCCACCTCGCCGAGGACCGGGCGCGCGGCATCGACCTGTCGGCGGCCCCGCTGATGCGGATGGCCCTGATCCGCCTCACCGACACCACCGTCCGGGTGGTCCGCACCTCCCACCACGTGCTCCTCGACGGGTGGAGCACCACCCAGATGCTCGCCGACCTCACCACCGCCTACCGGGCCCTGGCCGCCGGCGAACGGCCCGTACTCCCCGCCCGGCGCCCCTTCGCCGCCTACGTGGAGTGGCTGCAACGCCAGGACCTCGCCGAGGCCGAGGCCTACTGGCGGCGGCTCCTCGGCGGCGTCACCGAACCCACGGCCCTGCCCTTCGACCGGCTGCCCGCCACCGGGCACCAGGCCCAGTCCTCGCGCCGGCTGCTCACCCGGCTCCCCGAGGACGTCTCACGGCGGCTCTACACCGCCGCCCGGGAACACCGGGTGACCGTCAACACCGTGCTGCAGGGCGCCTGGAGCCTGCTGCTCGCCCGGTACGCGGGAGAACCGGACGTGGTCTTCGGCGCGACCGTCTCCGGCCGGCCCGCCGACCTGCCCGGCGCCGACGCGATGGTCGGCATGCTGATCAACACCCTCCCGGTGCGGGTCGAGGTCGACGGCGACGCGCGGATCGGCGCCTGGCTCGCCGGCCTCCAGCAGGCCCAGGCCGAGGCCCGGCAGTACGAGCACGTGCCGCTGACACAGATCCAGGGCTGGAGCGGCGTCGAGCGGGGCACCCACCTCTTCGAGAGCCTGGTCGCCTTCGAGAACTTCCCGGCCGACGGCGGGTCAGGGGCCGACGGCTCCGGCGGTGCTGGCGGCGACGGCGGGGTCCGGTTGTACGGGCTGGAGGGCGCCGACGTCACCAACTACCCGCTCAACCTGGTCGCCTACGCGGGTGAGGAGCTGGCCTTCGCGCTCTCCTACGACCCCGCGCTGTTCGACCCGGAGACCGTCGAGCGGCTCGCCGGCCACCTGGGCGCCCTGCTGACGGCCATCGCCGAGGCCCCGGACCGGACGGTGTCGGCCGTGCCGATGCTGATGCCCGGGGAGCTGGAGCGGGTGAGCGGGGAGTGGAGCGGGGTGCCGGGGGCGCCCGCCTGGCCGGGCACCATCCACCAGCTGGTGGCCGAGCAGGCCGCCCGCACCCCGGACGCACCGGCGGTCACCTTCGGGGAAGATACCCTCAGCTACCGGGAGTTGGACGAGGCCGCCAACCGGCTCGCCCACCACCTGCTCGCCCACGGCGCCGGGCCGGACCGACTGGTCGCGCTCTCGGTCGAGCGCGGGCTGGAGATGGCCGTCGGGCTGCTCGGCATCATGAAGGCCGGCGCCGCGTACGTTCCGCTGGACCCCGCGTACCCGGCCGACCGGCTCGCCTACATGCTCCAGGACTCCGGCGCCCGGCTGCTGGTCACCCACCGCGGCCTCAACCGGAACCTGCCGTCGGAGGACGTCCAGGTCATCGACCTCGACCAGGACGCCGCCGCCATCGCCGGGCACCCGGCCACGGCTCCGCAGTCCGGTGCCACCGCCACCGACCTGGCGTACGTCATCTACACCTCGGGGTCGACGGGACGGCCGAAGGGCGTCGCGATCGAGCACCACACTGTGCTCCACCTGATGGCCAACTCCCAGCCCCTGTACGGCTTCGGGCCTGAGGACGTGTGGACGGTCTTCCACTCCTACGCCTTCGACTTCTCCGTCTGGGAACTCTGGGGAGCCCTCACCACCGGCGGCCTCGCCGTCATCGTCGACCACGACACCGCACGCAACCCCGACGCCATGTGGCAACTCCTCCACCAGCAGCGGGTCACCGTCCTCAACCAGACCCCCTCACTCTTCCGCGAACTCGTCGAACATGCCGCCCAGGGTGCCAACACCGCACCCCCGAAGCTGCGTTGGGTCGTCTTCGGCGGCGAAGGCCTCGAACCCAAACACGTCACCACCTGGTTCAACGCCTTCCACCAGCCGGGAACGCGTCTGGTGAACATGTACGGCATCACCGAGACCACCGTCCACGTGACGTACGGCGAGATCACCCCCGAGCACCTCACCTCCCGACGACGTCTGCCCGCCGGACGCCCGCTGCCCGGCTACGGCATCCACCTCCTCGACCCCCACGGCAACCCCGTCCCCACCGGCATCCCCGGCGAGATCCACGTCACCGGCGGCGGACTCGCCCGCCACTACCTCCACCGCCCCGACCTCACCACCGAACGCTTCCCCACCCACCCCAACGGACAGCGCATGTACCGCTCCGGCGACATCGCCCGCTGGCTCCCCGACGGCACCCTCGAACACCTCGGCCGCGCCGACCACCAAGTCAAGATCCGCGGCTACCGCATCGAACTCGGCGAAATCGAAACCGCCCTCCTCACCCACCCCCACATCCACGAAACCCTCGTCACCACCCACCCCACCCCCGACGGCCACCACCGCCTCACCGCCTACCTCGTCACCACCACCCCTGTCTCCCCCACCGACCTCCGCACCCACCTCACCACCACCCTCCCCGACTACATGATCCCCGCCCTGTTCGTGACCCTGGACCGGCTGCCGCTGACCCCCAGCGGGAAGGTCGACCGGCGGGCCCTCCCCCGGCCCGACCTCCAGGCGAGCCGCACCGAGACCCCGTACACCGCCCCCAGCACCCCCACCGAGCAACAACTCGCCGCGATCTGGGCGGACGTCCTGGGCACCGAACGCGTCGGCATCCACGACAACTTCTTCGAACTCGGCGGCGACTCCATCCTCACCATCCAGGTCATCTCCCGCGCCCGTGAGGCGCTGGGCGGCAGCCTCACGCCGCGGATGCTCTTCGAGACCCCGACCGTCGCCGAACTCGCCGCGACGCTGCAGCAGCCGGACTCCGAACCGGCTGCCCCGGCCATCCCGCCGGTGCCGCGCGACGGCGAACTGCCGATGTCCTTCGGCCAGCAACGCCTGTGGTTCCTGCAGGACTTCACCGAGGGCAGCACCGAGTACCACGCCGCGCTCGGCCTGCGCCTGACCGGACCGCTCGACGCCGCTGCCCTGCGCGGCGCGGTCGACGACCTGGTGGCACGGCACGACGCGCTGCGCACCACCTTCGACGTCGCCGACGGCCGGCCGGTGCAGATCGTCCACCCGGAGCTGCGTCCGGAGTGGCGCGAGGCCACGGCGGAGGACGAGGAGCAGCTGCGCAGGCTCGCCCGGGAGGAGCTGACCCGCCCGTACGACCTGCGGGGCGGTCCGCTGGTGCGGGTGCTGCTGGTCCGGCTCGGTGCGGAGGAGCACGTGTGCGTGCTCGGCATGCACCACATCGTCACGGACGGCTGGTCGATGGGCGTGGCCGCCGGCGAGCTGGGCGCGCTGTACTCGGCCCGGGCCGAGGGCCGTACCGCCGATCTGCCCGAAGTCCCGGTGCAGTACCCGGACTTCGCCGCCTGGCAGCACCAACGGCTGGCCGACGGCGGGGTGGTCGCGGAGCAGCTCGATTGGTGGCGGGAGCGGCTCGACGGGATCACGCCGCTGGAGCTGCCCACCGACCGGCCGCGTCCGGCCGTCCGCTCCTCGGCGGGCGCGGTGCACGGCTTCGAGGTGCCCGCCGACACCCTGGACGGGCTCAAGCGGCTGGCCCGTCACTCGGGCGCGACGCTCTTCATGGCGCTGACAGCAGCCGTCCAGACGGTCTTCGCCCGGTACACCGGGCAGCAGGACATCGCGGTGGGCACGGCCTCCGCCGGGCGGGCGCACGGCGGGTTGGACCAGCTGATCGGGTTCCTGGTCAACACGGTCGTCCTGCGGTCGCGGATCGAACCGGACGCCTCCTTCGCCGAGTTGCTGCGGCAGGTCCGGGGCACCGTCCTGGACGCCTTCGCCCACGAGGACGTGCCGTTCGAGCGCCTGGTGGAGGCGGTGCAGCCGGAGCGCGACACCAGCCGCACGCCGCTGGTGCAGGCCATGGTCGTCCTGCAGAACACCGCGAGCCCTCACCCCGACCTGGCCGGTCTGCGGGTCGGCGAGTACGCCATGGAGCGGGACACCGCGCTCTCCGACCTCACCGTCGAGTTCGAGGAGTCCGGCGGCGGGCTGCGGGCGCTGGTCGAGTACAGCACCGAGCTGTTCGACGCGTCGACGGTGGAGCGCTTCGGCGAGCACCTGAACGTGCTGCTGCGGGCCGCCGTCGCCGGGCCCGAGCTCCCGGTGTCCGCCCTCCCGCTGATGACGGCCGGGGAGTCGGCGCGGGTGAGCGGTGAGTGGAGCGGGGTGCCGGGGGTGCCGGCCTGGCCGGGCACCATCCACCAGTTGGTGGCCGAGCAGGCCGCCCGTACCCCGGAGGCACCGGCGGTCACCTTCGGGGAAGAGACGCTCAGCTACCGGGAGTTGGACGAGGCCGCCAACCGGCTCGCCCACCACCTGCTCGCCCACGGCGCCGGGCCGGACCGGCTGGTCGCCCTGTCGGTGGAACGCGGGCTGGAGATGGCCGTCGGGCTGCTCGGCATCATGAAGGCCGGCGCCGCGTACGTTCCGCTCGACCCCGCCTATCCGGCCGACCGGCTCGCCTACATGCTCCAGGACTCCGGAGCGCAGCTCCTCGTCACCCACCACGGCCTCAACCGGAACCTGCCCGCCGACGGCGTCCACGTCGTCGACCTGGACGCGGACCGCGCCACGATCGCCCAACTGCCTTGCACCGCACCGGAGACGGGCGTGTACGCGAGCAACCTCGCCTATGTGATCTACACGTCGGGGTCGACGGGACGGCCGAAGGGCGTCGCGATCGAGCACCACACCGTGCTCCACCTGATGGCCAACTCCCAGCCCCTGTACGGGTTCGGGCCTGAGGATGTGTGGACGGTGTTCCACTCCTACGCCTTCGACTTCTCCGTCTGGGAACTCTGGGGAGCCCTCACCACCGGCGGCCGCGCCGTCATCGTCGACCACGACACCGCACGCAACCCCGACGCCATGTGGCAACTCCTGCACCAGCAGCGGGTCACCGTCCTCAACCAGACCCCCTCACTCTTCCGCGAACTCGTCGAACACGCCGCCGCTCAGGACACCAACACCGCACCCCCGCAGCTGCGTTGGGTCATCTTCGGCGGCGAAGGCCTCGAACCCAAACACGTCCAGACCTGGTTCGGCGCCTTCCACCAGCCGGGAACGCGTCTGGTGAACATGTACGGCATCACCGAAACCACCGTCCACGTCACCTACGGCGAGATCACCCCCGAGCACCTGAACAAGAGCAACCGCCTGCCCGCCGGACGCCCCCTGCCCGGCTACGGCATCCACCTCCTCGACCCCCACGGCAACCCCGTCCCCACCGGCATCCCCGGAGAAATCCACGTCACCGGCGGCGGCCTCGCCCGCCACTACCTCCACCGCCCCGACCTCACCACCCAACGCTTCCCCACCCACCCCAACGGCCAACGCATGTACCGCTCCGGCGACATCGCCCGCTGGCTCCCCGACGGCACCCTCGAACACCTCGGCCGCGCCGACCACCAAGTCAAAATCCGCGGCTACCGCATCGAACTCGGCGAAATCGAAACCGCCCTCCTCACCCACCCCCACATCCACGAAACCCTCGTCACCACCCACCCCACCCCCGACGGCCACCACCGCCTCACCGCCTACCTCGTCACCACCAGCCCCGTCTCCCCCACCGACCTACGCACCCACCTCACCACCACCCTCCCCGACTACATGATCCCCGCCCTCTACATCACCCTCGACGCACTCCCGCTCACCCCCAGCGGCAAGGTGGACCGCCGCGCCCTCCCCGCCCCCGAGCACCACGCCGTCGACACGGGCACCACCTACACCGCCCCCACCACCCCCACCGAGCAGCAACTCGCCTCGATCTGGGCGGACGTCCTGGGCACCGAACGCGTCGGCATCCACGACAACTTCTTCGAACTCGGCGGCGACTCCATCCTCACCATCCAGGTCATCTCCCGCGCCCGGCAGGAGGGCCTGCGCCTGACCTCCAAGCTGATGTTCGTCCACCAGACGGTCGCCGAACTCGCCACCGCCATCGAGCAGTCAGAGCAGTCCGCACAGCCCGGACACGCCGGGCAGTCCGACGGCACCGCCCCGGCGGCGGAGCGGGCCGAGGAGAGCGGGGCGGTCGAACTCACCCCGATCCAGCGGTGGTTCTTCGCCGGGCACACCGTCGACCCGGACCACTACGCGATGTCGGTCCACGTGGGCCTCGCCCCCGACACCGACCCCGCCCTGCTGGAGGCGGCCCTGCTCGCGGTCGTCGACCAGCACGACGCGCTGCGGCTGCGCTTCACCCGCGACGCGGCGGGCGACTGGACCCAGGAGTACGGGGAGCGGCCCACCGGCCTGCTCGCCGTCCGCGACCTCACCGGGACCAGTTCGCCGGACGTGCCGGCCGCCCTGCACCTGGCGGCCGCCGAGGCCCAGCAGTCGCTGGACCTGCACCGCGGCGACCTGCTGCGGGGCGTCTTCCTCCGGCTGCCCGACGGCGCCGCGCCGCGGCTGTTCCTCGCGGTGCACCACGCCGTGATGGACGGGGTGTCCTGGCGGATCCTGCTGGAGGACCTCGCCACCGCCTACACCGCACTCGCCGCCGGCGGCGCGGTCGACCTGGGCGCCCGCACCACCAGCTACCGCCGGTGGGCGGAACGCCTCAGCGAGCACGTCCGTTCCGGCGGCTTCGACCAGGAGCTCGGCTACTGGCAGCAGGCCTCGGCCGCGGCTGTCGAGCTCCCCCGGGACGGCTCCGGCGCCGACACCTACGGCGAACTCGTCGTGGAGTCGGTGCGGTTGGACCGCGCCGGGACCCAGGCACTGCTCCAGCGGGTGCCCGCCGTCCACCGCACCCAGATCAACGACGTGCTGCTGGCCGCCCTCGGCCGCACGCTGCGGTCCTGGGCCGGCGCGCCCGTCACGATCGCCCTGGAGGGCCACGGCCGCGAGGAGCTCTTCGAGGACGTGGACCTGTCCCGCACCATCGGCTGGTTCACCTCGCTCTACCCCGTCACCCTCGACGTGCCGGACGGCGACTGGGCGCCCGCCCTCAAGGCCGTCAAGCGCCACCTGCGCAAGCTCCCGGGGCGCGGCATCGGCTACGGCGCCCTGCGCCACCTCTCCGCACCGGGCAGCCCGGCGCACAGCGCGCTCGCCGCCGCCGCGCTCCCCCGGATCAGCTTCAACTACCTCGGGCAGTGGGACGGCGCCACCGACGCGACCGGCCTGGTCCGGGAGCAGTTCGGGGCCCTGGGCGCCGACCAGGCTCCCGAGCAGCCCCGCCCGCACCTGATCGACGTCGTGGCCGCCGTCAGCGACGGCGAGCTGCGGATCGACTGGATGCACTCCCCCACCACCCACTCGCCCGCCACCGTTAGCCGGCTCGCCGACGACTTCCTGGCCGCGCTGCGCCAGATCGTCGCCGAGACCGGCGCCTGACCGACCGAAAGGCTCCTGTTGTGGCTCGCTACGTACTGAACGAGGACGAGAAGAACCAGGTGGCCGCGCTCGCCGACGGCTACCTGGACCGGCACCCGGTCTGGGCGCCGCTGGAGCAGGCCGACGAGATCCGGATCGAGGCGGAGCGGCTGCCCGTCGGGGTCCGGCAGTTCCTGGTCACCTCGCGCGGCGCCGAGGACGCGCTGATCCGGGTGGCCAACCTGCCGGTGGACGAGGGCCTGGTGCCCACGCCCGCGAGCTGGCAGATCGCCGAGAAGGAGGGGGCGGCCGTCCGCGAGGAGCTGGTGCTGCTGCTGATCGCCTCCGTGCTCGGCGACCCGTTCGCCTGGACCCACCAGCAGGGCGGCCGGCTGGTCCACGACGTCTGCCCGGCCAAGGGCCAGGAGAACTCGCTGACCAGCGCCAGCAGCGAGCAGCAGCTGACGCTGCACACCGAGGACGTCTTCCACGCCTGCCGGGGCGACTACGTCGCGCTGATGTGCCTGCGCAACCCGGACGCGGTCGGCACCACCGTGACGACGCTGGACGCGGTGGACTTCGCCGAGCCGCTGCGCCGGGTCCTCCAGGAGGACCGCTTCCGGTTCTTCCCGGACGACTCGCACCACGTGGTGCCGACGCACACCGCCGAGCACCCGTCCGCGCTGGAGGAGCGCCCGTACGAGGTGGCGTCCGTGCTGTTCGGCCCCGCCGACTCGCCCTACCTGCGGATCGACGCCGACTTCACCGACTCGGTGCCCGACGACGCCGAGGCCCGGCGCTCGCTGGAGGCCGCGGCCGGGCTGCTGACGCAGGCCGCCGACCGGGTCGTGCTGAGCCCGGGCGAGGCCGTCTTCATCGACAACTACCTGACGGTGCACGGCCGGGACACCTTCACCCCGCGCTACGACGGCACGGACCGCTGGCTCAAGCGCACCAGCGTCGCCCGGGACCTGCGGCGCGCCTACGTGCACACCAAGTCCCGCTCCCGGCTGCTCGCCTGATGGCCCGCACGTCCGACCGCTCCCCGGGGCGCGGCTTCACCCTGCTGTGGGCGAGCCAGGCGCTGAGCGAGTTCGCCTACAGCACCTCGCTGATCGTGCTCCCGCTGCTCGTCCTGACCCTCACCGGCTCGCCGTCCCAGGCCGGCGTGATCGGCTTCGTCGACGCCGCGGCGATGCTCCTGGCGGGCCTGCCCGCCGGGGTCGTCGCCGACCGGTACGACCGGCGACGGGTGGTGCTGTGCTGCGAGGCGGCGATGGCCGCGGTGTACGGCGGGCTGGTCCTGCTGTTCTGGGCCGGCCCGGTGTCCCTGCCGCCGCTGGTGCTGCTGGCCCTGGTCAACGGCGCGGCCACGGCCGTGGTGCTGGCGGCGGGCGAGGCGATGATCCCCGCGCTGGTGCCGGAGGAGCGGCTGTCCAACGCCGTCGCGATGACCTCGGCCCGCACCTACGCGGGCCAGCTCGCCGGGACGTCGGCGGGCGGCTTCCTGCTCGCCGCCAAGCAGGCCCTGCCGTTCGCCGTCGGCTTCCTCGCCCACCTCGGCGGGCTGGTGCTGCTGCTCTTCCTCAAGCCGCAGCCGCCCGCCCCGGCCCCGACGCCCGCTGCTGACGGCTCCGAACCCCCGGGCGGCAGGCGGGAGTTGCTGGAGGGCGTGCGCTGGATCGCCGGTCACCCGTTCCTGCGGCTGGGCCTGCTCTGCGCCACGGCGGTGAACTTCTTCTTCGGCCTGGTCTACTTCGTGGTGATCGCCTCCGCCCGGACCGACGGAGTGGGGTCGGGGCCGATCGGCGTGCTGGCCGCCCTGCTCGGGGTGGGCGGCCTGCTGGGGGCGCTCGCCGCCCCGCTGCTCCAGCGACTGCTGCCCGGCGCCCGGCCCGTCTTCACCGTGCTCTGGCTGTCCGTACTGCTCACCGTGGGCATCGCCCTGCTGCCCGGCACGTACACCCCGGGGGTGCTGCTCGGCCTGATCGCGTTCGCCGCCCCCACCTCGAACGCCTACTTCACCACCGCCCAGCTGCGGTTGACCCCGGACAGCCACCGCGGCCGGGTGGTGAGCGTGGCGGCGATCTGCAGCGGCGCGGGCGGCGCCGTCGCCCCGCTGGCCGGCGGCCTGGTGCTGGACCACGCCGGCCGGCTGGCCGGGCTGCTGGGCTGCGCCGCCGCACTGGGCGTGGTCGCGCTGGGCGCGGTGCTCAGCCCCGCCCTGCGGCGGGCGCCGGGCCTGCCGGCGGCCCCGCAGCCGGAGCCGGAGCCCGCCGAACTCGCGGTCTGACGGCGCCCGTCCACACGAACGACCCGACCGACACCCCGACCGACGACCCGACCATGGAGGACCGACCGGCATGACCATCGATCTGGGCGACCCCGATCTCTACACCACGGACGCCAGGTTCGCGATGTGGCAGGACTACGCCGCGGCGAACGCCGTGGTCTGGAGCGAACCGGGCGTCTCCCCCGGCGGGTTCTGGTCGGTCTTCTCCCACCGGGACGTCTCGGCCGTGCTCTCCCCCAAGGCCCCGCTCACCTCCGAGTACGGCATGATGATCGGCTTCGACGCCGACCACACCGACAGCTCCGGCGGGCGGATGCTGGTGGCCAGCGAGGGCGACTGGCACGCCACCCTCAAGCGGCTGATCGGCCCGTTCCTGTCCCGGCTGCGCGCGCCGGAGCTGGAGTCGGTGCTCCAGCGGGAGGTCCAGGAGATCCTCGACCGCCTGCGCTCGGGCGGGCCCACCGACGTCGCCCTGGAGATCGGCCCGCGGCTGCCCGCCGCGGTGGTCTGCGAGATCATCGGGGTGCCGCTGGCCGAGCGCGAGCAGCTGATCGACCTGACCAACCACGCCTTCGGCGGCGCGGAGAGCACGTTCGACCGGCTGACTCCGGCCCAGGCGCACACCGAGATCCTGTTCTACTTCGACGAGTTGATCGAGCAGCGCCGGCGCCGGCCCGGAGCGGACCTGGTCAGCGCGCTGCTCGCGGACGAGCGGCTGAGCACCGAGGACGTCCTGGTCAACTGCGACAACGTCCTGATCGGCGGCAACGAGACCACCCGGCACTCGGTCACCGGCGCCTTCCACGCCCTCCAGGCCCACCCGGAGGCGCTGCACGCCCTGGCCGAGGACCCGGGGCTGATCGACCGGGCCGTGGAGGAGCTGGTCCGCTGGACCTCCCCGGCCGCCCACGTCCTGCGGGTGGCCACCGCCGACTGGGAGGTCGGCGGGCAGCCGATCCGCAAGGGCGAGGCGGTGGTGGCCTGGCTGGCGGCGGCCAACCGGGACGAGCGGCTGTTCACCGACCCCGACCGCTTCCTCGCGGACCGCGCGCCCAACCGCCACCTGGGCTTCGGCAACGGCCCGCACCACTGCCTGGGCGCCGCGCTGGCCCGGGTCGAGCTGCGCGAGCTGCTGCGGCGCCTGGTGTCCGAGGTGCGGTCGGTGGAATCGGCGGGAAATGTGAATTGGATGCGATCCAATCTGGTCCAGGGCTACAGTGGCCTGCCGGTCTCCGTCACTTACCGCTGACATCACTCACCACTGACCTGCGCTTTTGACTGTCGTGAATCACTCGGGGGAATTCATATGCTGGAGTTGCGGCTCAGCGTCGACGATTTATCGCGCATTCGCGTCATCGACACGCTCGGCCTGGCCTTCGAGGCGCACCTGGCCTGGAACCGGCTCGGCGAGCAGAGACGGGACGTGTTCTCCGAGTGGCGGCGGGCGGTCCGCAGCCGCTCCCGCAGATCCCCGCTCAGCTCGCCGCCGGCCGAGTCGCGCGGCACCCTGCTGGAAGCGCTGACCTCCGGCCGGCCGCCGGAGGGGGACCCGTTCCCCGGCGAGGCGGTCGAGCCGTTCTGGGACCGGATCCACCAGTTCCTGCGGGCCGAGCGCGACGCCTGCGGCCGGGAGGTGGTGACCGGCGGCATGGAGCACGTGCTCAACAACCGGCACCCGGCGGTGGTCTGGCGCTCGCCGACGCTGCGCATCGACAACGTCCAGCCCTCCCGCGAGGTGGTGCTGGTCGGCCAGGGACTGACGCTGGTCCCCTCGCTGTTCGCGCCGCGCCCGTTCCTGATCGACCGGGAGATGGGCTGGCACGGGCTGCCGATCCTGGTCTACAACATCGTCCCGTCGGTGGAGGACGCGGCCGCGCTCTGGAACGGCCAGAGCGCCCGCTCCGCGCTGCAGGACCTGCTCGGGCGCACCCGGGCGGACGTCCTGGGGAGCCTGCGGGAGTCCCGCTCCACCGGACAGGTCGCGGACCGGCTGCACATCTCCACGCCGTCCGCCAGCAAGCACCTCACCGTCCTGCGCCGCGCCGGGTTCGTGACCACCGAGCGGCGCCACAACTCCACCGTCCACGCCCTCACCCCGCTGGGCGAGACCCTCCTCGGCTGACGAGCTGACGAGCTGACGAATCGAGCAGGCATGTCGTACCTGACCCGCCATTCCGCCCCCGCGCGGCCCGCGCTGCGCCTGGTGTGCTTCCCGCACGCGGGCGGCGGCGCGAGCTTCTTCCGCTCCTGGCCCGCCCACCTGGACCCGTCGACGGAGCTGCTGGCCGTCCAGTACCCGGGCCGGGAGAACCGTTTCCGCGAGCCGCTGGTCCCGGACCTCGCCACCCTGGCGGACGCCGTGGCCGAGCACCTGCGCCCGCTGCCGCCGCTGCCGACCGTCCTGTTCGGGCACAGCATGGGCGCCGCGGTGGCGTACGAGACCCTGCTCCGGCTGGAGGCGGCCGGCGACTCCCCGGTCCTGCGGCTGTGCGTCTCGGGGCGGGCCCCGGACACCGCCCCCGGGCCCGGCGACCACACCGACGAGCAGCTGGTGCGGACCGTCCAGGAGCTCGGCGGCACCCAGGCCGCCGTCCTCGACGACCCCGACCTGCGCGAACTGCTGCTGCCGATCATCCGCAACGACTACCGGCTGATCGACCGCTACCGGCGCTCCCCCGACGCGCCCCGACTGCGCGCCGACCTGCTCGCCCTGACCGGCGACCGGGACCCGCAGGTGACGGTGGAGCAGGCCCGCGGCTGGGCCGCGACCACCGACGGCGCGTTCTCGCTGCACGTCCTGGCGGGCGACCACTTCTATCTCGTTCCGGCCGCCGCGGAAGTCGCCCGGCTCGCCGCCTCGGTTTACCCGAGCACGGCCGGGAATACCTGACCGCCGGGAATTCATCAAGATGCGAAACGAATTCGACGAATTCCGCGGAGCGGAAATCGGTCAGGCGCCGGCGGCGCCCGCCTCGGCCAGGACGTCGAGGACGGGGCGGATCAGCGGATGCCCGTCGGCGCCGGCCCGGACGGCGGCGAAGACCCGGCGGGTGGCCAGGTCGCTGTCGACCGGACGGACGGCCACCCGGGCCAGGTCCACCCCGCGCAGCGCGGAGCGCGGCACCAGGGCGACGCCCGCGCCCGCCGAGGCCAGGGCGACGACGGCCCGGAAGTCGTCGGAGGAGTGCAGCAGGCGCGGCTGGAAGCCGGCGTGCTCGCAGGCCAGCAGCACCACGTCGTGGCAGGGGTTGCCCGGGTAGGGGCCGATCCACGGCTCGTCCGCCAGCGCGGCCACCGCCAGCGGCCCCGCCTCGGCGGCCAGCGGGTGGGCCTGCGGCAGCACGGCCTCGAAGGGCTCGGCGTACAGCGGGACCCTGGTCAGCCGGGCGTCGTCGGCGCGCGGGGCGCCCCGGTACTCGACGGCCACCGCGAGGTCGGCCCGGCCGTCCAGCACCATCGGCAGGCTGGCGTCGCCCTCGGCGTCCAGCACCTTGAGCCGCACCCCGGGGGCGCGCCCGGCCAGCAGGCCGATCGCCGGGGCGAGCACGTGCGAGATGCCGGTGGCGAAGGAGGCGACGGTGACCTCGCCCGCCACGCCCGCGCTGTAGGCGGCCAGGTCGGCCTCGGCCCGCTCCAGCTGGGCCATCACCGCGTCGGCGTGGCCGAGCAGGATCTCCCCGGCGGCGGTCAGCCGCACGCCCCGGCCCTCCCGGGCCAGCAGGTGGTGGCCGGTCTCCTGCTCCAGGGCGGCCAGCTGCTGGGAGACGGCGGAGGGGGTCAGGTAGAGGGCGGCCGCCGCGGCGGTCACGGTGCGGTGGTCCGCCACGGCCCGGAGGGTCCGCAGCCGTCGTGCGTCGATCACACCCCAATTCTGCCAGCGCGGCGCGGCGGTCCGGTCCGGCAGCGGTCCGCGAGCGGTCCGGGCCGGGAGCGGTCCCGGACCGCGGTACGACCGATGGCGTATTTCGGGCCGGGATCGCCTCGCCCCGTTGACCGCCCGGGCCCAGCGGCGTTTGGCTCCTCCTCGAGCCGGGCCGCGGGGGATCCGAGGGCCCGGCATTCGACATCAGGGGAGGATGTCCATGACCACCGCACGTTCCCGCCGCCGACTGGCCCGTACCGGCTGCGTCCTGGTGGCCGCCCTCGCGGTCGGCGCCGTGATGCCCGCCGCCGAGGCCCGCCCGCCCAAGGGCGACACCGCCCGGGTCAGCGAGGGCCCGAAGGGCGAGCAGCTCGACGGCTACTCGAACGCGCTCGGGCTGAGCGCCGACGGCCGCACCGCGCTGTTCTCGTCGAGCGCCACGAACCTGCTGCCCGACGGCACCCCGACCACCAGCGACGTCTACGTCCGGGACCTGCGCAACGGGCACATCCAGCGGGCCGCCGTCGCCGATGACGGCTCCCGGCTGAACGCCCCCACCTCGGACGCCTCGATCAGCGGCGACGGCCGCTACGTCGCCTTCAGCTCGGCCGCCACCAACGTGGTGCCCGGCCAGGCCAAGCACCAGAGCGACATCTACCTCCGGGACCTGTGGACGGGCCGCACCGAGCTGGTCACCACGGGCAACCTCAGCACCACCGACGACGAGACCATCCGCAGCGCCTACAACCCCACCATGAGCTTCGACGGCCGCTACGTCGCCTACGCGTCCAACCGCACCGACCTGGCCCCGGGCGTGCGGCGCGGCAAGCAGAACGTCTTCGTCACCGACCGCTGGACCCACACCACCAGGCTGGTCACCACCGGCGTCAACGGCGAAACCGCCGCCGACAACTCCTTCAACCCGACCATCAGCGCGGACGGCGGCACCGTCGGATTCACCTCCCGGGCCGCCAACCTCGTCCCGCTGCCCGCACCCGCGCCCGCCACCGCCGAGCTGGCCGGGCCCCGGTTCTACCCGTACTACGTCTGGAAGGCCGACACCGGCACGATCACCGGCGCCAGCATGGACGACGCCGGCAGCCTGCACGGCGCCGGCGGCGACGCCCGGATCAGCCCCGACGGCCGGTTCGCGCTCTACGGCCTGCCGGTCTACAGCGGCGGGCGGCAGCACGGCATCCGGATGGACCTCTACGCCCGCGAGCTGGCCACCGGCACCGTCACGCTGATCAACACCCCGCTGCCCGGCACCACGAGCACCGACGGCGCGTACGACCCCGCCATGACGCTCGACGGCCGCTGGCTCTACTTCGACTCCGGCGCCGACGACCTGGTGCCCGGCGACACCAACCAGCAGAGCGACGTGTTCCGCCGGGACATGTGGACCGGCCGGACCGAGCGGGTGAGCCTCACCGCGGACGGCTCGCAGAGCACCGGCGCGTCGTACAACCCGCACGTCGACGCCACCGGCGACAGCGTCCTCTTCACAGCGGAGGACGCCAACCTGGTACCGGGCGACACCGGCACCGCCACGGACGTGTTCCTGCGCCGGCTGTGACCCCACTGCCGCTTACGACAGTTGACGTATTCTCTGATCGAATCCATCTCAGCAGTTGACGCCGGGCCCGCCCGGCCGCCGACTCCCCTGCCGCCGATTGCCCGGGCCCGTCGGCCGGGGCAATCGGCGGCAGCACCTCAGCGGACGGGCAGCGAGACCTCCGCCGGACCGAAGGTCACCGTGGCGTCCTGCGGCGTCTCGCCGCCGTACAGGCCGTCCCGGGTGCCGAGCACCAGCGCGAGCCGGTGGCCCGCCGGGAGGTCGTACGCGGTGGGGAACAGCGTGACGTCCAGCGGGAAGGGCTGCCCGGCCGGGCGTCCGGCCCAGCTCTGCGGGGCGTGCGCGATCAGCCGGCCGACGCCGAGCGCGTCCACGTCGTAGAGGTAGGCGACGGCCGTGCCCTGCGGCGCGGAGTCGGTGACGGTGGTGTGCACCCGGACGGCCCCGCGCACGGCGAGGCCCCGCCCGTACGGCTCGGACTGCCGGACGGCGGCGGCGTCGCGGTCGAGCAGCGGCACCAGGACGGTCGGCGGCTGGTGCAGCCACTGGTCGACCAGGCCGCCGAGGATCACGGTGCCGCCGCTCGCGCCGGAGGGCCGGTCACCGCGGACGGTGCCGGTCCCGTCGAACGTCAGCTGCTCGGTACGGGAGTTGACCGAGCCCCAGTCCGGGTACGCCTCGTGGCCGCCGCCCGGGCGGACCTCCAGGTCGACGCCCTGCGGCAGGCCCGCGCCGGCCGCGCCCTTGAGGTGCTGGTCAAGCCAGCCGCGGGCGTCGTCCCAGGTGGCGTTGGAGAAGCCGAGCAGGCCGGTGAGCTCCTGGGTCGCGTGGTCGCCGGGTCGCAGTTCGAGGCGCTTGGGGACGGTCAGCCGCCGGTAGAAGTCGGTCATCTGGCCGGGGTTGAAGAAGCTGTCGTTCCAGCCGTTGGCGAGGTAGACCGCGGCGCCGTTGGCGTTGATCCGGTCCAGGTAGGTGGCGGGTGAGCGGAGGTTCGCCCAGGCGATCACCGAGGGCAGGTCGCGGTCGGCGAACAGGTCGTCCAGGGCGGTGGCGAACTCCGGGCTCTTGCGGCCGGTCAGGCCCTCGATCCTGGCGAGCCTGGTGGCGGCGCCGGTGTGCCGGGTCTGCCCGCTGTACAGCGCGTCGGTCAGGTCGGCCCAGCCGCTCAGCGAGGCGACGGCCTTGATCCGCGGGTCGAACGCGGCGCCGAGGAGGGTGAGGCCGCCGCCGAGCGACAGGCCGATCATGCCGACCCGGTCCGGGTCCGCCGGGGTGTGGGCGAGGGCCCAGTCGATCACCGTCGAGATGTCGGCGACGTCCTTGGGCCCGGCGACGTCCACCTCGCCGCCCGAACCCCAGAACCCGCGCACGGTGTACGTCACGACGACGTAGCCGGCGGCGGCGAACCGGTGCCCCTGGGCGACGTACTCCAGGTCGTTCTGCCCCCAGCTCGCGGGCTGCACCACCACCGGGTAGCGCCCCCGGGCGTCCGCCCCGGGCGTCCCGGCGGGCGGGGTGAACACGTCGGCCTTGAGCACGACGCCGTCCCGGGCGGTGATGTCCGCCAGCCGGAAGCCGCCGAGCGCCGTCGCGGCGGCGGGCCCGGCGGCGGGCCCGGACGCGGGCGCGGCGACCGCGGGTTGTGCCACCGCCCCCGTTGCCAGCCCGAGCCCGAGCGCCAGGGCGAGGGCGGTGCTCGCCGCCCGGTGTCCGCCGGTCCGGTGGGGTCGTGCCATCACGCTCTGCTCCCTCAGTCCACCCGATGTGATCTTGGTGAGCCTAGTGAGCGGAACCGGCCCCGGAGGAGGTGATGATCAGCCAAATTACTGGCCGGTAACGTGAGCTCGGGGCCGGAACCGCGAACGGGGGTGGGACACCGGAGCGGGCCGGTGTCCCACCCCCGAGGCGGGAGGGTGGGGCAGTTGGTCATGGGGCCGGGCAGGCAGTGGCGCATCGATTCGCCACCGCCGTACGGCGGTTGTGAGCCCGCGGGGACGGGCCGGTTCCGAGCGGCTCGGCCCCGCGGGCGGCTTGTGGGGGTCAGCCCTCCAGCGCGGCGCGGGCGTCCACGAAGGCGGCGACGGCGCGCTCGACGTCCTCGGTGGAGTGGGCCGCGGAGAGCTGGACCCGGATCCGGGCGGCGCCGTGCGGGACCACCGGGTACGAGAAGCCGATCACGTACACGCCGCGCTCCAGCAGGAGTTCGGCCAGTCGGCCCGCCTTCGCCGCGTCACCGATCATCACCGGGGCGATCGGGTGGTCGCCCGGCAGGATCTCGAAGCCGGCCTCGGTCATCTTGCTGCGGAACAGCGCGGTGTTGGCCGCGAGGCGCTCGCGCAGCTCGTTGGACTGCTCGACCAGGTCGAGCACCTTCAGCGAGGCGGCCGCGATCACCGGGGCCAGCGAGTTGGAGAACAGGTACGGGCGCGAACGCTGGCGCAGCAGGGCGACGATCTCCCGGCGGGCGGCGACGTAGCCGCCGGAGGCGCCGCCGAGCGCCTTGCCCAGGGTGCCGGTGATGATGTCCACCCGGTCCATCACGCCGTGCAGTTCGGGGGTGCCGCGACCGCCGGCGCCGACGAAGCCGACGGCGTGCGAGTCGTCGACCATGACCATGGCGTCGTAGCGGTCGGCCAGGTCGCAGATCTCGCGCAGCGGGGCGACGTAGCCGTCCATCGAGAAGACGCCGTCGGTGACGATCAGGCGGCGGCGGGCGTCCTGGGTCTCCTTGAGCTGCTGCTCCAGGTCGGCCAGGTCGCGGTTGGCGTAGCGGTGGCGGCGGGCCTTGCTGAGCCGGATGCCGTCGATGATGCTGGCGTGGTTGAGCGCGTCGGAGATGACGGCGTCGCGGTCGTCCAGCAGGGTCTCGAAGACGCCGCCGTTGGCGTCGAAGCACGAGGAGTAGAGGATGGTGTCCTCCTGGCCGAGGAAGGCCGAGAGGCGGTCCTCGAGCTCCTTGTGCACGTCCTGGGTGCCGCAGATGAAGCGCACCGAGGCCATGCCGTAGCCCCAGCGGTCCAGCGCGTCCTTGGCCGCGGCGAGCACCTCGGGGTGGTCGGCCAGGCCGAGGTAGTTGTTGGCGCAGAAGTTGAGCACCTCGCCGGGGCGGCCGCCGGAGGTGACGGTGACCTCGGCGCTCTGCGGGCTGCCGATCACCCGCTCCGGCTTGAACAGGCCGGCCTCGCGGATCTCGTCGAGGGTGGTGGCGATGTCGGCGCGCACGTTGTCGAACACGGGCAGACTCCTAGTCGTAGCGGCGGGGCGGCGGATCAGCGGGCTCAGGCGGGGGCCGGGCGGGGCTCAGGCGGTCCAGTCGAGGATGATCTTGCCGCAGTTGCCGCTCGCGGCGTCGTCGAAGGCGGCCTCGAAGTTGTCCGCGGAGTACCGGCCGGTGATCACCGGGCTGAGGTCCAGGCCGCCCTCCAGCAGCACGGACATCGCGTACCAGGTCTCGAACATCTCGCGGCCGTAGATGCCCTTGATGGTGATCATCGAGGTGACGATCGAGGCCCAGTCCACCGGGAAGTCCTCGGCCGGCAGGCCCAGCATGGCGATCTTGCCGCCGTGGGTCATGTTGGCGATCATCGACTGCATCGCCTCGGGGCGGCCGGACATCTCCAGGCCGACGTCGAAGCCCTCGCGCAGGCCCAGCTTCTGCTGGCCCTCCTCGATGGTGTGCTCGGCGACGTTGAGCGCCAGCGTCACGCCGACCTGGCGGGCCAGGTCGAGGCGGTACGGGGAGACGTCGGTGATCATCACGTTGCGGGCGCCGGCGTGCTTGGCGACGGCGGCCGCCATGATGCCGATCGGGCCGGCGCCGGTGACCAGCACGTCCTCGCCGACCAGCGGGAAGGACAGCGCGGTGTGCACGGCGTTGCCGAAGGGGTCGAAGATCGCGGCCACGTCGAGGTCGACCGGCACCCGGTGCACCCAGACGTTGGAGGCGGGCAGCGCCACGTACTCGGCGAAGGCGCCGTCCCGGTTGACGCCCAGGCCGACGGTGTTGCGGCACAGGTGGCGGCGCCCGGCCAGGCAGTTGCGGCACTTGCCGCAGACCAGGTGGCCCTCGCCGCTGACCAGGTCGCCGATCGCGATGTCCGCGACGCCGGCGCCGATCTCGGCGACCTCGCCGACGAACTCGTGGCCGAGCACCAGCGGGGTCTTGATGGTCTGCTGCGCCCAGCCGTCCCACTTGCGGATGTGCAGGTCGGTGCCGCAGATGCCGGTGCGCAGCACCTTGATCAGCACCTCGCCGGGGCCGATCTCGGGCTTGGGGACGTCGATCATCCACAGGCCGGGCTCGGCGTGCTGCTTGACGAGTGCCTTCACGGGCGACGGCTCCTGACGTGCTGATCCGGTACGGCCTTCGAGGGTCGGGCAGGCCGCGGGGCGCGGTGCGGCCGCTCCTGGCGGGCACACTCCGGCAGGCAGAAATCTGCCTGGTGAGAGGGGGTGCGGTCCATCGAGGAATTCTTAAGGGCGGCCACAGCTGGGCTAAACGATCGTGCCCGAGCTGGGCCCGGGGGCTGGTGCGGCGTGCCGGTGCTCACCCGTCCGGCCGAGCGCGGGGCACCGGTCGCGACACCAACCGGCCGTGGCGCCGGGGTACTTGACAACGGTCCGCCAGCGGGAGCGGGCCAGTCGGGTGGGCTTGGGTCCGTTCGGGCCAGCCCGGCCGCCACCGGCGCGCGGGTGTTCGAGCGCGGTGCTTACGGTGGCGACGCTCCCCCACGGCCCCGTGGAGCAGCGCTCCGGGGCCCTTCGCCGCTTCGCCGCAGAGAGGCGTCCCAACCCCATGACCGATACCCGACGGCCCCGCCCGGCCGCTCCCCGCTCCGCCCGGCTGGCCGCAGGAGCCGCCCTCGCACTGGCCGGCCTGCTGGCCGCCACCGCCTGCTCCGGCGATTCGACGTCCACCCGGCAGGCCGCCGAGCCGGCGGTCACCGCCGAACCGGCCGCGCTCAGCCCGTCCGCCACCGCCTCGGCGTCCGCCTCCTCGAACGCGGTGGTGCCGTTGACCCCGGCCGTCACCGCCAAGCTGGACGCCGCCGTCCAGCAGGTGCTGAAGCAGAACTCGATCCCCGGCATCTCGGTCGGGATCATCACGCCGGGCGGCACGTACCAGAAGTCCTTCGGCGTCTCCGACAAGACCGCCAACACGCCGATGGACCCCGGGCTGTTCAGCCGCATCGGCAGCGAGAGCAAGACCTTCACGGCGACCGCCGTGCTGCGCCTGGTGGACCAGGGCAAAGTGAAGCTGGACGACCCGATCTCCAAGTACGTGGACGGCGTCCCCGGCGGCGACGGGATCACCGTCCGCCAGCTCGGCGAGATGCGCAGCGGCCTGTTCCCGTACAGCTCCGACCCGGACTTCGTGAACACCCTGATCGGCGACCCGAACCACGTGTTCACCCCGGACCAGCTGCTCGCCTACGGCTACAAGCACCCCGCCGTGTTCCCGCCCGGCCAGCGGTTCCAGTACAACAACAGCAACTACATCATCTTGGGCAAGCTGATCGAGAAGGTCGGCGGGCAGAGCGCGGGCGACTTCCTCCAGGCCCAGGTGTTCACGCCCGCCTCGCTGGCCAAGACGAGCTTCCCCACCGACGGGACGCTCCCCGATCCGCACGCCCACGGCTACACCAACCAGACGCCCAACGGGGACATCCAGGACGCCACCAACTGGAACCCGTCCTGGGCCTGGACGGCCGGGGCCGTCATCACCCAGCTCGCCGACTTGGAGAGCTGGGCCAAGACCATGGCCACCGGCGCGATCATCAGCCCGGCGAGCCAGGCCGAGCGGTTGAAGACCCTGCCCACCGGCGACGCGGGCGTCACCTACGGCTTCGGGTTGTTCAACAACAACGGCTGGATCGGGCACAACGGCTCGATGCCGGGCTACGAGAGCGTCGCGGTGTACATGCCGGACGCCCAGGCCACCCTGGTGCTGCTGCTCAACACCGATGTGCTCTCCCAGGGCCAGGAGCCGTCCACGCTGTTCGCGAACGCGATCACCAAGATCATCTCGCCGAACAACGTCTACGCGCTCCCGACCCAGACCGCCCCGCCGTCAACCCCGGCCTCGGGCTCGGCGTCCGGCCCGGCGTCCGGCTCCCCCACGGCCGGCAGCTCCGGCAGCGGCGCGCCCTCCCTCCCGGGCAACGCCCCCACCACCGTGCGGGCTTGACCCCGGCGGGCACGAACTGCGGGCCCGACCCGGCGCGACCGGGTCGGGCCCGCAGCATTCATGACTCTCCGTCAGATCCCCAGCACCTTGCCGAGGTCGTACGAGACCGGCTCCTCCAACTGCCCGTAGCCGCAGCTCTCCGGCGTGCGGTCCGGCCGCCAGCGGCGGAACTGCGCGGTGTGCCGGAAGCGGGTGCCCTCCATGTGGTCGTAGGCCACCTCGACCACCCGCTCCGGACGCAGCGCGATCCAGGACAGGTCCTTGCCGCCGGTCCAGCGGCTGACCGCCCCCGGCAGCCGCCCCTCGGCGTGCGCGGACTCCTCCGCCCAAGCGCCCCAAGGGTGTTGGGTGAGATCGTCCATCCTCAGCGGGGCCAGCTCCTCGACCAGTTCGCGGCGGCGGGCCATCGAGAAGGCCGCGCACACGCCGACGTGCTGCAGCCGGCCCTCGTCGTCGTGGATGCCCAGCAGCAGCGAGCCGACCACCGGGCCGCTCTTGTGCTCGCGGTAGCCGGCCACCACGCAGTCCGCGGTGCGCTCGTGCTTGATCTTGAACATGGTCCGCTCGCCCGGCCGGTACGGCTGGTCCAGCGGCTTGGCCACCACTCCGTCCAGCCCGGCGCCCTCGTACTCGGCGAACCAGGTCTGCGCCAGCTCGCGGTCGGTCGAGGCCGGGGCGGTGAACACCGGGTCGGCCGCCCCGGCGAGCGCCGCCTCCAGGGCCGCGCGGCGCACCGACAGCGGCTCGTCGACCAGCGGGTCGTCACCGAGGGCGAGCAGGTCGAAGGCGATGAAGGAGGCGGGCGTCCGCTCGGCGAGCAGCTTCACCCGGCTCGCCGCCGGGTGGATCCGCTCCAGCAGCTCCTCGAAGCGCAGCCGCCCGTCCCGGGCGATCACCACCTCGCCGTCCAGCACGCAGCGCGGCGGCAGCTCCCGCCGGAAGGCCTCCACCAGCTCGGGGAAGTACCTGGTCAGCGGCTTGCCGGTGCGGCTGCCCAGCTCCACCTCGTCGCCGTCGCGGAACACGATGCTGCGGAAGCCGTCCCACTTGGCCTCGTACTGCATCCCCGGCGGGATCCTGGCCACCGACTTGGCGAGCATCGGCGCCACCGGCGGCATCACGGGCAGGTCCATGCGTCCCAGCCTCGCGCGCTTCGCCCCGGGGCGCGCGCCGGGCGCGGCGCCCTTAGCGTGAGAGGCATGGGCTCAGCCGTCGAACTCGAAGTCGCCGGGCGCACCGTCCGGCTGTCCAACCCGGACAAGGTGTACTACCCGGAGCGCGGCTTCACCAAGCTGGACGTCGCCCAGTACTACCTGGCCGTCGCCGACGGGGTGCTGCGCGGGCTGCGCGACCGGCCCACCACCCTCCAGCGCTTCCCCGACGGCGTGGACGGCGAGTTCTTCTACCAGAAACGCGCCCCCAAAGGCCTGCCGGACTGGCTGCCCACCGCCCGGATCGAGTTCCCCAGCGGCCGCTCCGCCGACGAGATCTGCCCCACCGAACCGGCCGCCGTGCTGTGGGCCGCCAACCTGGGCTGCCTCACCTTCCACCCCTGGCCGGTCCGGCGCGCCGACACCGACCACGTCGACGAACTGCGCATCGACCTCGACCCGCAACCCGGCACCGACTTCCACGACGCCGTCCGCGCCGCCCACGAACTGCGCGCCCTGCTGGAGGAGCACGGGCTGCGCGGCTGGCCCAAGTCCTCCGGCGGGCGCGGCCTGCACGTCTACGTGCCGCTGGTGCCCGAGTGGACCTTCACCGACGGGCGGCACGCCGTGATCGCCCTCGGCCGGGTGCTGGAACAGCGGATGCCCGGCAAGGTCACCACCGCCTGGTGGAAGGAGGAACGCGGCGAACGCATCTTCGTCGACTACAACCAGATGGCGCGCGACCGCACCATCGCCTCCGCCTACTCGCTGCGCGCCCGCCCCCGCGCCACCGCCTCCGCCCCGCTGCGCTGGGACGAACTCGACGACGCTTCCCCCGAGGACTTCGACCTGCGGACCGTCCCCGCCCGCTTCGCCGAACTCGGCGACCTCAACGCGGAGATGGCGGAGCACGCCTTCCGGCTGGACGCCCTGCTGGAGCTCTACGACCAGCAGCTGCACGACGAGGGCCTCGGCGAACTCCCCTACCCGCCCGACCACCCCAAGGCCGCCGGCGAGCCGACCCGGGTACAGCCGAGCCGGGCCCGCAAGAAGCCCGCCTGAGCCACGCGGGGCCTGTCTAGTCTGACCGGATGCCCTTCGACCACAACGACCACTACCACCGGGTACTGCTGCGCGCCGTGCCGCCCAGCGCCCGCCGCGCCCTGGACGCCGGCTGCGGCACCGGCCGCTTCGCCCGGGCGCTCGCCCGCCGGGGGCTGGAGGTGGACGCCGTCGACCGCGACGAGGCCGTCCTCACCGCCGCCCGCAGCTCCTCCGCCCCGGCCTCGGTCCACTACCGGCAGAGCGACCTCACCGACCTCCAACTGCCGCCCGGACACTACGACTTCATCTCCTGCCTGGCCAGCCTCCACCACCTGCCGCTGGTCACCCTCGCCCGGCTGCGCGAGGCGCTCGCCCCCGGCGGCGTCCTGGTCGTGCTGGGCTGCTACCGCGAGACCACCCCCGGCGACCGGCTGATCAGCCTCGCGGCGGTGCCGGTCAACGCGCTCTGCCGCCTCGCCGTCCACCTGCGCGAACGCGGCACACCGCCACCGGCCGTCCGGGCGCCGGTCGCGATGCCGCAGACCTCGCTCCCCGACATCCGGGCGTACGCCACCCGGCACCTGCCCGGTTTCCGGCTGCGGCGACTGCTGTTCTGGCGCTACCTGCTGGCGTACCGCCGCCCGCGGTGATCAACTGGACCGGACGAATGACCAGGATTTCCAGGGAGGGAACGGACATGGGCGTACGGGGGCTGGCGGAGATCCTGGCCGACGCGGCGGGCGGCGTGTTCCCGCCGCCGGACGGGACGGTGACGGTGCTGCCCCAGCCCTCGCCGCGCGAGGCCGGGGTGGTCTCCTTCGCCGCGCACGCCGTGGTCTTCACCGACGAGGACCCGGACTGGGTGCACGCCACCCTCGCCGCCGCCCCCGGCGACCCGCTGTCCGCGCCGCTCTGCCCGCCGTTCCTCACCGCCTTCACGGAGCGGACCGGACGGACCGTCAACAACATCGACCTGCTCACCGTCGCCGACCGCCTCCCCGGCCCGCCGGATCTGCCCCTCACCCCGGTCGAGGACCGCGAACACCCGCGCGTGGTACGGGCGTTGCGCTACCGCGAGGACGTCCGGGCGTACCAGGCCGACGGCGGCGTGCTCATCCTCGGCCGCGGCGTGGCCGGCCGCTGGGAGACCGCCGTCGAAGTCGACCCGCACGCCCAGGGCCGGGGCCTCGGCCGCGCCCTCGCCACCGCCGCCCGCCACCTCCTCCCGGAGGGCGACGCCGTCTGGGCCCAACAGGCCCCCGGCAACGCCCCCAGCGTCCGCGCCTTCCAAGCCGCTGGCTACCGCCCGATCGGCGCGGAGGCCCTCCTCGTCCTCGGGCAACCCTAGGGGTCAGCGCACCCGGACCCGGTCGGCCGCCAGGTCGTACCCGAGGAACGGGGTGGTGCCCTCCGCGTACGTCGGCACCGACCTGCCCAGCCGCCGCCCGACCGCGGCCAGGAAGCCGCACAGCACATCCAGCCCTTCCTGGCCGCGGAGTTGCTCGACATCGACGTCGAAGTCGATCCGCTCCGCACCGCCGAACCGGAACACCACCCCCACCCCGGACCCCGGCCGCACGCTCAACACCGGACGCGCGGCCCCGGCCCGCGGCCAGGACAGCACCTCCGCCGACGGCAACGCCATCTCGAAACACCCGACCAGGAACAGCCGCTCCCAGCCCCGCTCCACCACCAGGTCCAGCAACGCCTGCCAGTCCCCCACCGTGGTACCCGCGATGCCCCCGCCCGGCAACCAGCCGTCCCGCCCCGGATCGAGCAGCCACCCGGCGTGGTCCTCCCACCGCAGATCAGCCATCTCACCCTCCTACCCCGAGGGTCAACCGTGAGGAAAGCCGCGAGTACAGGTGCGTATCCCCGTACCCTGGCGGAAACCCCAGGGAGCCTCCCATGGCCGACGCCACCATTCAGATCCCCGTCGAAACGCGCGACCGGCTCGCCGAGATCGCGACCGCCGAGCGCCTTTCTCTACGCGCCTACCTCACCCGCCTCGCCGACAGCCGGCTCACCCCCGCCGAACGGGCCGAGCGCGCCGAACAGGCCCGCTCGGCCCTCAAGTCCTGGATCGGCTACGACCCGGACGCCGCGCAGACCCGGCAGCTGGACGCCGAACTCGACCGGCGCCTGGCCCTCGCGGCGATCCACCGACCTCCCGAGCCTGTCCGGACCATCGACCTCACGCCCTGATCGAATCGCTTGGTCGCCGAGCGGCTATGCGCCCCGCACGCAGCAGCACGACCCGCTCGGCCTCGGGGTCGTACCCGATCATCGGGCAGTCCGGGTAGCCGCCCTCGGCGTACATCACCACCGGTTTGCCCAGCCGGCGCCCGATCGCGGTCAGGAACGCGCAGAGCACGTCCAGGCGGTCCTGTCCCTGGATCTCCAGGAGCGAGACGTCGAAGTCGATCGTCTCGGCGGCGTAGAACCGGAAGATCGCGCACACGTCCGCGGTCGGCCGCACCACCAGGCTCGGGCAGTCCGCGTCGTCCGGGCGCGCGAGCACGGTCACGGCCGCGGGGAGCGGCCGGACGGTGTCGCCGTCGTCGTACTCGTGCGCCCAGCCCCGCTCCCGGACGAGGTCGAGCAGCAGCTGCCAGTCGGCCGCCGTGGTGCCCTCCACGACCACGTCCGGCAGCGTCCCCCCGTCGCTCGGGTCGAACATGTACGCCACGTCGTCCCAGAGCAGCGGCTCAGCCATCTATGCGCTCCGGGCGCCCGTCGGGGCGAGGTCGGCGATGGTGCGGACGGCGGCGGTGATCTGGGCGTCCGTGAGGTCCCCGCGGGCGGTCAGGCGCAGGCGGGAGATGCCGTCCGGGACGGACGGGGGGCGGAAGCAGCCCACGGCGAGGCCCGCGCGGAGGCAGTCGGCGGCCCAGGTGACGGCGGCTTCCGGGCCCGGGGCGCGGACCGAGACCACAGCCGCGTCCGGCTCGCAGGCGTGCAGGCCGACGGCGGTGAGCTGGGCGGAGAGGCTGCGGGCGACTTCGCGGGCCCGGTCGGCGCGCTGCGGTTCGGCGCGCAGCAGGCGCAGCGCGGCGAGGGCGGCGCCGACGGCGGCGGGGGCGAGGCCGGTGTCGAAGATGAAGGTGCGGGCGGTCTCGGTGAGGTGCCGGATCACCCGGCGCGGGCCGAGCACCGCGCCGCCCTGGGAGCCGAGCGACTTGGACAGGGTGACGGTGGCGACGGTGTCCGGGTCCCCGGCCAGTCCGGCCGCCGCGAGCGCCCCGCGCCCGCCGGGGCCGAGCACGCCCAGCCCGTGGGCGTCGTCCACCAGCAGAGCGGCGCCGTGCGCCCGGGCGGCCTGGGACAGCCCGCGCAGCGGCGCCGCGTCGCCGTCCACCGAGAACACCGAGTCGCTCACCACCAGCGCCCGCCGCTGCTGCCGCCCGGCCAGCACCTCGGCCACGGCGGCCGGGTCGCTGTGCGGCGCCCGGTGGACGTCGGCGCGGGCGAGTCGGCAGCCGTCGATCAGCGAGGCGTGGTTGTAGGCGTCGGAGACGATCAGGGTGTCCGGGTCGGTCAGCGCGGTGAGTGCGGCGAGGTTGGCGGTGTACCCGGAGGAGAACACCAGCGCGGCCTCCACTCCGCAGAACTCGGCCAGTTCCTGCTCCAGTTCGGTGTGCAGCGCGGTCGTCCCGGTCACCAGCCGCGACCCGGTCGCCCCGCCGCCCCACCGCTGCGCGGCCTCGCCCGCCGCGGCCGTCACCACCGGGTGCCTGGTGAGCCCCAGGTAGTCGTTCCCCGCGAGGTCCAGCACCACATCGTCCGCGCGCCGGCTGCGCAGCCGCCGGGTCAGTCCGGCGTCGGCGCGCAGCTCGGCGGCCTCGTCGAGCCAGTCGAAGACCTCCCCGGGGGCGGGCGTGACGGCGGGGCGGGTCTGGGAAGCGAGGGGGTGGGCCATGCCCGGCACTCTGGCACGGGCGGCGAGACGGGGGCAATGTGCGACTCGGCACAGCTTGGCCGGGGTTTTCTTGTCGCCGTCCACACGGAGTTCACCGCGGGTGAATACCGAAAATGCCGAATCGCCCATTCCGTATTCTCATTCGGCCGTTCCCGCCGGATTCGCCGACGGAGCGTCGATGATTTCGGTACGCTCCGTGCCGATCCACCTGGAGGACGGACACGTGACGAACTTCGAATTCGATCGTCGAATGCATCCCCGGCTCTTAGCCGACCCGGGCGATTCGGCCGGGACAGCGAAACGACTATCCCCGGTGCGGGCCCTCGCAACCCCGATACGGACGGAAAACTGAACATGGCCGATGTCGCGCAGACAGTCCCGTACTGGACCGACGCCCCGACGCCGCAGCGGCGGCCGCGGCGCTGGGTGCCCTGGTCGGCGGGGGTCCTCGGGGTGGCCCTCATCGCCGGGAGCGTGCTCTGGGTGTGGCGGCCGTGGCGGTCGCTGGAGATACCCCGCAGCGCCTGCTGGTCGGCGCTCTCCGGGAATGACCTGAGGCCGCTCACCGGCGAGTTCGGAAAGGTCTCGGAGGACTCGCCGCACCCCCGGCTCCAGACGCCGACCTCCCCGGAGGAGACGGAGATCCGCAGCAATGCGTGCCGCCTCTCCTGGCACGGGGACGACGGCCGCAAGGGCCGGCTGCTGGCCGTCAAGGTCGACCCCGCCTGGGGCGGCATGGAGGCGGACCGCGCCCAGGACGCCTCGCGCAACCGCCGGGCCACCCCGCTCGACGGCGGCCCCGGCGCGGCCTGGCTGGCCACCGCCGACGGGAACCACCGCGTCCGGCTGTACGTGCGGTGCGACTTCCAGGTCCCCGCCGGGAACGACCCCAAGCGCAAGGCGGCGCCGCCGTACTTCCGCGTCGACGTCGGCAGCGACGGGGTCTACACCACCCCGACGGCGCAGGGCAGTCAGCCGAAGGGGGGCCAGGCGTACGGCGAGATCGCGTTGAAGATCGCCCGGGCCGCCGCCGCCGAGTACCGGTGCAGCAACCAGGTCCAACTGCCGTCCGCCGCACCGGCGATCCCCGATCTCGTGCAGGAGAAGGTGAAGGCCGATGGCTGAGCGTTCACGCGGGCGCGTCCTGCCGGTCGTCCTGGGCACGGCGGTGCTGGCCGCCGGCCTCGGTGGCGGGTTCTGGTGGTGGCGGTCCACGCAGTCGGCCGACGTGCCGCAGGCCGCCTGTTGGAGCGCCTTCACCCACGAGGACCTCGCGGCGCTGTCCGGCAAGGGCCACGAGGCCGTCGTCTGGCAGGGCAAGGAGCAGCTCGGCAACCGGGACACCCTGGAGGATCCGGTCTGCGCCGTGGACTGGCGGGGTGACGATGCCCGGACCCACTGGGTCGCGAAGATCGAGGTCGCGCACGCGGACGAGCGGTTCCTGCGGGCGAAGGCCGACGCCGAGGCCGTCGGCTGGGAGCCGGTCCGCCCGGCGCGGCTGGAGTTCGGCTCGGGCGCGCAGGGCTGGCTGTTCCACGACGGCACGGTGCAGCTGATGGTGCGCTGCGACCCGCCCGCCGCGCCCGCCGCCCCCTCCGCCCCCGCCGCCCACGGCGGCAGCGCCCCGCTCCCGTACCGCAAGATCACCATCACCGGCGACCGGGTGCCCGCCGAGACGCCCGCCGTCAAGGTGCACCAGATCCGGGTGGACGCCGCCCTGCGCACCGCGCGGGAACTCGTCCACGCCGAGGGCTGCGCGAACGACCCCCAGCTGGCCGGGCAGTCCCCCGCCGCGCCGTTCTGACCCCGCCGTCCCGTTCCCCGGCCCGGCGCCCCACCGCCGGGCTTTGCCCGGGGTGGCGGCGAGCAGGCAAGATAGCGGCGTGACCCTCCTTGATCTGATGCCGAAGCCCGCCACTCCCGATGCGCTGTACGAGACGTTCGCAGCCTGGGCGGAGGAGCGCGGGATCACGCTGTACCCGGCGCAGGAGGAGGCGCTGATCGAGCTGGTCTCCGGGAACAACGTCATCCTGGCGACGCCGACCGGCTCGGGCAAGTCCCTGGTGGCGGCGGGTGCGCACTTCGCGGCGCTGGCGGAGGGGCAGCGGACGTTCTACACGGCGCCGATCAAGGCGCTGGTGTCGGAGAAGTTCTTCGACCTGGTGAAGATGTTCGGCACCGAGCAGGTCGGCATGATGACGGGCGACGCGAGCGTCAACCCGACCGCGCCGATCATCTGCTGCACGGCCGAGGTGCTGGCGCAGATCGCGCTGCGCGACGGCACCCGGGCGGACATCGGCCAGGTCGTCATGGACGAGTTCCACTTCTACGCCGAGCCGGACCGCGGCTGGGCCTGGCAGATCCCGCTGCTGGAACTGCCGCAGGCGCAGTTCCTGCTGATGTCGGCGACCCTGGGCGACGTGCGCCGGTTCGAGGAGGACCTGACCCGCCGCACCGGCCGTCCGACCACGGTGGTGCGCAACGCGACCCGCCCGGTGCCGCTGTTCTACGAGTACCGCCGCACCACCATGCACGACACCCTGGAGGAGCTGCTGCAGACCGGTCAGGCGCCGGTCTACGTCGTGCACTTCACCCAGAAGGAAGCGGTGGAGCGGGCCCAGTCGCTGATGAGCATCAACATGTGCTCGAAGGCGGAGAAGGAGGCCATCTCCGATCTGATCGGCGGCTTCCGCTTCACCACCAAGTTCGGCCGCAACCTGTCCCGGTTCGTGCGCCACGGCATCGGCGTGCACCACGCGGGCATGCTGCCGAAGTACCGCCGGCTGGTCGAACGCCTCGCCCAGGCGGGCCTGTTGAAGGTGATCTGCGGGACGGACACGCTCGGCGTGGGCGTCAACGTGCCGATCCGCACGGTGCTGTTCACCGCCCTGTCGAAGTACGACGGCCAGCGCGTACGCATCCTGCGCGCCCGTGAGTTCCACCAGATCGCCGGGCGCGCGGGCCGGGCCGGCTTCGACACCGTGGGCCAGGTCGTCGCCCAGGCGCCGGAGCACGTGATCGAGAACGACAAGGCGATCGCCAAGGCCGGGGACGACCCGAAGAAGAAGCGCAAGGTGGTGCGGAAGAAGGCACCGGAGGGCTTCGTCGGCTGGACCGAGGAGACCTTCGACAAGCTGATCGGCGCCGACCCGGAGCCGCTGGTCTCCCGGTTCAAGGTGAGCCACGCGATGCTGCTGTCGGTGATCGGCCGCCCGGGCAACGCCTTCGAGGCGATGCGCAAGCTGCTCACCGACAACCACGAGGACAAGGCCGCGCAGCGCCGGCACATCCGCACCGCGATCGCGATCTACCGCTCGCTGCTCGAGGGCGGCGTGGTGGAGCGGCTGCCGGAGCCGGACGCCGAGGGCCGGATCGTGCGCCTGACCCTGGACCTCCAGGAGAACTTCGCGCTCAACCAGCCGCTCTCCACCTTCGCGCTGGCCTCCTTCGAGCTGCTCGACCCCACCTCGCCGTCGTACGCGATGGACGTCATCTCGGTGGTCGAGGCGACCCTCGACGACCCGCGCCAGATCCTCGCCGCCCAGCAGAACAAGGCGCGCGGCGAGGCCGTCGGCGAGATGAAGCGGGACGGCATCGAGTACGAGGAGCGGATGGAGCGGCTCCAGGAGATCACCTACCCGAAGCCGCTGGAGGAGCTGCTCACCCACGCCTACGAGGTGTACCGCCGGGCGCACCCGTGGATCGGCGACCACCAGCTGCAGCCGAAGTCCGTGGTGCGGGACCTCTACGAGCGGGCGATGACCTTCTCGGACTACGTCGGCTTCTACGAGCTGGCCCGCACCGAGGGCATCGTGCTGCGCTACCTGGCCGGGGCGTACAAGGCGCTGGAGCAGACCGTCCCCGAGGACGTGAAGACCGACGACCTCAAGGACGTCATCGCCTGGCTCGGCGAGCTGGTCCGCCAGGTCGACTCCAGCCTGCTGGACGAGTGGGAGCAGCTGGCCAACCCGACCGACGCGGCCACCGCCGAGATCACCCTGGACGACAAGCCGGCGCCGGTGACGGCGAACGCGCGGGCCTTCCGGGTGCTGGTGCGCAACGAGATGTTCCGCCGGGTGGAGCTGTGCGCGCTGGAGCACTGGAACGAACTCGGCGAGCTGGACGGCGAGTACGGCTGGGACGCGGACCGCTGGGCGGACGCCATGGACGGGTACTGGGACGAGTACGACGACCTGGGCACCGGCCCGAACGCGCGCGGCCCCAAGATGCTGATCATCGAGGAGGAGGACTCCGCCTGGAAGGTCCGGCAGATCTTCGACGACCCGGAGGGCGACCACGACTGGGGCATCAGCGCCGAGGTCGACCTGTACGGCTCGGACGAGGAGGGCCGGGCGGTCGTGCGGGTGACCGCGGTGGACCGGCTCGGCGGCTGACCCTCCGTCAGGATCGACGGTTGAGTGAACGTCAAAAGGGGCCCGGCGCGCGCCGGGCCCCTTGGCGTTTGTCACATCCACACAAACGGCTGACCCGCCGCGTAGGACAGCGCCCGGGTGGCCTCGTCCAGGTTCGGCTCACCGCCTGAACCGGATGCGGTCGGCGCCGGGGTGGACGGCGCCGGGTTCGAGGAGGCGGTGTCGGCCGGGCGGGCGTCGCCGGGGCGGGAGCTGGTGACGGTCACGTAGTGGCCGACCGCCTCGACCCGGGCCTCGCTGCCCGGCTTGGCGCTGCCGGCGGACGGGGCGGGCGCGATGTTGGTGTCGGCGAGCATGAAGGCGACCACGCCGGGCTTGCCGCGCAGAGTGTCGGCGGCCCTGGCGGCGGCGGCCTGGTCGGCGAAGCGCAGCAGGGTGACGCTGCTGCGCACCGGGTGGTCGACGCCGGTGAAGCTGACGATCAGGTAGGCCTGGCAGCCGCTGTCCTTGAGCAGCTCCTGGGTACGGTCCTGGAGCACCTCGTCGCACTTCTCGCCCTGCCGGATGCCGCCGCGCCGGGCCTTGTAGCCGGCGACCTCGACCGGGCGCTGGGCGGGGAACAGGTTGCCGGCGTTGAGGGCCTCGGGGTCGGTGGTGGGCGGCGGGGTGCCGACCACGGGGGGCGTGCGGGCGGCGTCCGCCTTGGACGGGCCCAGGCCGGGTATGTAGTCGCCGGGCGTCGGGCGGGTGATGATCCATCCGCCGGCCGCGACCACGCCCACCATGACGACCCAGCCGACCGCCCGGCGGCCGGTCACCCGCCGGCCGCGCCTGCGGTCCGCTGCGGCGGCGCTCCCGGCGACCCCGGCTCCCCCGTCGGTCCGCTGTCCTGCCTGGCCGTCCTGGCCCTCTCCCGGAGTCGGGGTGCGCGCCCCCTGCGTGGTCATGGCGCAGATTCTAAGCATCGGCCGGGTGGCCTGGGTCACGGGGTCGGGGCTTGTCGATCTTCCCCCGGGACGCACCCGGGCACGCACTCCGTCGGGCCCCGCCGCTACCCGTCGGTAACCTCTCGTCGGCGCCGCCGTCAAGCGCGTGACCAGCGCCGACGCCGTGAGCTTCGACACTGTGGCAATCGGCACATCCTTCCGGGGATCTTCTGGTGGGTTTGCTCTGGCGCCGTTCGCGCGCCACCAGGCAGGATCGGCCCCATGGATCTGCTCGATACCCTCACCGCCAAGGGCCTGCGCGGCGAAGTCCCGACCCGCGAGGAGGCCCTGGCCGTCCTCGCCACCACCGACGACGAGCTGCTCGACGTGGTCGCCGCGGCCGGCAAGGTGCGCCGCCGCTGGTTCGGCCGCCGGGTCAAGCTCAACTACCTGGTGAACCTCAAGAGCGGGCTCTGCCCCGAGGACTGCTCCTACTGCTCGCAGCGGCTCGGGTCCAAGGCCGAGATCCTCAAGTACACCTGGCTCAAGCCGGACCAGGCCGCCGACGCCGCCCGCGCCGGGGTGGCCGGCGGCGCCAAGCGGGTCTGCCTGGTCGCCAGCGGCCGCGGCCCGACGGACCGTGACATCGACCGGGTCACCGACACCATGGCCGCCATCAAGGACGCCGACCCCGAGGTCGAGATCTGCGTGTGCCTCGGCCTGCTGTCCGACAACCAGGCCGAGCGGCTGAAGGCGGCCGGTGCCGACGCCTACAACCACAACCTCAACACCTCCGAGAACACCTACGGGACCATCACCAAGACCCACACCTACGCGGACCGGGTCGACACGGTGCAGAAGGCCCACGGTGCCGGGCTGTCCGCCTGCTCCGGCCTGATCGCCGGCATGGGCGAGACCGACGAGGACCTGGTCGACGTGGTGTTCGCGCTGCGCGAGCTCGGCTCGGACTCCGTCCCGGTCAACTTCCTCATCCCCTTCGAGGGCACCCCGCTCGCCAAGGAGTGGAACCTCACCCCGCAGCGCTGCCTGCGCATCCTGGCGATGGTCCGCTTCGTCAACCCCGACACCGAGGTGCGGATCGCCGGCGGCCGCGAGGTCCACCTGCGCACCATGCAGCCGCTCGGCCTGCACATCGCCAACTCGATCTTCCTCGGCGACTACCTGACCAGCGAGGGCCAGGCCGGGCAGGCCGACCTCGACATGATCAAGGACGCCGGCTTCGAGGTCGAGGGCGCCGGCGAGGCCACCCTGCCCCGCCACCGCGCGGACGTCGCGGAGGCCGCCCAGGCCGGCGGCGGCTGCGGCACCGCGGCCTCGGCCTGCGGCAGCGGCGGCGGCTGCGGGCCCTGCGGCGGGCACTCGCACGCCCCCCTCGCCGAGGCCACGACGGTCGCCCCGGAGGGTGCGAACGACGAGCTGCGCGAGGACCTGGTCAAGGTCCGCCGCCGCGGCGCCGGCACCGAACTCGCGCCCAACGCCTGACCTTCCCCGCACACTCCGGAGCGATCCCACCATGTCCCAGCTGTCCGCGGACACGCTGCTCGCCCTCGACCGGGCGCACGTCTGGCACCCGTACGGGCCGATGCCCGGCACCGTCACCCCGTACGTGGTCGAATCCGCCTCGGGCGTCAGACTGCGCCTCGCCGAGCCCGTCGCGGGCGGGCGGCGCGAGCTGGTCGACGGGATGTCGTCCTGGTGGGCGGCCATCCACGGCTACCGGCACCCGGTGCTGGACGAGGCGGTGCGCGAGCAGCTGGGGCGGATGAGCCATGTGATGTTCGGCGGGCTCACCCACGAGCCCGCCGTCCGGCTCGCCTCCCGGCTGGTCGAGATCACCCCGGAGCCGCTCCAGCACGTCTTCCTCGCCGACTCGGGCTCGGTCGCGGTCGAGGTCGCGATGAAGATGTGCCTCCAGTACTGGCAGTCGACCGGGCGACCCGGGAAGCGCCGACTGCTGACCTGGCGCGGCGGCTACCACGGCGACACCTTCCACCCGATGTCGGTCTGCGACCCGGACGGCGGGATGCACCACCTGTGGGGCGGAGTGCTGCCCGGACAGCTCTTCGCCCCGCAGCCGCCGGCCGGCTTCGACGCCCCGCTCGACCCCGAATACGCGGCGCGGTTCGAGGAGTTGATGGCCCGTCACGCCGACGAGCTGGCCGCCGTCATCGTCGAGCCGGTGGTCCAGGGCGCCGGCGGGATGCAGTTCCACTCCCCCGCCTACCTGCGGATGCTGCGCGAACTCTGCGACCGCCACGGCGTGTTGCTGGTCTTCGACGAGATCGCCACCGGCTTCGGCCGCAGCGGCGCCCTGTTCGCCGCCGACCACGCGGGCGTCAGCCCCGACGTGATGTGCCTGGGCAAGGCGCTCACCGGCGGCTACCTGACGCTGGCCGCCGCGCTGTGCACCGGCGAGATCGCCGACGGCATCAGCCGCGGCGAGATGCCCGTCCTCGCCCACGGGCCGACCTTCATGGGCAACCCGCTGGCCTGCGCGGCCGCCAACGCCTCGCTGGACCTGCTGCTCGGGCAGGACTGGGCGGTGGAGGTCAAGCGCATCGAGACCGGGCTGGTCGAGGGCCTCGCCCCGGCCGCCGACCTGCCGGGCGTACACGACGTACGGGTCCAAGGGGCCATCGGCGTCGTGCAGTTGGACCACCCGGTGGACGTGTCGGCCGCCACCGAGGCGGCGGCCCGCGAGGGCGTCTGGCTGCGCCCCTTCCGGGACCTGATCTACACCATGCCCCCCTATGTGACGGAGGACGAGGACGTGGCACGCATCGCTGCCGCCGTGACCGCCGCGGCGGTGGCCGGATGAGCGCGCGCATCCTGTTCGTGACGGGCACCAACACGGACGTCGGCAAGACCGTCGCCACCGCGGCCCTCGCCTCGGCCGCCCTGCGGGCCGGCCGGAAGGTCGCCGTGCTCAAGCCCGGACAGACCGGCGTCGCGCCGGGCGAGCCGGGCGACGCGGCCGAAGTGCAGCGCCTGGCAGGGGAACTGACGCTCCGTGAGCTGGTGCGCTACCCCGAGCCACTGGCCCCCGACACCGCCGCCCGGCGGGCCGGCATGCCGTACCTCTCCCCCGCCGAGGTGGTCACCGCCGTACGGGACCTCGCCGCCACGCACGACCTGGTGCTGGTCGAGGGCGCCGGCGGGCTCCTCGTCCGCTACGACGGTGACGGCCGCACCCTCGCCGACCAGGCCCGGGCCGTCCGGGAGGCGGGCCTCGACGCCGAGGTGCTGCTGATCGCCTCCGCCGGACTCGGCACCCTCAACATCGTCTCGCTCACGGCCGAGGCCCTGGCCGCCCGCGAACTCCCGCTGGCCGGCGTCGTCGTCGGCTCCTGGCCCGCCGAGCCCGGCCTCGCCGAACGCTGCAACCTCGCCGACCTCCCCCGCTCGGCCGGCGCCCCGCTGCTCGGCGCCCTGCCGGAACGGGCGGGCGCGGCCGAGGACTTCGCGGCCCTGGCCGTCGCCTCCCTGGCCCCCGAGCTGGGCGGCAGCTGGAACGCCGAGCACTTCGCACACGTCCACCGGCCGGAATAGCCCCCGCTTCGCTCGATGGAGTGATCCTGGTGCCCGAATTGCAGATCCGGGCACCAGGGGCTCAATAGCGTTGCCCGCATGACAGACGGGCTGAGCATGGACGAGGCCCTCCGGGCCTTGGCCGCCCTGGAGGCGGCCTGGAAGGACGACGACGAGGCGCTGGTCGCCCTCACGGCCGGCACTGCCGGGGAACGGTCGCTGCCGGCGCTGGTCGCCGCGTACGGCGAGCACGCGATGGACACGCTGATGGCCCTGGCCTTCGGGCTGCGGTCCAGCATGAGCGACGAGGAGATCGCCGAACTCTCGGACGCCGTCAGCGCCAACATCGGCGCGCGGATGAGCGCCCTGCTCACCCAGACCCTCAAGGCCTGGGGCACGGTCGCCGCCGCGGACGACCTCACCGTCACCAAGGTCATCGCCCACACCGTCATCGACGCGATGCGGGCCGTGACCGAGGACCCCAACAAGACCGAGGTGCTGCCGCTGCTCGCCACCTTCCGCAACTACGCCCTCAACGGCGTCTGAGGAGCAGAAAGGCGGTACGGGCTTCGAGCTGGTGCGAGAAGCCCGCACCGCCCCGTGAGATCAACAGGCTCAACGGTGCTCGGTGGCAGGGCCGAAGCAGGCGACCAGGAAGCACAGCACGGCGGCGACCGCGGCGACGACCGGGCCCGCCTGCATGGACGGGGCGAAGCCACCCGCGTCCTGGAGCACCTTGTGGAACTGCACCAGCGATCCGATGGCGGCACCGGCCACCCCGGCCGCCAGCAGCAACGACAGGCCGGCCAGCCGGACTTCCCGCGTGAGCAGACGCAGCACGGACAGGCCGACCAGCACCAGGCCGAGCCACTGCAAGCCGCCCATCCAGATGTCGGCGCCGTTGGTCAACTCCCCGACCCAGCGCGGGCTGTTCAGGAAGTCGAAGCCCGACCACTCCAGGCCGCCGCTCTCCCCGCTGTAGGCGGCCCACGGCAGCGCCAACGAGGCGACGGCCCCACCCGCGAGCAGCAACACCGCCACCGCATTGGCCCGGGAACCACCGGGACGGCGTTGCACAGGCACGGTCATGCCCCGAGGATCCGCCACCCCCCGTGGCCGGTCAAGGCTTTGGACGCGGAACACGGCAATGAACCGGACTGCAGTGGCCGAGAGTTGACAGCACGCTTTGTGAACGGACGCCACGACAGCAAGGATGTGGAGCCAGTCGACGATTCGGCACCGTCTTGAGCTATTGGGGGAAGCGCCTTGCGACCAGTCGGCCATCCGGACCCGTTGAGCTTCGCCCTACTCGGGCAGCTCCGCGTGCAGCGCGCCGGTGCGGCCATCGAGCTGGGGGCGCCTCGGCAGCGGGCGGTGCTGGTGTCGCTCCTCCTCCGGCCGAACTCCGTCGTCGCGATCGACCAACTGGTCGACGACTTATGGGGCGACGAGCCTCCAGGATCGCCCGTCGTCGCCCTCCGTTCCTACATCTCGCAACTGCGCAAGCTGCTGGAGCCGGTACGCGAGAAGCCTTCCCTCCTGCTCTCCCAATCCGGCGGCTACCGGCTGGCAGTGGACCCCGACCACATCGATCTCTGGCGGGTCAAACAGCTCCACGAACTCGCCGCCAGCCACCCGCACCAGGCCCGGGAACACCTCGCCGAGGCCCTCTCGCTCTGGCGCGGCGAGCCGCTCGCCGATCTGCCCGGCCCCCTCATGAGCCGCGAGCGGCAACGACTCTCCGAACTCCGCCTCACACTCCAGGAGGAGCACCTCGCCCTCGACCACTCCGCCGACCAGCTGGCGGAGTTGGAGGCACTCGCCGCCGAACACCCCTTCCGCGAACGCCTCCAGGCCCTGCTCATCCGCACCCTGCACCGCAGCGGCCGCACGGCCGAGGCCCGGGCGGTCTACGACGCGCTCCACTCCCGGCTGGTCGAGCACCTCGGGATCGAGCCCGGGCCCGAGATCACCGCCCTCCGCCAGGAGCTGGACCCGGACCAACTCCCCTCCGCCCCACCCCACTTCACCGGCCGCCAGCCCCATGTCGCCGACATCGCCCACGCCCTCACCCACCGGACCACCCCCGGCCTGCGCCTGGTCACCGTCACCGGCATGGCCGGCGTCGGCAAGACCGCCCTCGCCGTGCGCGCCGCCCACTCGCTGCGCCCCCACTTCCCGGACGGCCGCCTCTACGCCGACCTCCGGGGCGCCGACCTCGTCCCCGCCAGTGCCTCCGACATCCTCGCGGACTTCCTGGCCACCCTGGGCATCCGCCCGTCCGCCGTCCCCCGGGACCTCGCGGGCCGGTCCGCCCTCTTCCGTACCGCCACCACCGGCAAGCAGCTGCTCATCCTCCTCGACAACGCCCGCGACGACGCCCAGCTCCACCCGCTCCTCCCCGGCTCCTCCGACTGCGCCGTCATCGTCACCAGCCGCACCGCGCTGCCGAGCATCCCGTCCGTCCTGCGGATCGCCCTGGACGTGTTCAGCCCGCCGGAGGCGATCGGCCTGCTCGACTCGGTCATCGGTACCGCCCGCCGAGCCGCCCAACGCGCCGATGCCGCGCTGCTGGTGGAGGCCTGCGGCCGCCTCCCCCTCGCCGTACGGATCGCCGCGGCCCGGCTCGCCGCCACCCCGGACCAGCCGATCGCCGAGCTCGTCCGGCTCCTGGCCGACGACCGCGAGGGCATCCCCGCGATCGAGCAGGTCTTCCAGCTGAGTTACCGGCTCCTCCCGCCGCGCCTGGCGACGGCCTTCCGCAGGCTCTCCTGGGTGGAGCCGGACATCGGCCTGGCCTCGGCGGCCGCCGTCCTGGGCCTTCCCGAGCACCAGGCGGAGCACCTCACGGAGGCGCTGGTGGACCAGGCGCTGCTGGAGTCGACGGGCGCCGGCCGCTACCGCTTCCACGACCTGGTCCGGGCCTTCGCCCGCCGGAGGTCCCTGCGCCTCGACGCGACCGAGCGCACCACCGCCCACCACCACCTCCTGGCCCTGCTCCTCACCCACGCCCGGACGGCCTTCGCCCTCGCCGTCCCCGGCGACCCGGTCGCCGACGTCTTCGGTGCACCGGCTCCCCACCCGGTCTTCACGGACCTGCCGGACGCCCGCCGCTGGGCCCGGGCGGAGACTCCCGGCGCCGTCGCGCTCGCCGCGGCCATCGCCACGCACGGCCCGGACGTCCCGGACGCCACCGCCGTACGCTCCGCCGTCGACCTGCTGGTCGCCCTCAGTCCCCTGGGCCTCGGCGCCTTCGCCGGCGGGGCGGAGGAGGCCGCCCGCCTCCTCGTCACGGCCGCCGTCAGCTGCCGCGACCGCGCCGCCGAGGGCCGCGCCCGGTTCCTCCTCGGCACCGTCCTGCTGGGCCGGGCCCGGCTGGAGGAGGCCGCCGAGCAGGCCCGTCAGGCCGCCCGGGCCTGCCAGGAGGCGGACGACCCGGCCGTGCTCCGGCAGGCCCTCAACGACCTGGGCCTGATCGCCCAGGCCCAGGCCCGCCACGAGGAGGCGATCGTCGCCTTCGACGAGGCGGCGGCCCTCGCCCGCCGCCTCGGCCACCGTTCCGGCGAGGTGGCGAGCACCGCGAACGCGGCGCTGTCCCGGATCCGCAGCGGCCGAGCGACGGACGCCGCGGAGACCTGCGCACAGCTCCTCGCCGACCCCGACGGCACCGCCGACGCCGCGATGACCGCCTACGTCCACTACGTCCTCGGCCTCGCCCACCAGGAGCTGGGCCGACTCGACGAGGCCGCCGCCCAGCTCCGCTCCTGCGTCGACCGCGCGGGCCCGGCCGGGGACCTGGACCGCGAGTCGGCGGCCCGCAGCCGCCTGGCCGACGTGCTGCGGCTGCTCGGCCGGGTCGAGGAGGCCGTCGACGAGGCGACCCGAGCCCTACGGCTCGCAACGCAAGGTGGGCGACAGCGCGAACGCGCTCTCGCCCACCTGGTGTTGGCCCATGCGGTGACCGCCCGCGGTGACCAGTCCGCCGCCCGCGTTCACGCGGCGCAGGCGCACCGGCTGCTCAGCGGCCTGGGTGCCCCGGAGTCCGCCGACGCCCGGTCGCTGCTGACGGCCCTGGCCACCGCCGACGGGTCCGCTACTTCAACCGGATGACCAGCCCCGTCCCGTTCCAGGCGACCTTGCTCGCCAGGCACTGCACGTCCGCCGACCCCCCGCAGGCCGACGGCGGTGCAGCCGGCGAGCCGTGCCGTGCGGGATCCCCCGCCGCCACGGCGGCGAGCCCGGACACTCCCGCCAGAATCACCGCACCGACAACCACCGTGCGGTTCACAACAGTTCGCAACACGTTCCGTGCTCCTTGCTCACGTGGGACTCAAGCGCCCGCACGTTCGCAGCAGCCGGTAGACAGTCGATCAACATCCCGCCCCCGCCGACCCGGAACGGACGTTCGCAGTCCGTCTACCGCCCTCCGTGATCGTTGAGCCCGGCACCGAGCCCCCACTGAGGCGTCAGGGAATCCCCGCCCTGACGCCTCAGTGGTGCCCCACGCCTCAGTGGTGCCCGACGCCTCAGTGCCCTTCCTCGACCGGGAACGGCCCGGTGGCCCAGTGCAGCCGTGCCGGGCCGCTGCTCGGCCGGTCGTGGTGGAGGTGGCGGCGGCCCTCGCCGAGCGGGCCGAGGTCGAGCGGGGCCAGGGTGCCGACGGCCAGCGCGGTGGACTCCTGGCCGGTGAGCGGCACGAGCGTCACGTAGGAGGCGTCGTCGCCGCCCGACCAGTTCGTGAACTCGGTACGGATCCAGCCGAACCGCTGCGCGCAGGCCAGGCAGCGGCGGATGGACACGGAGAAGTGCGGGTCGGCCACCACCGCCGCCTCGTAGGCGAAGCCCTCCCGCTGGCGCGCCCACACCGCCTCCGGGTCCTCCCCGTAGCACTCCGCGCAGCCGAACGCCCAGTGCGCCCCCGGCGCCGTCACGCGACCTCCAGCAGTACGGCGGGCAGTTCGCCGTCCACCACGGCCGCGCGCGGCAGGGTGAGCCCGAAGCGGCGGCCGAGCAGTTCCAGGCAGGTGCGGTGGACGGACTCGTACCTCCGGTTCTCCGGGTCGGGGAGTCCGGCAGCGGCGAGGTCGGCCGTCACCGCGGCGGCGGTCACCGGATCGCCGTCGACGCCGTCGAAGCCCCAGCTGGAGTCCAGGTGGAGGTTGAAGGCGCACAGCGGGCGGCCGTCCCGCGAGGAGTGGAACTGCGGCGGTACCGGCTTGCCGTTCTCCTCCTCGTACTCGACGTGGTACACGTCGGCGCCGCCCCGGGAGACGGAGTCCGGGAGGGACAACTCGCCCTGCCAGTAGCCGTACGCGACCGCGTAGGCGAGGCCGTCGGCCTGGCCGTAGCGCAGGGCGACGTCGTCCGTGCCGCTCGAGAAGTCGAGCTCGTGGTCCTCGATCAGATCCTCGCCCGTGCACGGCCCGAGCGGGAGCGCGGTGCGCCGGGGAAAGGCCTCGGCGGCGATCCGGGCCACGAGTTCCGCGGGTTCCAGGCCCCGGGCCAGGACCACGCTGTAGCCGCCGTAGGCGATCGACTGCGGTTCCGCGAGCCAGCTGAGGGTGTCCGTCATGCCGATCATCCTGCCTCATCCGGAGCACCCCGAGCACCCTGCCGCAGTCGGCCGCAGCCCCAGGCGGCGGGGCCCGGAAAAGACCCCGACGACCCCGCCCTCTTCTCTTCGGACGCCGTTCGATATACGGTACACAACGCTTGTTACGTACCCACGTACCCACACCCGGAGTCCGCTGTGACCGAGCCCACCGAGCCCACCGAGCCCATCAAGTACCGCAAGAACGGCCTCACGCGCGGGGTGACCGAGGAGCTCGCCGAGAGCATGAAGCACGGGTGGGCCGACACCGAGCGCCACGCCCTGGAGCCGATCCCGCAGGCCGCCCACACCGAGCGCCGCCGGGCCGCGCTGTCCGCCGCCTTCCCGGGCGAGCTGCTGGTGGTCCCGTCCGGCAACCCCAAGGTGCGGGCCAACGACACCGACTACCCGTTCCGCCCGTCCTCCGACTACGTCTACCTGACCGGCGACCAGTCCCAGGACGCCGTGCTGGTGCTGGAGCCCACCGGCGAGAGCGGCCACCGGGCCGTGCTCTACCTGCGCAACCGCTCCGACATCGAGAGCGGCGAGTTCTGGCTCGACGGCCACGGCGAGCTGTGGGACGGCCGGCGCAACAGCCTGACCGAGAGCGAGCGGCTGCTCGGCCTGCCCTGCCGGGACGTCCGCGCCGTGCGCACCGACCTCGGCGCGGCCACCGCCCCGGTCCGGGTGCTGCGCAGGCACGACGCCGGGGTCGAGGCCACCCTCGGGGAGCGCGCGAACCCCGAGCGGGACGGCGAGTTCGAGGTCTTCCTCTCCGGAATGCGCCTGGTGAAGGACGAGTTCGAGATCGCCCAGCTGCGCCTCGCCTGCCAGGCGACCGCGCGCGGCTTCGAGGACGTGGTGCGCGTCCTCAGCACGGACGCCGCGACGCCCGAGCGGCTGATCGAGGGCACCTTCTTCGTCCGGGCCCGCCTGGAGGGCAACGACGTCGGCTACAGCACCATCGCCGCCGCCGGGCCGCACGCCACCACCCTGCACTGGGTGCGCAACAACGGCCAGGCCCGCCCCGGCGACCTGCTGCTGCTCGACGCCGGTGTGGAGACCGATGAGCTCTACACCGCCGACGTGACCCGCACCCTGCCGGTCTCCGGCCGGTTCACCGACATCCAGCGCAAGGTCTACGACGCGGTGCACGCCGCCCAGGAGGCCGGCATCGCCGCCGTCAAGCCGGGCGCGGACTTCCGCGACTTCCACCACGCCGCCCAGCGCGAGCTCGCCGAACACCTCACCGCCTGGGGCCTGTTCGGCGACCTCACCGCCGACAAGGTGTACGAGCTGGGCCTGCATCGCCGCTTCACCCTGGCCGGCACGGGCCACATGCTCGGCATCGACGTGCACGACTGCGCCCACTCCCGCACCGAGGAGCACGTCGACGGCACCCTGCTGCCGGGCATGGTGCTCACCGTCGAGCCGGGCCTCTACTTCCAGCAGAACGACCTGACGGTGCCGGAGGAGTACCGGGGCATCGGGGTGCGGATCGAGGACGACATCCTGGTCACCGAGGGCGGCAACGAGAACCTCTCCGCCGACCTCCCCCGCAGCGCCGACGAGGTCGAGGCCTGGCTGGCCGAGCTGCGCGGCTGACGGCCGGCGTGCGGCCCCGGCAGCACGCCGGGGCCGCAGACGGTCACTTCAACTCCACGCGGTCACTTGAGCTTGCCGAGCGCCGTGGCCATCCGCCCCACCGCGTCCACCACCTCCTTGGCCGGGCTCGCGGTGAAGCAGAGCCGGAAGAACCCCGGCACGGGGTTGTGCATCACCCCACCAGGCAGCAGGGTGACCTCGGTGGGCGAGGCCGCGAGATGGTCGAACAGCCACTTCTCGTCCGGGTCGAGCCCGTCCGCCCTGATCACCGGCAGTTCCCCGTGCGCGTGCCCGGCGCGCTTGCCGAGGTACTCGGTGAGGTCCAACCAGAAGAACATCGCCGAGTTGTCCCCCTCCCGGTGGACGTACTTGATCCCGGCCGCGTCCAGCGCGCCCTTGACCGCACGGAAGCTCTCGCTGAGCAGCCCCGGGTACGTCTTCATCGCGTACGTCGAGTAGCGCTCGCCGTTGTGGTGGGCGCTGAGCAACTCGCCGATGACGTAGGTCTTCAGCGAGTCGAACGGGGTGAACCAGGGCAGCGGGTGGGTCCGCTCGGCCGGGTCGGTGTTGCCCAGCATGGCCCGGTGGACGGCCTGGTTCTTGGAGACCACGAAGCCCGTCCGGAAGCCGGACAGCCCGAAGTCCTTGGCGAAGCCCCAGACCACGTGGATCCGCTCGGCGAACCCCGAGTACGCCCCCAGCTTCACCGCGCTGGTGAACGGCGTTACGGAGCTCTCGAGTTGGGAGTGGCAGTAGATCTCGTCGGAGATGATGTGCATGTCGGTGTACGCCATCGCCCAGGCGTAGATCTCCTCCAGCAGCGCCCGGTCGTAGTTGACGCCCAGCGGGTTGTGCGGGTTGGTGAGGACGAGCATCCGGGGGCGGTGGCCGGCCTTCTGCCGTGCCTCGTAGGCCTCGATGATCAGGTCCAGGGTGAGCCGGTACCGGTTCTTGCCCGTGGTGGGCAGGTTCACCGGGACGCACTTGAGCTTGGGCCGCTCCTGGAAGGACCAGTTGAAGCCCTGCCAGTACGGCGCCGGGATCAGCACCTCGTCCTTCGGCTTGAGCGCCGGCGTGCCCGCGCCCTTGCGCATCAGCCCGAAGGCGATGCACTCCAGCGCGGAGGAGACCCCGGCGCAGCCGAAGACGTTCTCCTCCGCGACGGTCTCGCCGAACGCCCGGCTGAGCAGCTCCGCGACCTGCCGGCGCAGTTGCGGGGTGCCGGCCGAGGCCATGTACTGGATGTTCCGCTCGGGGATCAGCTTGATCTTCTTGAACACGTCGGTGTCCATCGACTGCTGGTACAGCAGGACGTTCTCCGCGACGGACAGGTTGATCGCGGTGTCCGGGGCGAGGTGCCGGTGGTAGAAGGCGAGGGCCTGCTCGAAGTCGGTCAGGCCGGCCAGGACGTCGGCGGCATCCTCGGGCGAGTCGAGCCGCAGGCCGTTCTCGGTCATGGTCATGGGGGTCCCCTGTCGGGTGGGCGGGTCGGAGACGTGCGTGGCGGAACGTGACCGTTCGCACACGCATCGGGCCCAGCGGACCACGCGGGGTGGACGGCCGCCAGCGTTCGGCGGCCGTCCGGACGGCGTTCCCGCCGCGGTCCTCCCAGGGTCACCCCCGGAGCGCTCAACCCCGGTTGCCGACCAGGGGCTTGACCCAGCGGCTCCACTGGGGTTCGGGGTGGTAGCCGGCGGACTGCCAGGTGCGGTGGCCGAGGGCGTTGTCGTCCAGCACCATCGCGTCGGCGCGGCGGCCGCCGAGTGCGGCGAAGCGCTCCTCGGCGGCGGCCAGCAGGGCGGCGCCGATGCCCCGGCGGCGGTGTCCGGGGTCGACGGCCAGGCGGTACAGGTGGCACCGCCAGCCGTCCCAGCCGGCGATGACGGTGCCGAGCGGGGTGCCCGGGTCCTCGGCCGTGGTGGCGACGATCAGGCACTCAGGGTCCCGGGCGAGCAGCGCGGCCACGCCCGCCTCGTCGTCGGTGATGCTGGTGCCCTTGGCGGCCCGGGCCCACAGGGCGAGCAGGGCGGGGATCTCCTCGGGGCGGGCGGGGCGCAGCACGATCTGTTCGGTCATGCCGGCCTGTCTAGCAGGGTGTCAGCCCTGGCCGCCCGGAATTCCGGGTCGTGGACGGGTCGTGGACGGGTCGCGGACGGTCCGTAGCAAGCCGGAGGCGACGGTCAGCCGAGGCGCCACACCGTGGTGGTCTTGACCGAGGTGTCCTCCAGGTCCGCCACCACCGGCACCTGGTAGGAGGCCACCGCGGTGAACCGGTCCCGGGGCAGGTAGGCGCGGCCCGGGTCGCCGACGATCACGGTGGCGCCGCGGGCGGCAGCCCGTTCCAGGAAGGGCAGGAAGCGGGCGGCCATGGTGCGCTCGTAGAACACGTCACCGGCCAGCACCACCTCGGCGGGTGCGCCGTCCCCGTCGACCAGGTCGACCAGCGCGCCGTCCACCCGGACGCCGTTGGCCTCGGCGTTCAGTCCGATGGCGGCGACCGCGTAGGCGTCGATCTCGGCCGCCCGGACTCCCGTCGCGCCGCGCAGTGCGGCGGCCACTCCGACCAGTCCGGAGCCGGCCGCGATGTCCAGCACCGCCCGCCCGTCGACCAGTTCGGGGTGGTCCAGCACGTAGCGCGCGACCGCGACCCCGCCGGCCCAGGCGAAGGCCCAGAACGGCGGCGGGAGTCCGATCTCGCCGCGTTCGCGTTCGGTGGTCTCCCAGAGCGCGATGGCGTCCTGCGCCATGTGCAGGCGGATCTCGGGGACGAAGGGCACGGACGTCAGTTCGGTCTCCCGCAGGATGAAGGCCTGATCGGTGTCCGGTCGATGAACTCGCAGCTCACTCGGCATTCCCGCAGCATAGGGCCCCTCGGGCCGCACTCACGCCCGCCCGGCGGCCCGCTGGGTGCGCCGGGCCAGCGAGTCGACCACGACGGCGGCCAGCAGCACCGCGCCGGTGATCATGAACTGGATGGCGTTGCTCAGGCCCTGGATGTTCATCCCGGACTGGATCGAGGCGATCACCAGCGCGCCGAGCAGCGCCGACCAGGTCTTGCCGCGCCCGCCGAACAGGCTGGTGCCGCCGATGACGGCCGCCGCGATGGCGTTCATCAGCAGGTTGCCGCCGCCGGAGGTCTGGCTGGCGGACTGGATCTGCGCGGCCAGGAACAGGCCGCCGATCCCGGCCATGGTGGAGCAGGTGGCGAACACGCTGATCCGGATCCACGAGATGTTGATGCCCGCCCGGCGGGCGCCCTCGATGTTGCCGCCGACCGCGAACACCTGGCGGCCGTACGTGGTGCGGCGCAGCACGAAGTCCAGCACCACGATGAAGATCAGGAAGATCAGCAGGGCCAGCGGCAGCCCCTTGTACTGGTTGAGCGTGTAGGCGGCGAGGAAGGCGATGACCGCCAGCAGTACGGTGCGCAGCACGATGTCGGCGACCGGCCGGGAGGGCACCCCCGCGGCCTGCCGCCGCCGGGAGTCGACCAGCGAGGCACCCAGGAACAGCACCACGCCGACCGCGGCCGCGCCGTAGGCGGCGATCTGCTGGCCGTAGATGGTGCTGTAGAGCCGGGAGACGACGTCCTTGCCGGAGAGGTTGACGGTGCCGGTGGCACCGAGCACCTGGAGCATCAGGCCGTTCCAGCCGAGGTTGCCGGCCAGGGTGACGACGAAGGCCGGGACGCCGATCTTGGCGAAGAAGAAGCCGTGGATGGTGCCGACGATCGCCCCGCCGACGATCGCGGTGATCAGGGCGACCCACTGGTTGACGCCGTTGCTGACGTTCAGGACGGCGAAGATCGCCGCGCACAGGCCGCTGACCGAGCCGACCGAGAGGTCGATCTCGCCGAGCAGCAGCACGAAGACCACGCCGATCGCGATCATGCCGGTGCCGACGATCTGCTGGGACAGGTTGGAGAGGTTCTGGGCGGACAGGAAGCTGCTGTTCAGGCTGCCGAACACCGCCCAGATCACGATCAGGGCCAGCACGACGGGCAGCGAGCCCAGTTCGCCGCTGCTCATCCGGCGGCGGAACTCGCCCAGGTAGCCCTTGATGCCCTCCTGGCGGACGATCAGCCGGGGGTCGACCGCGGGGGTGGCCTCGGGGGCGACCGGGACGGGCGCGTTGACGCCGCCGGTGGGCATGGAGTCCTCGGGCAGCCGGGGGCGGTGCCGTCCGGGTTCGTCGCCGGGGGTGTTCCCGGGGGTGTGGTCGCTCACGGGGAGTCCTCCTGGCCGCGGGCCCTGCGCCGGGTCACGGCGTTGTCCGTGGCGCCGGTGATGGCCGAGATGATCTCTTCCTGGTTGGTGCTGCGCTTGTCGAAGACGCCGTTGTTGCGGCCGAGGCGCAGCACCGCGACGGTGTCCGCGACGGCCATCACGTCCGCCATGTTGTGGCTGATCAGGATCACCCCGTGGTCCTGCTCGCGCAGCCGCTCGACCAGGTCGAGCACCTGGGCGGTCTGCTCGACGCCGAGGGCGGCGGTCGGTTCGTCCAGCATCACGACCTTGGGCGAGCCGATCAGCGCGCGGGCGATCGCGACGACCTGGCGCTGGCCGCCGGAGAGCGAGGCGACCGGGATCCGCACGCTGGGGATGCGGATGGAGAGGGTGTCCAGCAGCGTCCGGGAGCGCTTCTCCATGGCGACCTCGTCGAGGATGCCGAAGCGCCGGATCTCGCGGCCGAGGAAGAGGTTCCCGACCACGTCGAGGTTGTCGCAGAGCGCGAGGTCCTGGTAGACCGTGGCGATGCCCAACTGCTGGGCGTCCTGCGGCCGGTGGATGCTGACCGGCCGGCCCTGCCACTCGATGGCGCCCTCGTCGGGCTGGTGCACCCCGGCGATCGACTTGACCAGGGTGGACTTGCCGGCGCCGTTGTCGCCGACCAGGGCCAGCACCTCGCCGGTGTGCACCTCCAGTTCGATGTCGGTGAGCGCCTGGACGGCGCCGAACCGTTTGGAGACCCCGCGCAGGGCCAGTACGGTCTCACCTGGCACAGTGACCAACTCCCTTGCCCCGCACCCGTGGTGGGGGCGGGGCCTGTTCGGTTTCCGGGGGCGCGGCCGGCTTACTGGATGCCGGCGGCCTTGCAGGCGGCGGCGTAGTCCGGCGTGCAGATCTGCGCGACGGTGTAGAAGCCGTCGGCGATCACGGTGTCCTTGACCTTGTCCTTGGTGACGACGATCGGGGTGAGCAGGTTGGCGGGCACCTTGTTGCCGCTGCCGTTGGTCACCGTGGTCGGCACCAGGCTGGAGTCCAGCGGCTTGCCGGAGGCGAGGGCGACCGCGATCTGGCCGGCCGAGTCGGTCTCCGGCTTGAGCGGCTTGTACACGGTCATGGTCTGGCTGCCGGCCACGATCCGCTGGATGCCGTCGAGTTGGGCGTCCTGGCCGGTGAGCGGGACGCTCAGGCCGGCCGCCTTGAGCGCGGTCGCGACGCCCGCGGCCATGCCGTCGTTGGCGGAGTAGGCGCCGACCACGTTGGCCGCGCCGATCGCGGTGATCGCGGCGGCGGCCTCCTGGTTGGCGGTGTTCGGGTCCCACTGGGGGGTGTCGTACTCCTTGCCGACCTTGAGCTTGCCGTCGATGGCGCTGTGCGCGCCGGCCTTGAAGTCGGCCGCGTTGGGGTCGGTCGGCGAGCCGTTGATCATGAAGATCTCGCCCGCGTTCGCCTTGTCGCCGACCGCGGCGACCAGGGCCTGGCCCTGCAGCTCGCCGACCTTGCGGTTGTCGAAGGACACGTACGCGTCGGCCGGGCCCTGGGCGAGCCGGTCGTAGGCGAGCACCTTGACGCCCGCGTCGTGGGCCTTCTGGACGGAGGACTGGATCGACTTGGAGTCCACCGCGTCCAGGATCAGCACCTTGTCGCCCTTGGTGAGGGCGGTGTCCACCTGGGTCTGCTGGAGGGTCGCGTCCTGGTTGGCGTTGTAGTAGTCGATCTGGGCGTCCGGGGCCAGCTCCTTGATCTTCTTCTCGATCAGCGGGCGGTCGAACTGCTCGTAGCGGGTGGTCTTGGTCTCCGGCAGCAGCAGGCCGATCCGCACGGCGCCCACCGCGGCCGCGCTGCCTCCGCTCGCGCTCGCGGCGCCTGCGGAACCGCCTCCGGACGACGACTGCTTGGCGCTGCCACAGGACGCCGCGCCGAGGCCGAGGGAAACCACTGCCGTCACCGCGAGGACGCGGCGGAGCCTGATGCTCATCGGGAAACCTCTCCGATTGAATCCGCCCCCCCTGTCCCTCCGAGTCTGGGAAGCGATCGCCGCGCCCACGACCCCTGGTGCGCCGAACGGGTCCCTACGACCCCGCCGACGCCCCCGCCAGCGGCAGCGCCGCGGTGAGCCGGGCGCCGGCCGGGGTCGGGGTGACGGTGAGGGTGCCGTGGTGGTGGCGGGCGATGTCGCGGGCGATCGGCAGGCCCAGGCCGCTGCCGCCGTGGTCGCGGGAGCGGGCGTCGTCCAGCCGGGTGAAGCGTTCGAAGACCCGCTCCCGGTCGGCGGGCGGGATGCCGGGGCCGTCGTCCTCGACGTCCAGCAGGGCGAGGCCGCGCGCCGGGTCGACGGCCAGCCGGACGTGCACGGTGGTGGCGGCGTGCCGTTCGGCGTTGTCCAGGAGGTTGGTGAGCAGTCGGCCGAGCCAGAGCGGGATGCCGTCGACGGCGACCCCGGGGGCGAGGTCGGTGGTGCGGCGGTGCGGGCCGGACGGGCGGGCCAGCACGGTGGTGGCGACCAGGTCGGTGAGGTCGATCCGCTGGCGGGGGCGGTCGTCGGTGCCGCCGGCGTCGAGGCGGGCGAGCAGCAGCAGGTCGGTGGCGAGGTTCTGCAGCCGGTCGGTGTCCTCCAGGGCGCCGTGCACCAGCTCGGCGCGGACCGCCGGGTCCGGGTGGGTGTCGGCGACCTCCAGCTGGGTGCGCAGCACGGCGAGCGGGCTGCGCAGTTCGTGCGAGGCGTCGGCGATGAACTGGCGCTGCCGGCGGCCGGAGGCCTCCAGCCGGTCGAGCATCGCGTTCATGGTGGCGGCGAGCCGGGCGATCTCGTCGGCGGTGCCCGGTTCGGGGACGCGGCGGTGCAGGTCCTGGCCGGTGATGGCGTCGACCTCGGCGCGGATCGCCTCCACCGGCCGCAGCGCCTGCCCGGTGACCTTCCAGGTGACCACCACCCCGGTGAGCAGCAGCAGCGGGCAGGCGACGGCGAGCCCGGCCTGGGTGATGTCCATGGCCTCGTCGGCGGCGCGCAGCGAGGCGCCCGCGTACACGGTGACCGGGCCGGTCGGGGTGTCGGCGGTGACGGCGGCGAGCCGCTGGCGGTGGTGCTCGTAGAGCGGGTCGACCTGGTCGGTGGTGTGCGAGCCGGTGGGCCCGGCGGTGGGCAGGGCGGGGCGGCCGGCCAGGTTGGGGCTGGCGGCGAGGACGGTGCCGCGGGCGTCGACGACCTGGAGGAAGTCGGTGCCGTGGGCGGCGTGCAGGACGGGCGTCAGCCGTCCCTGGACGGCGAGTTGGGCGATCGAGTCGGCCTGCTGCCGGGTCGCGGAGGTGGCCGAGGCGACCAGGTCGGCGCGGACGGCGGCGAGCAGCCCGGCCCCGGCCAGGACGAGGGCGGCGGCCAGCACCGTACCGGCGGCCGCGGTGGCCCGGGCGCGCACCGTACGGGGGACGAACCGGCTTGCCCAGCGCGGGAGTCGGGGCACCTCAGCCGCCGGCCGGGTCGAGCCGGTAGCCGGCGCCGCGCATGGTCTGCAGGGCGGCCCGGCCGAAGGGCGCGTCGATCTTGCGCCGCAGGGCGTGCACGTGCACCTCGACGATGCTCGGGTCGGCGTCGTGGTCGGCGTCCCAGACGTGGTCGAGGATCTCGCGCTTGGAGACGACCGTCCCGGCCCGGGCGGCCAGGTGCTCCAGGATCGCGAACTCCCGGGCGGTCAGGTGGGTGGGGGTGCCGGCCCGGGTGCAGGTGCGGGCGTTGGCGTCCAGCACGAGGTCGCCGAGGGTGTGCAGCCGGGGGCGCTGCTGGTCGATCCGGCGGTGCAGGGCGCGCAGCCGGGCGAGCAGGACGACGAAGGAGAACGGCTTGGCGAGGTAGTCGTCGGCGCCGGTGTCCAGGGCCTCGGCCTCGTCCCACTCGCCGTCCTTGGCGGTGAGCATCAGGATCCCGGCCCGGCAGCCGCCCGCGCGCAGCCGGGCGCAGACCCGGTAGCCGTTGAGGCCGGGCAGCATGATGTCGAGGAGGATCACGTCGTAGGGGTGGCGCTCGGCGAGGGCGACGCCCTCGGGGCCGTTGTGGGCGGTGTCGACGGTGTGGCCGTCGGCCTCCAGGCCGCGCCGCAGCGCGGTGGCCATCCGCTGTTCGTCCTCCACGACGAGTATGTGCATCCGTTCAGGGTGCCAGGTGTGCCCGAGAGCCCCTAAACCGGCTTAAGCGTGGGTTCAGGTACCGTCCGCCATGATCACCGGGCGCGGAGCGCAGCACGGCTCAGCACAGCGCAGCCCAGCACAGCACAGCGCAGCCCAGCACAGCCCAGGCAAGGAGCACGCCCGATGACCGAACCCCTGTCGTCCTTCACCCCGCCGACCGGCGAGGAGCCGGAGATCCCCGAGCTGCCGCCGCTGACGCCCCGGCGCCGACGCGCGGAGCGGCTGCGCGCCTGGGCGGGCGGGAAGGAGCGCAAGCTCGCCGCCGGGGTGGTGACGGTGGCGCTGCTCGGCGCGGGCGGGCTCGCGGTCGCGGCGGTGGCCCACGAGGGGCACGGGGAGGGCGGGCACGGGCACCGCGAGGCGGCGGCCTCGGCCGAGGACGGCAACGGCGCCGGGCGCGGGTACGGGCAGGAGCAGGGCGAGGGCCACGGCCGGGCGCACGGGCACGGACAGCGCCACGGCCAGGGGAACGGGCAGGGGAACGGCCAGGGCCAGGAGCGCGGTCAGGCGCCCGCGCCGCTGCCCTCGCTGGGCGCCTCCGCCGCCCTGGAGAAGGCCCAGGCCGCCGTTCCCGGCGGCCGCGCCGAGTCGCTGCACCGGATCACCGAGCAGGGCGGCGCCGCCGCCTGGGCCGTCTCGGTCGTCGGCCAGGACGGCGTGCGCCACCTGGTGACGGTGGACGGCACCAGCGGTGAGCTGACCTCCAACACCACCGCCGCTGCCCCCGGTAGCACCGCCGACAACGGCGCCGAGGGCTGACATGGCCCACACCGCAACGACCCACCCCGCCCCCGGCCGTACCGCACCCTCCGCCGCCAGCAAGGTGCCGGGCGTGGACGGCTGGTTCTGGCTGGTGAAGGTGCTGACCACCGGCATGGGCGAGACCCTCTCCGACTTCCTCGCCAAGACCTTCGACCCGGTCCTGGCGGTGGCCGCCGCCGGGCTGCTGCTCGCCGTCACCCTCGTGGTCCAGCTGCGGACCCGCCGCTGCGTGCCCGGGCTGTACTGGGCCGTGGTCGTCATGGTGAGCGTGTTCGGCACGATGGTCGCCGATGTGGCGCACGTCGCGCTCGGCGTCCCGTACGCGCTGTCGGCGGGCTCGCTGGCGGTGGCGCTGGCGGCGCTGTTCCTGCTCTGGCACCGGGTGGAGGGCTCGCTGGCGATCGACCGGGTGACCGGGCTGCGCCGGGAGCTGTTCTACTGGGCGGCCGTGCTGCTGACCTTCGCCCTGGGCACCGCGCTCGGCGACCTGACGGCGGCCACCCTGCACCTCGGCTACCTGGTGGCCGCGCTGGGCTTCGCCGTCCTGATCGCGATCCCGGCGGTGGCCTCGCAGGCCCGCTGGGTGGGCCCGGTGGCCGGGTTCTGGTGGGCGTACGTGCTGACCCGCCCGCTCGGCGCCTCCTTCGCGGACTGGCTGGGCGTCGGCGCCGACCGCGGCGGCATCGGCCTGGGCACGGGCCCGGTCAGCCTGGCCCTGGCGGTGCTGATGGCGGTGGCGCTGGCCCTGTCGGCGCGGGCGCACCGCGCCCGGGCGGCTGGACTCTCCGCCCACTGAGCGTCTACATTGCTGTAGACGTCGGAGGCGCACGGCATCACCCCCCGGACAGCCGTGCGCCTCCGACGTCTCCTCCCCCTCCCCCTCCCCCCGCTACTTCCGCTCGTCCACCACCCGCTTGATCTTCCCGACCGAGCGCTCCAGCGTGTACGGGTCCACCACCTCGGCCGCGACCGTCACGCCCACGCCGTCCTTCACCGCCCGGACGATCTCCACCCGCGCGGCCTCCCGCAGCCCGGCGTCCGCCTCCGGGCGGGCCTCCACCCGCACGGTCAGCCGGTCCAGCCGCCCCTGCCTGGTCAGCCGCAGCTGGAAGTGCGGGGCGACGCCCGGGGTGCGCAGCAGGATCTCCTCGATCTGGGTCGGGAACAGGTTCACCCCGCGCAGGATGATCATGTCGTCGCTGCGCCCGGTCACCTTCTCCATCCGCCGGAAGGCCGGCCGCGCGGTGCCGGGCAGCAGCCGGCTGAGGTCGCGGGTGCGGTAGCGGACGATCGGCAGCGCCTCCTTGGTGAGCGAGGTGAAAACCAGCTCGCCGCCCTCCCCCTGCGGCAGCACCGCGTCGCCGAGCGGGTCCACCACCTCCGGGTAGAAGTGGTCCTCCCAGATGTGCAGCCCGTCCTTGGTCTCCACGCACTCCTGGGCGACCCCCGGGCCGAGCACCTCGGAGATGCCGTAGATGTCGACGGCGTCCAGGTCGAGCCGCTCCTCGATCTCCCGCCGCATCTCCTCCGTCCAGGGCTCGGCCCCGAAGATGCCCACCTTCAGCGAGCTGGCGCGCGGGTCCAGGCCCTGCCGGTCGAACTCGTCCAGCAGGGTGAGCAGGTAGGACGGGGTGACCATGATGATCTCGGGCCGGAAGTCCTGGATCAGCTGGACCTGCCGGGCGGTCATGCCGCCGGAGGCGGGGATGACGGTGCAGCCGGCCCGCTCGGCGCCGTAGTGGGCGCCCAGGCCGCCGGTGAACAGCCCGTAGCCGTACGCGATGTGCACCTTGTGGCCGGCCCGGCCGCCGGCCGCGCGGATCGAGCGGGCGACCACGTCGGCCCACATGGAGAGGTCGCCCTCGGTGTAGCCGACCACGGTCGGGCGTCCGGTGGTGCCGCTGGAGGCGTGGATCCGGCGGACCCGCTCCATCGGGACGGCGAACATCCCGAAGGGGTAGCCCTCGCGCAGGTCGGCCTTGGTGGTGAAGGGGAAGCGGGCGAGGTCCTCCAGGGTGCGGCAGTCCTCGGGGCGCACCCCGGCGGCGTCGAACTTGCGGCGGTAGAGCTCGACGTGGTCGTAGGCGTGCCGCAGGGTGGCCCGGAGCCGGTCGAGCTGGTGGGCGCGCAGTTCGTCGACGCCCATCCGCTCGCCGGCGTCCAGGAGTGCGGGCGGAATCGGCTCCCCCAGGCGTCGGGCGGGGTCGGACGCTCGGCCGGTCATCGTCGCTCCTTCGCAGGTCGGACGGGACTGGGAGCCCAACCGATCGTTCGGTCAGGGCAAGCCCAGGCCAAGTAACCCAGCACCCGAACCACCTGTCAAGGGATCGCGCAGCGTTCCCGGAATGCGAAGTTCCGGCGCCTTCGTGCCGGGATCGCGCCCGCCGCTTGGCTGGCCGATATGAAAATCATTACGGAATTATTACCCGTTGGCCCCGCTCACCGGCCCGGACCCATGGTTCAGTAGTGCGGCTTCTCCCCTGCACCCCGGAGTGATCACCTTGGCCTCGACCCCTGCGCTGGTCAGCGCGCTGCGCGAGCTCGGCGACCGGCCCGCCGTCGTCGCCGACGGACGCGCGATCAGCGGCATCGGCCTGCTGCTCGGCGTCTCCCCGCCCGGCGGCCTGCCCCGGGCCCTCGCCGAACGCGTCGCCGAACACGCCGCGCTGCCGCCCTCCACCGCCCGCGCCGCCGAAGAACGGCTGCGGCACTGGGCCGGCGTCCTCGGCCCGCCGCCCATCCGGCACACCGTGCTGCACCCCGCCACCGACCTCGCCGTCGAACTCGCCCTCGCCACCCTGCTGGCCGGCGGCACCGTGCACTGCGCCGACCCCGACCAGCAGCCCGAGGACCAGCTCGCCGCGCTCGCCGCCAACGGCACCACCCACCTCAGCCTGCCCTCCGCCCTGCTCTGGCGGCTCAGCCGGCAGCCCGGCCTCACCGACCACGACCTCGGCGCGCTCCGGCTCGTCCTCCACGTCGGCCCCGAACCCCGGCAGGACGACGTGTACGCCGCCGTCGACGCCCTCGGCGCCGTCCTCGCCCACGTGCGCGCCCCGCACAGCCAGGCCGAAGCCGCCGACCGCCGCCTGCGCACCGACACCGCGGCCGCCACCGCCGCCGCCTGGAAGCACAGCATCGGCGTCACCGCCGAACAGGTCAGCGCCTTCGGCACCCACCTCGACCGGGCCGTGCTCACCGCGCTGCTGCACACCCTCCAACAGGCCGGGATCCTCACCGAGCCCGCACCCGCCCGCTCCGAGGCCGAACTCCTCGCCGGCGCCCTGGTCACCCCCGCCCAGCGCCCCCGGGTCGGCCGCTGGCTCGACGCCCTCGCCCGGCACGGCCTGATCACCCACCAGGACGGCGGCGCCCAGGGCCCGCTCTACCAGGGCGCCCCCGAACTCAGCTCCGCCGAAGTCCGCGAGACCTGGCGGCCCGCCACCGACACCTGGACCGACGGCCTCGGCACCACCGCCGTCCTCGACCGGGTCAGACGCGGCGCCCTGCGCCTGCCCAGGCTCCTCACCGGCGAGGAAGCCCCCCGCCCCGCCGCCCCGGTCCGCTGGGCCGCCGCCCGCGGCTACCTCGGCGCCGCGCTCGGCGCCCTCGTCCGCGCCACCGCCGAAGCCCACGCCGGGCCCCAGCCGCTGCGCGTCCTCGAACTCGACCGCGACGGCGTCGAGACCGCCGTCGCCCGCGCCCTCGCCGCCCGGCCCCGGCAGAACGCCGACCACCACCTCACCCCCGACGGCGGACGCTACGACGTGGTCGTCGCCACCGCCGGCGGACGGCCCGAGGAGGAGGTCCCCGCCCTCGTCGACCTGCTCGCCCCCGGCGGCCGGCTGCTGCTGCTCGCCCCCGTCACCGAGCAGCTCGACCTGCTGATCACCGGCGACCCCCGCGGCCTCACCGCCCACCCCGCCGACCACTGGCGGGCCGCCCTCACCGCCGCGGGCTGCCCCACCGTCCTCACCCTCCCGGAGGACGGGCACCCGATCGGGCTGCTCGGGCAGGGGCTGTTCGTCGCCCGGGTCGACTGACGGCTCGACGGGCGGCTCGACGGGCGGCTCGACGGGCGGCTCGACGGGCGGCTCGACGGGCGGCTCGACGGGCGGCTCGGCTGACGGGTCGACCGGCGGCGATCGCTTGCCGTGCTCCGCGGTGGCGCTGGGGCCCGTTGAGCTGAGGCCGGGCCGACCCCGGGCTACGATCGGGCGCATGGCCGCTTCCGTGCGCTCGATCCGCTCCCGGGCCTCCCTCGGCTCGATCGGCTCCATCGGTTCCATCGGCTCGCTGCTGTCGATCGGCTCCGTCGGATCCGTGCTCTCCATCGGCTCCGTCGGCAGCGTGCTGTCCATCGGCTCGGCCGGATCCGTGGTCAGCGCGTTCTCGGCCTGCTCCTGGCTGAGCGTCGGCTCGCTGCTGTCCGTACGCTCCCGCTGGTCCGTACGGGGGCGGCGCCCCGGGCGGGGACCGTCCGTGGCCGACCGGTGAAGCCGACGTCACGTACCGCCACCCGATCCGTACCATTTCGATACCGAAGCCCGGGTGAGCTGCGGGAATCCTCGCCGCCCGGGGGGCTCCCCGGGTAGGCTCCGGCTTGTCCTCCGGGCCTCCGTACGGGCGGCCGTGCGCCGCCCGTTCCGCGTTCCGGGGGCAGACCCCCGCGGGCCATTCGGTGGGCTCCGCGCACTCGACACCGCGCGCCAGGGCAGTCGCGCGAACGGCGAAGGGCATCGCATTGGCGGATCGGCTCACCGGAGGAGACTCCTCGCTGCTGCGGCGGATCAACGCGGCGGTCACGCTTCGGGCGCTGCGGACCGGCCACTCGGTGACCCTCACCCAACTCGTCGGCGAGACCGGGCTCTCCCGGCCCACCGTCGAGGGCGTGATCGAGGGCCTGGTCGAGACCGGACTGGTCGCCGAGGTCGAACAACCCCGGGAGGACGGCCAGGCCGGCCCCGGCCGCCGCGGCCGCCCGGCCCGCTGGTTCCGCTTCCGGGCCGAAGCCGGACACATCCTCGGCATCGAGATCGGCGTCCACGACATCCGGGTCATCCTCGCCGACCTCACCGGCGAGGTGGTGGGCAGTCACTTCAAGCCCGTCGACGAGACCCTCGACGCCGAGGAACGGCTCACCGCCGTCCGCACCGCCGTCGCCGAAGTCCTCCGCAAGGCCGGCATCTCCCGGGACAACCTGTGGTCCGTCGGCATCGGCACCCCCGGCATCGTCGACCGCGAGGGCACCGTCCAACTCGGCACCGCCATGCCCGGCTGGACCGGCCTCGACCTCGGCGCCCGGCTCCGGCGCTCCTTCCGCTGCCCCGTCCTGATCGAGAACGACGCCAACCTCGCCGCCATCGCCGAACACTGGCAGGGCTCCGCCGTCGGCGCCGACGACGTGGTCTTCGTCATGGCCGGCCTCAGCCCCGGCGCCGGCTCCCTCATCAACGGCAAACTCCACCGCGGCTACGGCGGCGCCGCCGGCGAGATCGGTGCCCTTCACCTGCTCGGCCAGGAAGTCACCCCCGAGCGGCTCCTCTCCACCACCGGCAAGCCGCTCAACCCACTGGACGAGGCCGCCGTCGCGCGCGTCCTGCGGCTCGCCCGCGAGGGCGACGAGGTCGCCAAGGTCGCCATGGACCGCTTCCTCACCAGACTCGTCCAGGGCGTCGCCGCCCTGGTCCTCGCCATCGACCCCCAGCTGGTCGTCATCGGCGGCTGGGCCGCCGGCCTCGACGGCGTCCTGGAACCCCTGCGCGAACGCCTCGCCCAATTCACCCTGCGGGCACCGGAGGTGGCCCTCGCCGCCCTCGGGTCGGAAGTCGTCTCGATGGGCGCGCTCCGGGTCGCCCTCGACCACGTCGAGGACCAACTCTTCGCGGTGGACCCCCCGAGGGCGTGAGCAGCGGGCTCAGGGGGCGGCGTGACCGCCCACCGCACGTAGTCCCCCAGCGGCTCGCCACCCTCGACCTGCCGACCCCCCAACGACCGCGACCCGGGCGCCAGTTCGGCGTCCGGGTCGCGGTCTGAGGGTGTCGGGGAGTGGTTCAGGAGGCGGTGCGGACCTCGGGGGTCGCGCCGACCGGGGTGACCTCGACCAGGCCGGTCTCGCCGAAGGTGAGCTTGCAGGTGTCCGCGCGGTAGGTGGCGACGGCGAGGGCCACCAGGCGGCCGGCGGCGGCGTACTGGGTGGTCATGACCAGCACCGGGGTGCCCGGGGGGCGCTCCAGCAGGACGGCCTCGTCGGCCTCGGCGACACCGAGCTCGACGGCCCGGGACTCGCCGTCGACCTCCAGGCGCTCCAGCTGGCGCAGCACCGAACGGGCGCGGTCGCTCTCGGCGCGGAAGCCGGGCAGGTGCGGCAGGGCGGCAGCCGGGACGTGCAGCGACTCGGTGGCCATCGCGCGGCCCTCGACCAGGCGGACCCGGCGGACGGTGTGCACGGTGGCGCCCTCGGTGATGCCGAGGTTCTTGGCCAGCTGCGCGGAGGCGGGGGCGGTGGTGCAGTCCACCGTGCGCCAGGACTGGCTGCGGCCCGCGCTGGGCCAGCCCTCCTCCTGCCGGTTCACCGGGACGCCGACCCGCGGGGCGGCGATCAGGGTGCCGATCCCCCGGCGGCGGACCAGCCGGCCCTCCAGCTCCAGCTGGTCCAGGGCCTGCCGCAGCGTGGCCCGGGCCACCCCGAAGCGGGCGGAGAGCTCGCGCTCGTTCGGCAGGACCTGGCCGGTGGAGAACTCCGAGTCGATGGCCCGCAGCAGCACCGTGCGCAGGTGCCAGTACTTCGGTTCCGGCACCGACGAAAGCTGTCCTGTCGTCCCCACCATGTCCTCCACCTGTGTCCTGTCCGCCCTACGACGAGGAGGGCGGATCCCGGGCCCGCTGCCCGCTGTTGCGGCAGGTGGGAGAGCGGGCCTTTATCCGTCCTTCTTTATTAAAGGTCCTTGCAGTAAGCGACCCTAGGTGCTCCCTCCGGAGATGGTCAAGACCAATGGCACGGCTTGACGGGACCGTCGCGAACATTCATGCCACGTTCACGACAGCCCGGAGCGGCCGCCCTCGACCCGCCTCACGGCCACCCCTCGACCGCCCCACGACGCACCCCCGGCCGCGCGTCACGCTTCGGTGCGTGCGCGCCCAGTGGGTAGGCTGCCCGGGTGATCGTGGTGACGAGTGTGAATGTGAACGGAATCCGGGCGGCCGCCAAGAAGGGCTTCGTCGAGTGGCTCGCCGGAACGGAGGCGGACGTGATCTGCCTCCAGGAGGTGCGCTCCGAGCCCGGGCAGCTGCCCGTCGAGCTGCGCGACCTGGACGGCTGGCACGCGGTCTGGGCCCCGTCGGTCGCCAAGGGCCGGGCCGGCGTCGCGATCCTCTCCCGCCGGGAGCCGCAGCGCAGCACGATCGGATTCGGCTCGGAGGAATTCGACAATTCCGGCAGGTACGTCGAAATCGACCTGCCGGGCCTGACCGTCGCCAGCCTCTACCTGCCCTCCGGCGAGGTCGGCACCGAGCGCCAGGACGAAAAGGAACGCTTCATGGCGGAATTCCTCGTCCACCTCACCGCCCTGCGCGCCCGCGCCGCCGCCGACGGCCGCGAGGTCGTGGTCTGCGGCGACTGGAACATCGCCCACCGCCCCGAGGACCTCAAGAACTGGAAGGCCAACCAGAAGTCCGCCGGCTTCCTCCCCGAGGAACGCGCCTGGCTCTCCCGCGTCTACGACGAGGCCGGCTACGTCGACGTCGTCCGCGCCCTGCACCCCGACCGCACCGGCCCCTACTCCTGGTGGTCCTACCGCGGCCGCGCCTTCGACAACGACTCGGGCTGGAGAGTAGACCTAATTGTTTCTACAAAAGCCCTGGCCGACAGGGCCGTCGAAGCCTACGTCGAACGCGCCGCCACCCACGCCGAACGCTGGAGCGACCACGCACCCGTCACCGTGGTGTTCGACGTGAACAACTGACGTGTGCTCTGGCTTCCCATGCAAGCAAGTTTGAGCTCTACTACGACTGCTAAGGGTGCCTCTGACCTGCGGAAACGCGATTCGATCTCTCATCATCCCGCAAGCCGACAACGCTCTGACCTGCGGAAACGCTAGGCCACCCACTCAGCCGGAACGTTCTCTGGCTCGCGATGTGAAATGAGAGTGCACTGGGTTCGATCTCGGCAGGAGTTCTGTGTAGCGCCTCTCGCGCCTGGGTCCACGAAGCACGAGCCGTGCATCCTGTGGGTCATCACGTGAGTGCGCTCGGGCTCTTGCCGAGGTCCGGCCGCAAGCGTCTTGGAGTTCCTCCGAACGCGTGACTGCACGCGTCCTTCCACGGCCCGGACCGGTGAGCCCAGCGGCCCCAGCTGGGGATATAGTGCCGCAGATGCGAGTACTGGTGGTCGAGGACGAGGCAGATCTGCGCTTCGCCGTCGTCGCGGCGCTTCGCGGTGCCGGTCTGGCCGTCGACGAGGCGGCGGACCTTCCTGCGGCGGACGAGGCGCTGTTCGTGACCGAATACGACTGCGTCGTGTTCGACAGGATGCTGCCGTCCGGGGACGCTCTGGAGTACGTGCGGAAGCTGCGCGGCACCGGCCGGACGGTGCCGGTGCTGTTCCTCACGGCCCGCGACACGGTCACGGACCGGGTCGAGGGATTCGCCGTCGGAGGCGACGACTACCTGGTCAAGCCGTTCGCCGTCCCGGAGCTGGTGGCCCGGGTCCACAGCCTGTGCAGGCGGGCCGGTGTGATGCGCCCGCCCGTGCAGCACTTCGGTGACATCGAGATCGACACGGCCCGGCGCTTGGTCCGCCGGGGCGGCGTCCGGCTGATTGTCACCAGCAAGGAGTTCGCCGTCCTCGAAGTGCTGACCGCCAGGGCGGACCAGGTGGTGCCCCGGGTCGAGCTGATCGAGAAGTGCTGGGACGAGATGGCCGAGCCCAACTCGAACGTCGTCGAGGTGCTGGTGTCGCAGTTGCGCCGCAAGCTGGGCGACCCGTGCCCGATCCTCACGGTGCGCGGAGTGGGCTACCGGTTCGTGACCGACGCTTGCCGGTGAGATCGCTCGCATGCTGACCGCCGAAGCCCGTATCCGCAGACTGCGCTGGCGCCTGACGGCGCTGTTTGCGCTGACCAGCGCCCTCGCCCTGGTCGGCCTGGCAGGGTTCGCGATCTACAGCGACAGCAACGCCCGCCGCGACCAGCTCGACGACAGGCTGCGGATGAGGGGAACGGCGGCCGTCGGCCTGATCATCTACGACGATCAGGACAAGCTCGACATCGAGTCGCTGCTCGATACCGTGGGCACCGACTGCCCGCAGCTGACCGTGGTCACCGTCACCTCCAGCACGCCCGCCACCGCCTATGCACCGCCCAAGCCCTGTGTGCACGCGGCGGAGGCGGACATCCGTGGGCTCGCCACCAGGGCGGTCGCGCAGCACGGCACGGTGTCGGCGGACGGCCGCGCCACGGACGGCCGACCGGTGCGCCTGTTCGCCGCGCCGTTCGACGGGCCGGGCGGAGAGACCGTGGCCGGCGCAGTGGTCCTGGCGGCCGACGCCTCCGTCACCAAGGCCCAGAAGCAGCTGCGGCTCGTCCTGATCACCGGCAGCCTGGTGCTGGTGTCGGTGTCGGGCCTGGCGGGGCACCTGCTGTCCGGCCGCGCGATCCGGCCGGCCCTGACCTCGCTGCGCCAGCAGGAGGAGTTCCTCGCCGACGCCGCCCACGACCTGCGCACTCCGGCCGCCACCCTGCGCACTCTGGCCGCGACCGCCCTGCACGCCCAGGCCGGGCATCCGCAGGACGCCGTACGGACCAGTGCGCTGCAGCGCACAGAGCACCTGGCGGCCCGGATGGGCGACCTCATCGACGGCCTGCTCACCAGGGCGCGGCTCATGGCCGGCGTCGCCACACCCGTGCGGGAGCCGCTGCGTCTGGACCAGCTGGTCGAGACGGTCGTCGAGGACACCGACACCGACGGGCACCGGGTCACCGTCGTGACCGAGCGGGCCGTCGTCGTCGGCGACCTCGACCTGCTGCACCGGGCGGTGGCCAACCTGCTGGGGAACGCGCTCGCCCACGGCCACGCCCCGGGCGTGCCCGCGGACGTCCGTCTCACCGTGACCGGCGACGGGACCGTCACGGTCGACGACAGCGGCCCCGGCGTGCCGCCCGAGCTCGCCGGTTCGCTGTTCGAGCGCCACCGCAGCGGTTCGGGCTCCTCCGGGCTCGGCCTGTCCATCGCCTCCTGGGTCGCCCACGTCCACGGCGGCTCCCTGACCGTAGCCACCAGCCCCACGGGCGGCGCTCGTTTCGTCCTCCGGCTCGCCACCTCCTGAGACGCCGCGGGGCGGCCCGGCGCGGCACCGGCTCCGCCGCCTCAGGAAAATCTCAGGCTGCTCCCGGCAGTCTTCCGGTGAATCACGAAACACCGGAGCACCTGTGAAGTCCACCGTCTGCGACCACGCCGCCGTCCCCACCGCCCACCCGGCCCACCCGGCGGGCGCGGCCGACCCCCGCGGTGTGGTCGGCGAGCCGCCTTCCGCGGCCCTGCCCGGCGCGAATGGTGAGACACGGCCGAGGGCCGCGTCGGCCTCGGCTGCGGTGCCGTCCGCACCCAGGACACCATCGGCGTCCCTCTGACCTTCCCGGGCCGTCGGCCCCACCACGGGACGGCCGAAAGTCCCAGCGCGCCGCACGAGCGACGCCCAGGCGACCGGCTTCCTCCCATCGGGGTGCACGAGACGCCCCCAAAGAGCGCACCAACGAACACGTCGTCGTTCGCCTCGCGCACGCCGCTGCGCGTCCGCTCGGCGAGGATTCGAGGAGAAGAATTGCCCACGCTGTCACGACCGAAGACCTACGACCGGACCCGGCGACGCCGCAAGAGGGCACCTGCGGTCCTGATCGTTCTCACGGCCGTCATCGGATTCTGCGTCCTGCTGTCCGGTCTGCTGTTCTCCCCCGAGCGCACGCTCACGGGCTCGCAGGCCAACACGGTCGGGGAACGGGAGATGGTCCGCATCATCGGGCCGGACGGGCGCAGCACCGAACTCCCCGCCATGATCGACACCGGCGCCACGGCCTCGTCCCTCGACACCAAGGTCGCCAAGGGGCTCGGCTTCGACCTCGACCACGCCCCCAAGGTCCTGGTGGGCTCCGCGCTCGGCCGGGAGGAACGCCCGGTCGTCGACGCCACCGTGCAGATCGCCGGGCGCACCGTGCACACGCACCTCAACGTCAACAGCCGCACCAGCCGCCCGACCCCGGTCCTCATCGGACGCGACGACCTGCAAGGCGCCCAGGTCGCCATCGGCAGAAGGATGCTGACCAGCCCGGAAGGACACGGCGCTCCCTCGGCCCTGCGCGTGCTGCTCACCAAGGCCCCCGCCATGGACCCGCTCTCCCTCACCGCGCTCCTCCCGCTGGTCGCGCTCCTGATCGTCGTGCTGCGCGTCGTCGTCGGGCTGAACACCCTGGGCACCTTCAGCCCGATGCTCCTCGCCCTGGCCTACACCCAGGCCGGACTGCCGCTGGGGATCGTCCTGACGCTGGTGATGTTCGCCCTGGGCTTCGCCGCACAACCGCTGCTGCGCCGCTTCCACCTGCCCCGGGTCGCGCGGCTCGGCGTCCTGATCGGCCTGGTCACCAGCGGTGTGGTCGGCACCCAGCTCCTGCTGAAGTCGGAGGGCCTGACCGAGTCCTGGGGCGCCTCCCTGCCGGTCGTGGTCACCGCGATCATCACCGAACGCCTGTGGGAGCAGTGGGAGCTCGACGGCGTGAAGTCGGCGGTGAGCGGGGCGGTCGTGACCATCGGCGTCGCCGTCGTCCTGGCGCTGGTGCTGCTCACCCCCCTCGCCCGGTACGTCGCCGACCGGGTGCCCCTGCAACTGGCCCTCGCCTGCGCGGTGTGGACGCTGGTGGCCGGAACGTACCGCGGACTGCGGCTGGTCGAGCTCCTCAGGTTCCGGCGGGCGTCGCGAGCGAGCGAGGCCGTGGCATGAGGTGGCTGCACAGCTGGGACGGGATACTCGGGATGAACGCCCGCAACGCCCGCATCTCCCGCACCAATTCGCCGACGGCCATCCGTCTGGTCAACAACAAGTACGCCACCAAACAGGCCCTGCTTGCCGCCGGGGCGCCCACCGCGCCCACGCTGCGCCTGGTCCGCTCCCGGCAGGAGAGCAACCGCACGGACTGGAACGAACTGCCCGACACCTGGGCCTGCAAGCCGAACCAGAGCCTCGGCGGCAACGGGATCCTCCTGTCCTTCGGCCGCCGCGACGGCATCTGGGAGAGCCCGTCCGGCAAGCCCATCACCGAACAGACCGTCAAGAACCACCTGCGGCGGATCCTGGACGGCGACTTCTCACCTCGCGAACGCGACTGGGCCCTGTTCGAGCCCCTGATCACCGCCCACCCCGACCTCGCCGCCCTGTCCCACCAGGGGCTGCCGGACATCCGCGTCATCTGCCTCGGCGACGAACCCAGGCTCGCCATGCTGCGCCTGCCCACCAGGTTCAGCGGCGGACGCGCCAACCTGCACCAGAAGGCCATCGGCGCCGCCGTCGACCTCGCGAGCGGCCGGATCGTGCGCGCGCTCATGGGCGACCGCCCCGTCTCCGCCCACCCCGACACCGGCCACCAACTGCTGGACGCCCGCGTGCCGCACTGGGAGACGGTCCTCGACGCCGCGAGCCGCTGCGCCAAGGCCACCGGACTGCGGTACCTCGGCGCCGACATCGTCGTCGACGCGGCCCGAGGACCACTGATCCTCGAAGTCAACGCCCGGCCGGGACTGCAGATCCAGAACGTCACCGGACACGGACTCCACTCCGCCATCGCCTAGACCACCCACCAGGACACCATGCGGTACACACCGGAACACGGCTGGCCCCTGCTGCTCGGGCGGTTCACCGCCGTTGTCGCAGCGGCCGCCTTCCTCACCGTCAGCCTCCAGCACGCCCCGCACCCGATCAGGGCCCAGGAACCCCCGGCCATCGCCGACGCGGCACCACAGCCGTCACCCCCGTCCGCGTCGCCGACGCACAAGCACGGGCCGACCCACATCCCCAAACCGAGCCACACCCCGACAGCCCCTGCCGCCACGCCCGCCCCGACCCCGAGCGTGCGCCAGCCGCCGTCACAGGAGCCCGGTCAGGACGCGCCCGCGATCGAAACGCAGGAGGAGGACGACGCCGAGACCGTCCAGGGCCAGGCACCGGCCGATCCCGGCTCAGGCTGACTCGCCCCTGCGACCGTCGTACGAGAGCACCGCAGCCGGCACCCGACCGGCCTGCTGGGTGAGCGGGCGGCGGGTGCACGGCGAACGTGCCTTCCTGCTGGCACGACGGAACTTGGAAAGTCTCGTCATGACAGCCGGGAAGGCACGTTCGCTTCAGAAGTCATCTCATTTGGAGCGTCGAATGAGATGACTTCTGAATCAGTCCGCCTATCGCGCCGATCCTTGTCCGGCCCCAGCGGCGGCCGTCCTTGTCAAGGGACAGTGGGATCTCACACGTCGCGGAGTCTGCCGCGTCCACTGACGCGTCCTCATCAAATCCTCAGGTTTCCTCAGCGAGACTTCCCTCCTGTCAGACGCCCGTCGGGGAGCCGACGTGGGGAGAGTCGGCGGTCTGGCGGCAGCAGGGATCAGCCAGAGCAACTCTGTCCGGGCATGCCGTTGAGTTGCGACCTCTCCACACCGGAGGGATTCGGCGCGAAGCAACGCCCATGGAAGCGCCAGGCGCTTAACGGGATCGCCTGCATTACAGAAAGAGGTCCGTGATGACGATCAACCCATCCGTCGCGGCGCATCCTCTGCGACATCGACTGCGGGAGTGGAACGCCGCCTGGAAACGCGGGGAGGTCATGGGAGAGCGTGTCGCGCGAGAGCTGGACTTCGGATCGCTGCTGGACCTCCTGCCCGCCGATCCCGGCGCGTGCGCCGTCGCGGCGCCGTCCGCGCGCGGGCGCAGCCCGCTGTCCTACGCGCGGCTGCACGACTTCCTGGGCGGCGGTGGGCCGTTGGACGACCTCGGTCTGCGCCCGGGGGACCGGTGCGCGATCGCGATCCCTGAAGGTCCCGAACTCGCGGTGTGCCTGCTCGCGGTCAGCAATCGCTGCGCCGCCGTACCGATGAACCCGTGGAACCCCGAAGGGGAAGTCGCCACGGACCTGGCCGAGACGGCGGCGAAGGTGTTGATCGTTCAGGTCGGCACGGACTTCGACCACCTGCGGCGCGCGGCGCGGACGGCCGGGGTGAACGTCGTGGATCTGCGCCCCGACCCGTCGACGGCCGGACTGTTCGCCCTGGAGGTCGACGGCCGGGCCGCTGCGGCGGCGGACCTGCCCGCCGCCGGGCATGCCAGGCAGCGGGTCAACGGTCCGGACGACGTCGCGCTGGAGCTGTTCACCTCCGGCACCTCCGGCCGCAAGAAGCGGGTGCCGATCCTGCTGCGCGACCTGGTCGTCGGCGCGTCCTGCATCGCCGCCGCGCTGGAACTGGGCCCTGAGGACCGCGGGTTCAACATGATGCCGCTGTTCCACGCCGGTGGCATCGTGCGGAACCTGTTCGCCCCCTTGCTCGCGGGCAGCTCCATGGTCTACTCCGACGGGTTCGACCCTGCGGCGTTCTGGGACGAACTCGTCGGCGGCGGGGGCTTCACCTGGTACTACGCCTCGCCCACCATGCACGACGGCATCCTGCACGAGGGCCAGGCACGGACGGCCACGGCCCGGCTGCGCTTCGTCTGCAACGCCGCCGGCGACCTGTTACCTTCTATGGCCGCGCGGCTGCGCGAGCGCTTCCAGGCCGCCGTCCTGCCCGGCTACGGCATGACCGAGTGCATGCCGATCGCGATCCCGCCGCTGGACTACCGGCTGGAACGCCAGGGCGCGAGCGGCCTGGTCCTGGGCCCCCGGGTGCGGATCCTCTACGAGTGGGGGGAACCAGGCCCCGACCGGTGTCGACGGCCGGATCATGATCAGCGGCGTCCCGCTCGCGCGCATCGTCCAGGACGAGCCCGGGCCGGGCGAGCCGCCGGTCCCGGCGGGCTGGTTCGACACCGGCGACATCGGCCGGTTCGATGAGGACGGATACCTCTATATAGTCGCCCGCGCCAAGGACGTCATCAAACGCGGCGGAGAGACGATCGCGCCGGCCGAGATCGAGGATGCCGTGGTGGCGCACCCGGACGTGCGCGCCGCGCTGGCCTTCGCGGTCCCGCACCCGGTGCTGGGAGAGGTGGCCGGCTGCGTCGTCGTGCCGCACGCCGACCGGCGCGTCGACCTGGACGGCTTGGCCCCCATCCTGTCGGCGAACCTGGCCCCGGCCAAGTGGCCGATGCTCCTGGTCTACATGGACGACCTGCCCAAGGGCCCGACCGGGAAGGTCCTGCGCCTCCGGCTCGCCGGCCGGCTCGGGATCGACCAGGTCGACGAACGGACGCCCGCGCGCCGACGCCTCCACGAAGCCATCTGCCCGCCGGTCGGCGCCCCGCTCACCGGCTCGATCCCGGCCGAGCCGGTCGTCATCGAGCCGGATGAGCTCGTCGCCGCCATCCGCTCGTCCTGGCCGGCCGCGACGGACGTGTACGTCAGCTGCGATCCGGACTCCGGCGTGCTGCGTGCCGCAGTCGAAATAGCCGGGGCGGGATGTCCGGGAACAGCCGTCCCCGACGGCGACGCCCTCCGGGAAACGCTGCGGAGCGTCGTCCATGACTATCTGCTGCCGCGTACGGTGACGGTGCTCGAAGCGTTCCCCCGGCTGGCCGACGGCGAGCCGGACCGCGAGCAGCTCCAGGCCCTGACCGCCACCAAGCACCGTCCCGCGGGCGGGGCGGGCGACGAGATCGAGGCGTACCTCCTCGACCAGTGGCGGACGCACCTCGGCGCGGACCGCGAGATCGACCTCGACAGCGACTTCTTCGACGACCTGGGCGGGGCCTCGCTCGTCGCCGTGCAGATCATCGCCGAACTCCGCACGCACTACGGCATAGCCCTGCCGCCGACCGCCGTCTTCCGCAACCGGAGTGTGCGGGCCCTGGCGGCACTGGTCCGAGCCCGGATCGCGGACCTCGGGGCCGACACCGACGACACCGACGGCGCCGGCGGGCCGACATCGCCGCTGCCCAGCGGGCCGGCGCCGAAGCCGCAGACGGCGGTGGCGGCGCTGCTCACCCAGCTGGCGCCGCTGGCGCTGGTGCCGACGGCTCTGCAGATGGGCCAGTTCGCCGCCTGGATCGTGTTCTGGTGGTATCTGCGCGCCGACCTCGGGCTCACCGGTCTGTGGGTGATGTTCGCGGCCCTCGCCGCCGCCGTCGCAACCCGCAAGCTGGTCGCCCCGATCGTGGCGATCGGCCTCAAGTGGGCCCTGGTGGGCCGCTACCGCCCGGGTGCCGCGCCGCTGTGGGGCCAGGCCTACCTGCGCTGGTGGCTCGCGCACCAGATCCAGAGCACCGTCGGACTGGGCGTGTTCGGGCTCTCCTACCCGCTGACCGCGCTGTACTACCGGCTGATGGGGGCCCGGGTCGGGCGCCGGACCCGGATCGCGGAGACCGCGGACCTCGGCGAGTTCGACCTGCTCACGATCGGCGACGACGCGGTCGTCGACGAGGGCGCGATCGTCCGCCCCTTCGGTTTCGAGGGCGGGGCCATGAGCCTGCGGCCGATCCGCCTGGGCGCCGGCTGCTCGATCGGCACCCGCTCCACGGTGGTCCCCGGCGCGGACGTCCCGGCCGGCACCGAGCTGGCGCCGCTGGGCACCTCGACGAACCCGCGCTCCCTCGACCAGGGCACCCGGGCGCTGTCCCGGGCGCTGGTCTACTCCCCGCCGTCCTGGCTCAAGGGCCTGGGCATGCTCATCAAGGGCGCCGTGACGGTCGGGGCCTGGATCCCGATGATCCTGGTCATCCACGCGCTCATGTCCACCGTGATCACGAGCGGCGTCCACCTGCACGGCCCGGTGGACCTGCTGGTGCGGATGATGTCCCCGGAGCGCCTCCTGCGGTCCGTCACCGTCCTGGCGGTCTCGACCGTGACCGCACCCTTCCTGTACCTGGCCGGCGTCATCGTCGTGAAGTGGACCGTGATCGGCCGCTTCCGGGCCGACGACGACATCACGAAGGCGTGGCCGAAGTTCGAGCGCTGGCTGATGTGGAAACTGCTCCCGGACGGCCGCCTCGGCGGCGCCGGCCGGATCCTCGGCGCGAACTTCGCGGCGATCAGCGTCGTCTTCCGGCTGCTCGGTGCCAAGGTCGGCAAGCGCATCTACTGGCCCGGCTCCGGCCACATCATGACCGAGTACGACCTGTTCGAATGCGGCGACGACGTGACGTTCGGCTCCCGCTCGACCTACCTCATGACGGACGCGCACGGCTCGCGCCCGATCCGGATCTTGGCGGGCGCCAACGTCGCCGACCGCTGCGTCCTGGCCCCCGGCGTGGTCGTGGAACGCAACGCGGTCCTCGGCTCCGGGACCTACGCCCCGTCCGGGTTCACCGCCCCGGCCGGCTCCACCTGGATCGGCCAGGACGGCCGCCTGCAGCCGATCGAGCTCGAACCGGCGACGCCGCGCCGGGCCGAGGCCGACACGCTGCGCCCGTACGCCCGGGCCGTGTACCACCGTCAGGCCCCGTACCGGGTCTGGCCGCTGGCCGCCCACATCGGGTTCAACCTCGCCAACGCCGTCTGGGCGGCGCTGTACCGGGCGGCCCCGCTGCTCGGCGCGCTGCTGATCACCTGGGAGCTGCTTCTGGTCTCCCACGGCCGCCTGCACAACACCGCAGTCCTGCTGGCCCTGACGCTGGTGCTGTTCATCCCGCTGCACCTGGTCAGTGCCCTCGGCGCCGCGGCCGTCGTGGTGGCCACGAAGCGCGGGATCATCGGCGGCCTGCGGACCAGCGGTGAGCACTTCTGGACACAGGACTCGTACTGCCAGCGCTGGAAGATCCACACCGCGGTCTCCTCGCTGACCGGCAACTGGTTCGGCGGACGCGACCTGCTGGACTTCCTCGGAGGCTCCGCCTACATCGTCTGGTTCTTCCGCTGCCTGGGAGCCCGGATCGGGCGCGGCGTGTGCCTGTACCCCAACGGCGCCGACCCGATGATGGAGGAGGCCGACCTCACCACGATCGGCGACGGCGCCTGCATCGACCAGGCCGTCCTGATAGCCCACCTCAACACCCGCGGCGAGTGGACGATGGGCACGATCGAGATCGGCGCGGGCGCCTGCCTGCGGGCTCAGTCCCGGGTCATGATGATGGGCTCGGTCGCCGAGGGCGCCACCCTGCTCGAGGGCACGCTGCTGCTCGCGGGTGACGCGGCCATGCCCTTCTCGGTCTGGGACGGGTGGCCCGGCCAGGCGATCACCGGCGGCGCACTCGAGCACCGGGTGGGCACGGCCAGCGTCGGCACCAGCACCAACACTGGCACCGTGGACGCGGATATGGCAGGCGAGCACCACTTCGCTTGATACCGGCAGCTCCCAGGACAGGACGAGTCCCGCCCCGGGATGAGCGGGAAGACGCGCGCGGCGGCGGCCTGTGGTGCAGTGATACTGCAACACAGGCCGCCATTTCTCTCGACTAAGCGATCGTCAATCACCCGGGCTTATCCGTTGCCACCGGCGGCGACGACGTTCAGGGAGCCCATCATTCCGTTGTCCTCATGCCCGGAGATGTGGCAGTGGAACATCCATTGCCCGGGGAAATCCGTGAAGCGAATCCGGATCACGACCTTTCCGGGGGCCCCGTTGACCGCGTGGGGAACAATCACGCCGTCCATGTAGTCGGCGGGGGGCTGGGCGACGCCGTTCACACTGAGGACCTGGAACGGTGCGGTGTGGAGATGGAACGGATGGTTCTGCCCGCTCGTGTTGGTGAGCGTCCATTCTTCGACGGTACCGAGGGTGGCCGGTGTCGTGAACGTCGGCTTCATGTCGAACAACTTGCCGTTGATGTAGAAGTTGTTGCCGCCGTCGTCGCTCAGTTCCACGTTCCGGGACTGGGCGAGGGGTTCTCGCGACAGGTCGGGAAAGGAACCAGGAAGCGGCCCGGGGACCTTCGGCGAGGGTGCCATGCCCGACGGCGCCCCTGCGGGTGCCGATCCCGCGCTTCCACTGCTCTGCTGGACGTCGACCTTCATGAGGGTGGTGTCGGGGTATTGGTCTGCGGTCGGCCCCCCGTTCGCGTAGGCGAGGGTCCTGAGCGTGGTCGATCCGGGGGCTCCTGCCGTCACCAGGACGTCGAAGCGCCTGCCGGGCGGCATCAGGAGGTGGGACGCCTGCGCCGGCGCCGCGGAGGGATTCCCGTCCTGACCGACGACCGTGAAGCTGCCGCCGTCGAGCTGGAGATCGTAGAAGATCGCGTAGCCTTCGTTGACGATTCGCCACAACTGGGTTTCGCCGGCTTCCAGTTTCAGCGTGGGCTGGTACTGGCCGTTGACCAGGCGAACCGTCGGCGACGCGGGTTCGAGGACCCCGTCCGGGTAGACGATCGAGCCGGCTCCGCTGATCTGGGCGTCCTTGAGCGCCAAGGTGTGAGCGGTGATCCCGCGGTAGGCCGGCGGCAGCGATTCGCGAACGTCCCCGACGATGATGGTTCCCGACAGCCCCGCCCCGATCTGGCTCTCGGTTCCGTCGCAGCGAGCGTTCGCCGGGGCAGGGGTCATCACCATCCCCGGCATCGAGTGGCCGTCCTTGGGACACATGTCGTGGTCGTGGTACCAGTACGTCCCGGGAACCTGGTTGGCAGGGATGTCGAGATGGTAGGTCAGAGTCTGGCCGGGCTGGGCGGACAGCATGATGTTGTCCGCGCTTCCCTCCGGGGAAAGGTGCATCCCGTGGAAGTGCAGGTTGGTCGCCGTGCCGAGATCGTTGGTCAGATTCAAGGTGACGCGCTGCCCGGGAACCACGTAGAGGGTCGGCCCGACGAGGCTACCGTTGTAGGTCTCCGCAACCACCTTCTTACCCGAGATCATCACCTCCTTCTGGGCCGTCGTCAGCTGAACCGTCAGATCCCCCGGGGTTGCCGTGTTGAGTTCGGGCGGATCCACCAGCGCACCACCGGGAACCATTCCGGCCGCCTGCTCCTCGGAATTCCGCAGTGGCTTTCCATTGGCCCCCGAATCCGGCTCTCCGCCCTCGCAACCCACGAGGGTGGCAAACAGGAGAGCAGCACCGACGACGAAGACTCCGGGGCGGGCGATACGTGATCGACGCGTGATCGAGCGTGAGGTCAAGAGAAACTATTCCTTTCTGGGCTCCGGCACGAAGATATCCCCGCTGCTGAACGGAGAGCATATGGACGCAAGGCGGGCCATCCGGGCCAAGCCACGCCACGGGCCTGAGCGCGAAGGCGAGAATCGAGTGCTTCGCCGACAGTCATCTCCGCCGATGCGGGGGGCCTTCCGTGCCGGCCGGGAGCCGGCGACGGCGCGGCGGCCAGGATCGCCGGCGGTACCGGTGACCGGAAGCGAGCGACAGGACCACGACGGTGTCACCAGCGACGGAGTCGTGGATCGAAATGTGCCGCCGGACGGCGACAGCCGCAGAGGAGACGAGGCCGACCGGTGCGGCGACAACCAGGGCCGAAACCTCCTCAAGCGCGCCCAGAGCGTAGATCAGGGGTCGCGCCGACTGCAACCGAGGCGGAACGCAGAGCTGTCGGGGCCTACTGCCTGGACGATCAACTCACTGCCACGGACGACCACTTGCACCACAGGATCTCTGTGTTAGCGCTCACATTTCGTTACGAGCGGTACACATGGATGTCACTCAGGACCAGCAGAGTGTCATGTCCATCCACACTCCCACACTGGAGGGTCCTGTGCTCACTCGGCGTCGTCCTCAGATGTCCTGGGCGAAGCGTTTCGCGGTGTTCGCCGCCGCCGTCGCGTCCGTGCTCGGCATGTCCGTGGCCTACAGCCCCGCCGCCAGCGCGGCGGTCGACAACTCCTGCACCATCGCCGGCTGTTCCGCCGCCGCCTCGGCCAACTCGACCTGGTCCTCCGGCGGTTATCCGACCAGCCGTGGCTGGTACAACTGGCCGAACGGCCAGTGCAGCTTCGCCGGCGGCCAGTTTTACAACAACGACGGGCAGTTGCCCGCCGGCGACACCTTCTACGAGTACAACGTCTACCCGCGCGCCTGCGGCGCCCGCCGGGACGCCTACCGGATCGTCGTCGACGCCAACACCGGCGTCGTCTGGTACTCGCCCAACCACTACGCGGACTTCTACCAGCTGTAGAGGAGGTCCGCCGCGCAGGGTCGGCCCCGACCCCGCCAGGCAATCCCATGAGCCCACGGGCCCCGCCATCGACCGGTGGGGCCCGTGGGCTCATCAAATCCTCAGGTTCCCTCTGAGATGGTCGCCCGTGTCGGCAGCGACGACCTCCGGCCTCCCGGGGCAGGCAAGCGCGCCGCCGACGTCCGTCGGGCCGCGACCGTTGGCGGCGGTCGTCGCCCGGCGGACGGCGGTGTCCCTACGGCGATACATCCCCCCGGGTCATCGGAGGGGCACCGCCGCTTCGCAGCACGTCCCGCTGCGGGCCATCGGCGCCCGCCACGGCAACCGCGCCGTGGCGGGGAGCCGCCTCACCAAATCCTCAGGTTTCCCGGAGCAGACTTCCCCGCGGTCCCGGAACAGCAGCAACGAGCAAGGGCCGTGCGCCACCCCGCGGGGACCGGCCGGGGGTGCACGCCATGAGGAATCGGTTTCATGACCCGGATGCAGGAACACACGGTCGGCGACGTGGTGGCCGATCGGTTCGAGCTGCTGGCACGGCTGGGCGCCGGCGGCATGGGCACGGTGTGGCGAGCCCGCGACCTCGTCCTGGAACGCGAAGTCGCGCTCAAGCAGATGCGCTCGGCCGACGAGGACGCGAGCCGGTCCGCGGCCGCGCGCTACCGGGTCCTGCGGGAGGCTCGAGCGCTCGCCAGGATCGATCACCCCAACGTCGTATCCGTCCACGAGATCCTCGACCAGTGGCCCCACCCCTGGCTGGTGATGGAAGTGGTCGAGGGACGGTCCCTCCAGGAGGTCCTGGAGGACGGCCCGCTCGCCCCTGGCCGCGCCGCCCGCATCGGGCTGGACGTGCTCGGCGCCCTCGATGCCGCCCACGCGGCCGGCATCCTGCACCGGGACGTCAAGCCGGGGAACGTACTGATCCGCCCGGACGGTTCCGCCGTACTGACCGACTTCGGCATCGCCACCCTTCAGGGTTCGCAGACCCTCACCGCCCCCGGCGACATCATCGGCTCCCCGGAGTACATGGCACCGGAACGGCTCCGGGGCAGTGTGGCCGGCCCGGCCTCCGACCTGTGGTCCCTGGGCGTGCTGCTCTACGTCTGCGTCGAAGGCGCCAACCCGCTCCAGCGCGACTCCGTGTGGGAGACCATGCGGGCGATCTGCGACGAGCAGCTTCCATCGCCGCCGAAGGCCGGTCCCCTCGCGACGGCGATCGATGCCCTGCTCGCGCACGACCCCGAGGGCCGGCCGGACGCGCCGCGGCTCGCCGCGATGCTCCGCGCCGTGGCCGGGGACGACGGGCCGGAGGCGATGAGCGCGGCGGAGACCGTCGTGGTCGACCGCGGCACGGCGGCCGCCGTGAGCGAGGTGAGGACGGCCGTGGTCGGCCACCCGCCGGTGCTCGTGCCGACTCCGACGCTCCTGGAGGCACCCGGGCAGGGGGCGGTGGCGGCCGGGCGAGCCGCACGCGTTCCCACGCCGAGGGGCGATGTGCGGGCTCCCCGGCGGCGCCGCCGTCTGACCCTCGGGCTCGCCGCGGTCGCGGTCGTCGCCGTCGTCGCCTCGGCGGTCGCGTTCGCCCTGCCCGGCTCGGACGGCACCGCCGGGGACACCCAGCCGACCCCGGTCGCCGAAGCGCACGGCAGCTGGATAGCGCAGCTGGCGCAGATCCCCCACACCACGGACCCCGACGAGCGGGACCAGGAACTCACCGCCCTCCAGCAGCAGGTACCGGGAGCCTCCCTCGTCGACAGCGACAACTGGGCGTCCCTGCCGTCGGGTTACTGGATCGTCCGCGCCCCCGGCGAGTTCGCGAACGGCTACGACGCGCTCGCCTACTGCGCCAAGGCCACTGAGGAGCAGTGCTCCGGGCGCTACCTCAGCGACAACAGCGCCGATCGCGCGTACCACTGCCAGGCCCAACCCGCGCCCAACCCCGTCGCATGCCGGCGCCTCGACGACCACGCCAGCCCGGCCGCCACCACCGTCAAGAAGTCCTGAAGGACCGGCTCCGGCGTTCCGGCGTCCCGTCGGGCACCACCGGCAACCAGCCGCACGCGGATGCGCCGTATCCGAATGTCCGCACCGATCCCGTCTCCCCGGCGGGCCACAGTGTGCCTTTTCATTCGAACGACACCGGCATTCTTGACGAGGCTCCGACTCCGATTCCATTTCTCCATCGGCGACGCGGTCGACCTTGTTTTTCAGATTCCGGCCGTACTCTCGAACTCCCTCGAATCTTCACTTCAGCAGCCGTTCTCCGGAATTAACCTGCCGTATAGATTTGCGCCATGGAACTGGAGTTTCGTCATCTGAGGATGATCCGGGCCATCGCCGACGCCGAAAGCGTGACCAAAGCAGCGGATCGTCTAGGACTTGCCCAATCAGCGCTTTCCACCCAGCTGAAGAGAATCGAGGCCGCGGTGGGCGGGCCGCTCTTCGAGCGGGGCCGGAAAGGCGTTCAGCCGACCCCGCTGGGCATTCTGGTCCTGGAACGGAGTCGCGTGCTGCTGCCCGCGATGCGCCAACTGCGGGAGGACGCCCTGCGCTTCGCGAACACGGTGGGCGAGGACGGCGGACTACGCCTTGGGGCGACGCCCGGCCCCTTCCTCGGCACCCTGGTGAACCGACTCGATGCGGCACGGCCCGGTCTGGTGAAAAGCACCCAATCCTCGACCTCGGTGACGGAGTTGGCGACAGGGGTGGCCGACGGGCGACTGGATCTCGCGCTCACGGGGTGCTGCGGACACGGGAAGGCGCTGGACGAGGATCGCCTGGCCTGGCGGGAGATCGCCGTCGACCCGGTGTTCATCCTGCTGGCCGAGGACCATCCGCTGGCGCGGGAAACGGAGTTGGAAATCGGACAACTCATGGAGGAACACTGGGTCCTGCCTTCCGGGGAGAGCTGCTGCGGCGAATGCCTCGCCGCCGCCTGCGTGCGCGCGGGTTTCCTGCCCCGATCGGTCTACGAGACCGATGCCGCGTCATGCCTCCACCTCGTCCGGTCGAAGAGAGCCGCAGCTCTGTGCAGGGCGACCTTCCTTCCGCCGCCCGGACTGGAACTGATTCCCCTGGCAGCATCCGAGTTGAGCTGGCGCCACCTTCTCCTCTGGCATGCGCCCACCCTGGCGTGCGGACTCACGGACATGCTGCTCCGTCACGCCATGGCGGTTCACGTCGAAGCGGTGGCCCACAGCCCGGTGTATGCGGCATGGCTGCGAAAACAGGAGGAAGTGACCGCGCGACATGGAGGACACCTCACTCCTCCACCGCCGGAGCGATGAGCCCCCTGGGCCGGACATGCCTCGATCCACTCGACACCGTCCGGGTCCGCCACCCTGAACGCCCCCATTCCCCGCGTGTTACGGCCACGTACATCACGTCGAGCCGGGAGCTTCTTGGCATGTCCCCAACTATCTCCGTCCCGGGCTAGGGTTCCGGCAACCCCCACACTCCAAGGAGAGCCCAATGCTCCGACGTCACAAGGTAGTTGCCGCTTGTGCCCTGGCCGTCGCCGCCCTGGCCACCGCCGTCGCACCGGCGGGCGCCAGCACGGACGCGCCCGCGACCGCCCAAGCCGCGACCGCCGAACACGGGACCAGCACCCCGGTACCGGCAACGCTGCTCCAGGCGCTCCAGCGTGACCTCGGCCTCACCCCGCAGGCCGCCGAGGACCGCCTGGCCGGCGAAGCCCGTGCCGCCGCGACCCAGGAAACGCTCCAGCAGGCACTCGGCGAGCGCTGGGCCGGCGCCTGGCTCGACGGCTCCGACACCACCCTGACGGTGGCCACCACCGACCCCGCCGTCGCTCCGTCCATAGCCGCCCACGGCGGCCGGGCCAAGGTCGTCCGCAACACCCTCGCCACACTCGACCGGGCCCGGACCGCACTCGACGACGCAGCCCGCACCACCGCACCGGAGAACACCCCGCTCTGGTACGTCGACCCGACCTCCAACACCGTGGTCGTCCAGACCACCGACACCGACCGCACCGAGGAGTTCCTCACCCGCGCCGGAGTGGACCACGCCCTCGTCACCGTCACCCAGGCCGCCGACGCCCCCCAGCCCCTGGCCGACCTGGTCGGCGGGAACGCCTACTACATCAACAACCGCGCCCGCTGCTCGATCGGCTTCCCCGTCACCCAGAACGGCAGCCCCGGCTTCGTCAGCGCCGGCCACTGCGGCACGGCCGGCGCGAGCGCCTCCGCCCCCGACGGCACCTCCATCGGCACCTTCCAGGGCTCGGCCTTCCCCGGCAACGACTACTCCTGGATCCAGGCCGACTCCAGCTGGACCGCCCAACCCCAGGTCAACAACTACGCCGGCGGCACCGTGACCGTCTCCGGCTCCACCGTCGCCCCCATCGGCTCCTCCGTCTGCCGCTCCGGCTCCACCACCGGCTGGCGCTGCGGCACCGTCCGCCAGTACAACGCCACCGTCAACTACGCCCAGGGCTCCGTCTACGGCCTCACCCGCACCAGCGTCTGCGCCGAGCCCGGCGACTCCGGCGGCTCCTTCATCTCCGGCAGCCAGGCCCAGGGCGTCACCTCCGGCGGCTCCGGCAACTGCACCTGGGGCGGCACCACCTACTTCCAGCCCGTCAACCCGATCCTCGACGCCTACGGCCTGACCCTCGCCACCAGCTGACCCCGACCCACGGTGCCCGTCTCCCGACCCCCGGCGGGAGACGGGCACCGTGCTGTGCCACGAAGGCCCGCCGACCGGGCTGCCCAACCGTCACCGAGAAGACCGGCCCTTCAACGCCGTCCTCGATGCCGTGCCTGGCCGGCCGTCAACGGCCGGACGCGGCCAGGCGCAGGGCCAGGGCCGGGCACTGGCTGACCGCCCGCTTGGCGGACAGCGTCAACCAGACCGGCACGGGGCCCTCGCTGATCACGGGGAAGCCGTTGCGGTCCAGGGTGATCAGCTCCGGGGCGATGACGGCGCACAGTCCGTGTCCGTCGCACAGCGCCCAGTCCACCTTCATGCTCACCCGGCCGGCCGGGGCGGCGTTCCGCTCCGGGCTCCAGGGCTCGGTCGGCAGCACCGCGCGCACGCGCCGTCCGCAGCCGGCGTGCTCGGTGTGCAGGCGCACGTCCTCGGCGAAGGCACTGAGCGCGGACCGGACGAACCCGGCGGAACCGTCGGGGTGCGAGCAGGCCCCCTGTCCCACGACCGCGGCGGCGAGCCGGCGCACGTCCTCCACTGCGCCCGTGCCGCCGCCGGCGACCATCACGCCGAAGGCCCGTGCCAGCTCCGGCAGTCCGCGTCGACAGGGGCCGCACTGGCCGGCCGACTCCGCGGCGAGCCACTGGACGATCCGGTGCGCCTCGCCCAGCGGGCAGGTGTCCTCGGGCAGCGGTACGACGATCCCGGCGCCGAACGTCCCGCCGGACTGCCGCATCCCGGCCCGGGAGCAGGGAGCGGACACCGCCGACGCCGCGTCCAGGAACATGCCGTGATAACCGCCGACCAGCACACCTTGGCCAGGCCCCGTCCCGCAGGCGTCCAGCACCACGCCGAGCGGTGTCCCGGCAGGGGCCTCCACCACCACCGGCCGCCGGGCACCTGGCCGGTTGACCGTCAGCAGCACCGTGCCCGGCTCGTCCGCCGGGCCCACGGCGCAGTACGCCTCCGCTCCGAGCCGGGCGGCGACGGCCAGTTGGGCGTACGTCTCGGCGTTGGACAGCAGCGTCGGCAGTCCGTCCACGCCGCCAGGCCCTCCGTCGGAGGAGCGGACCTTGCGGCTCGGAGGCAGGGTGACCAGTCCGTTGATGCCGCGGACCAGCGAACCGGACTCGCCGGAGACGAAGCGGGCGGGCTGCTGCACCACGCGGATCGGCAGCCGGGAGCGGCGTTCCGCGACGGCCGCGGGCATCGAGGTGACACCCGGGCTGCCTTCGTCCACGCCGATGGCGACGCTTCTGGCGCGCAGCGCCCTGGCGACCAGCAGCGCGCCGTCCAGGACGAGGTGCGGGGCGCGGGCGAGCAGCATCCGGTCCTTGGCGCTGCCCGGTTCGCCCTCGGTGGCGTTGACCACGACGGCTGCGGGAAGGCGCCGGCGGCGCGCGGAGTCGATCACGGCCTGGAGCTTGCGGGCGAAGGGGAAGGCCGCGCCGCCCTTGCCGGTCAGCCCGATCTGCCGGGCGAGTTCGACCAGTTCCTGCGCGCCGTACTCGGGCAGGGGTCCGTGGACGGCGAGGTGGGCGCCGTGGCCCATCCGGAGGTAGCGGTCGAGCCCTGCGGTGAGCCGCGGCGCTCCCATGCGGATGACCTCCGGAACGTCCGCAGGGGCGGCCGTCATCGGTTCTGCCAGGGGTCGGCGTCGTGCTCGGTGGGCGGTGGCCACGGGGGTTGGTACCAGGAGCCGGGGCCCGCCCAGGACCCCTGCGCGGGTGGAGCCTGCGGGGCGCCGCCGGGCTCGTACGGATACCCGGGGAAGGCGGCGGCCGTCTGGGGCGGATAGTGCTGGGCGTACGACTGCTGGTGGTACTCGGCCTGCTGCTGTTGCCGCTCGTGCTGGAGCCATGCCTGTTCGGCGAGGTACTGCTGCTGGCCCGTATCGAACAGGGCGTTCAGCTCACCGCTCTCCCAAGGCACGGAGGGCGTGTCCGCGGGAACCGGAGCGGGCACGGTGGTGGCGGCGGCCGGGGCGGGATCCGGTATCACCACGTCCAGCGCCAGCAGGGCGGAGGATTCGCCGAAGACGGGCAGCTGGTCGCCGATCGGCCGGTGCTCCGCGTTCGCGCCTGGGCCGACGAGGTCGACGGCCATCAGGCGGCGGTTCGCGTTGACCCCGATGGTTCGGCGGCCGACTCCGTGCAGGAGCTTGACGAGCAGGACGAGTGCCACGGCGGCCATGTTGACGCCGTACGACCACAGGACCCAGGTCGCGGCCGGCCGTCCGGCCTTCAGCCCGTGGGCGAGGGCGAGCGGCCACGCCCCGTAGGCGACCCAGTGCAGCGGTCGCCACAGCCGGGTGAGACGGGGGTTGGCAGCGAAGCGGCCGCGGAGCGCTCCGGTCACCGCGGCCAGGACCAGGAGCGCTCCGGCGACGGAGCCGACGCCGACGGCGAAGCCGGTGTCCGGGGCGAAGGGCACCACCGCTGCCATCGGATCGGCATGGCCCTCGGCGACCTTGTCGGCGATGTGGATCATCAGCGTCGCCACCGCGGCCACGGAGACGGCACGGTGCAGGGATTGCACGGCGACCCGGTGACGCGGCGTCAGCAGCCGTCGCTCGGCGGCGAGGAGCCCCAGGGTGACGCTGCCGCTGAGCGCCATCAGCGTCAGCACGCCGAAGAAGAAGTCGACGAACTGGTGCACCGCCTCCGCTCCGCTGCGGGTGTGTTCCGTCGCGGGCAGCCGCAGGGCCTCCAGCACGGTGGCGACCACGGCGAGCACCACCACGGCCGCGGCGGCCATGACCAGCAGCGGGGGCCTCGGCAACCCCGGTGCCGAGCCGGCGGCCGCCGCGCGAAGGCGCGCCACAGCGCCCCGCAGGGACCTCCGGGCCCGCCTCGTCGAATTCCTCAAACCCTGTCCTCGTCCGTAGTGGTGGTGACACGGCGGTCAAATGCGAACCCGCTGCACACGCGCGTGGAATTCCCCGGGAGGACGCCTGGGTCCGCAGCGCTGGGGAAGGCGGGAAACCCGCTGCCTGGGCGGCGAGTGCCCCCTGGACGGACCGGGACTCTACCAGCGGCGATCCGTCCTGGCACCGGCTCCGCCGCCTCATGAAAACCTCAGGTTTCCTCAGGCATTCTTCCTGCGGAGCCCGAGCACCCGGAGGACCTGTGAAGCCCCTCACCATGTCGAAGAACGATCAGTGCGCCTCCCCGGGGGTCTCCTGTTCGGCCAGGACCCGCTGGGCGACGGCGAAGGCGGAGTTCGCGGCGGGGACACCGCAGTAGACCGCCGTCTGGAGCAGCGCCTCGCCGATCTCGTCGGCGGTGAGGCCGTTGGTGAGGGCGGCGCGGACGTGCAGGGCGAGTTCCTCGTGATGACCTTGGGCGACGAGGGCGGTGAGGGTTATGCAGCTGCGGGTGCGGCGGTCCAGGCCGGGGCGGGTCCAGATCTCCCCCCAGGCGTAGCGGGTGATGAAGTCCTGGAAGTCCGCGGTGAGTTCGGTGGTCCGGGCAACCGCACGGTCCACGTGGGCGTCGCCGAGGACGGCCCGGCGCACGGTCGTGCCGGCCGTGCGCCGGACGTCGTCGTCACCACCGGCCGTCGCGAAGTGGCCCTTCAGAGCGTCGAGTACGGCTTGCGGCCGTTCGACCGGGGCCAGGTGGGAGGCGCCGGCGATCTCCAGGAGGGTCGCCCGGGGGATGCCGTCGGCCAGTTCGCGGGCGTGGGCGGGCGGGGTCGCGGGGTCCGCCCGTCCGGCGAGGACCAGGGTGGGCGCGGTGATCCGGTGCAGGTCGGCGCGCAGGTCGTAGGCCGACAGGGCGTCGCAGCAGGCCGCATAGGCTGCCGGATCGGCCTCGCACAGGTCGGCGATCAGGTCGGTGGCCGCGGGCGCGCTGACGAAGGCCGGGGTGAACCAGCGGCCGGCGGCCGTCGCGGCGACCTCGCCAGTGCCCTTCTCGCGGACGGCTTCGGCCCGCTCCCGCCAGCCGGACGGCTCGCCGAAGCGGGCCGAGGAACAGACGACGGCGAGCGCCTGGACCCGCTGCGGGTGGTGCACGGCGAGGTGGGCGCCGACCGCGCCGCCGAGCGAGATGCCCGCGTACCCGAAACGGTCGAGCCCGAGGTGGTCGGCCAGGGACAGCACCAGTTCGGCGAGGTCACCGACGGTGGCGCCCTCGGCGAGGAGGCCGGCGGGTGAGTGGCCGTGTCCGGGTAGGTCCCAGCGGATCACCCGGTGCCGTCGGGCCAGCGCGGGGACCTGCGCGTCCCAGACGGCGAGCGAGGTGCCCAGGGACGGTCCGAGGACCAGCGGCGGGTGTTCCGGGGCTCCGTCGATCCGGTGGTGGAGAAGCTGCTTCACGGGTGGTTCCTCCGCGTTGACGGCGCGTGGGGTTCGCGTTCCAGGGCCCGGTCGACCAGAGCCGCTGCGGCGCCCGGGTAGCGGGCCGGGTGGGTGAGCTCGTGGAGCGTGTCCGGGTCGAGCCGGGCCATCAGCGCGGGGTCCTCCAGCAGCACCTCCTCCAGGCTCAGCTCCTCGGCCACGGCGCGGCGGGCGGCCCGGTCGAGCAGGTCCCTGGCAGGGCCGCGTCCGAGCAGTGCGCCGACTTCGGCGGCGAGCCGCTCGCTGACCACCAGCCCCCGGGTGAGGTGCAGGTTGTCGAGCATCCGGTCCGGGAACACCCGTAGCCCCTCCGCGAGTTCGGCGCCCGCGTGGGCGGCGCCGCCTGCCAGGCGCAGCAGGTCCCGCAGGGCCTGCCACTCGGCGTGCCAGGCCCCGGCCGGGCGTTCGTCCTCGGCGGCGAGCGCGCCGAGCAGGACGGCGGCGAGGGCAGGTGCCTGGCGGGCGGCCGCGGCAATGAGGGTGGCGTGGACGGGGTTGCTCTTGTGGGGCATGGCGGAGGAGCCGCCGCCGCTGCCCTCCGCGAGTTCCGCCACCTCGGTACGGGCGAGCAGGAGAACGTCCGCGGCGAGCTTGCCAAGCGCCGACGCGGTGAAGGCGAGCGCCGTCCCAAGGTCGGCGACCGGAGTGCGCAGGGCGTGCCAGGGCAGGACAGGGGCGGCGAGGCCCAGCTCTCCGGCGAAGCACTCGACCAGCTCGGGGCCGCTGCCCGGTGCCTGCGCCAGGATCTCCAAGGCGGCCAATGTTCCTGCGGCGCCGCCGAGTTGGGCGGGTAGGCGGACGGCTGACAGCCGGTCGGCGGCGTCCAGGACGAGGCTGCGCCAGCCGGCCGCCTTGAGGCCGAACGTGGTCGGGACGGCGTGCTGGGTCAGCGTGCGGCCGGCCATCGGGGTCGTGCGGTGCCGGGCCGCCAGGCGGCGCAGTGCCTCGGCGGTATGGCGCAGGTCGTCCTGGATCAGCGGCAGGCTGCGGGCGGCGACCAGCATGGCGGCGGTGTCCAGGATGTCCTGGCTGGTCGCACCGCGGTGCACGTACGGGGCGGCGTCGCCCGGTACGGCGGCCGTGAGCGCGGCGACCAGCGGGATCACCGGGTTGCCGCCGGATCGGGCGCGCAGGGCGAGGCCGCGCAGGTCGAAGCGCTCCGCGTGGGCCGCCGCCGAGACGGCGGTGGCGGCCCGCGCCGGGGCCTGGCCGAGCGCGGCCTGCGCCTGGGTGAGGGCGGCCTCGGCGTCCAGCATCGCCTGGAGGAAGGCGAGGTCTCCGGTGGCCGCTTCGACGGCGGTGCCGACCCTGATGGGGGCCAACAGGCCGACGTCGGCGGCAGGTTCCTGCTCAGCGGAAGTCAAGGAAGACCGTCTCCTCGGGTCCCTGCAACCGCAGGTCGAAGCGGTACGTGCGCGGGCCGGTCGCGGTGGCAAGCAGCGTCTCGCGGCGGCCCGGGTCGAGCGAGTCGAGCAGCGGGTCGGCCGCGAGGTCCGCGCCGGGCAGGTAGATCCGGGTGAACAGGTGGTGCAGGAGGCCCCGGGCGAAGACGCACACCGACAGGTACGGCACGCCGCCGGGCGGCAGGGTGCGCACCGCCCAGTGGCCGTCCGCGTCGGTGGCGACACGGCCGAAGCCGGTGAAGTCAACGCCGTTGCGCCCGAGGTGGCCGCCGGTGACCGGGTCGCGGCGCAGCGAGCCCGGCACGCCGGTGCGGCTCCCGTCCGGGGCGGGCTGCCAGATCTCCAGGAGCGCGTCGGGGATCGGTGCTCCCGCGCCGTCGTACACGTGGCCGTGGACGGTGACGGTGTCCGGGTGCCCGGCGGGGGCGATGTCGCCTCCGCCGGGGAAGGGCAGGGCGTAGCCGTAGAACGGGCCGACGGTCTGCGCGGGGGTCGGGGGGAGCATCAGCGGCCTTCCTCGGTCCAGGTGGCGGCGGGCCCGTCGAGGACGATGTCCCAGCGGTAGCCGAGCGACCACTCGGGGACCGACAGGTCGTGGTCGTAGGCGGCGACCAGCCGGGCCCGGGCGGCGTCGTCGGTGACGGACTGGAGGATCGGGTCGTACGGGAAGAGCGGGTCGCCGGGGAAGTACATCTGGGTGACCAGGCGCTGGGTGAAGGCGGTGCCGAACAGCGAGAAGTGGATGTGCGCGGGCCGCCAGGCGTTGGTGTGGTTGCGCCAGGGATAGGCGCCAGGCTTGATCGTGGTGAAGCGGTAGCTCCCCTGGTCGTCCGTCAGGCACCGGCCGGCGCCCGTGAAGTTGGGGTCCAGCGGGGCGTGGTGCTGGTCGCGCTGGTGGGCGTAGCGGCCGGCGGCGTTGGCCTGCCAGACCTCCACCAGTTGCCCGCGCACCGGGCGCCCGGCCCGGTCGAGGACCCGTCCGGTGACGGTGATCCGCTCGCCGAGCGGCTCGCCGGTGTGCCGGCGGGTGAGGTCGGCGTCGGACTCGGTGACGTCGGTGACGCCGAAGGCGGGCCCGGTGAGTTCCACTGCCTCGGGGTCCTTCACGACGACCAGGGGCCGCACGGGATGGCGCAGCAGACTGCTGCGGTACGGGGCGTAACCGCGGCTCGGGTGGTGGCTGACCACGCCGGTCTCGGCATGCGTCCGGGCCTGCTGGGCGATCTCCTGCGAGATGTCCTGTTGGGTGGGGGACATGTGAGGTGCCTTTCCGGTCTTACCGTTCGAGGACGAGCGCGAGGCCCTGGCCGACGCCGATGCACAGGGAGGCGAGCCCGGTGCCCGAGCCGGCCGCGGCGAGCTGGTGGGCGACGGCTCCGGCGAGCCGCGCGCCGGAGGCGCCGAGCGGGTGGCCGACGGCGATCGCGCCGCCGCGCGGGTTGACGACGGCGGGGTCGAGCTCGGGCCACTCGGCCAGGCAGCCGAGGGCCTGGGCGGCGAACGCCTCGTTGAGCTCGAACACGGTGAGGTCGCCGAAGTCGCGGCCGGCCCTGGCGAGAGCTCGCCGGGCGGCTTCGACCGGGCCGAGGCCGAAGTACTGCGGTTCGATGCCGGTGGCGGCGCAGGCGCTGATCCGGGCGAGCGGCTCGCGGCCGACGGCGGCGAGTCCGGCCTCGTCGACGAGCAGCAGCGCCGCGGCGCCGTCGCTGAGCGGGGAGGAGTTGCCCGCGGTGACGGTGCCGCCCTGGCGGAACACCGGCCGCAGCCGGCCGAGCGCCTCGATCGAGGTGTCCTCGCGGATGCTCTCGTCGCGCACCAGCTCGACGCCGTCCACGGGGACGGTCTCGGCGTCGTACGCGCCGGCCGCCCAGGCGGCGGCCGCCTTGTGGTGGCTGGTGAGAGCGAAGGAGTCCTGGGCCTCGCGGGTGATGCCGTACTTGTCGGCGATCAGCTCGGCGCCCTCGCCGAGGGCGACGGTCCACTCCTCGGGCAGGCGGGGGTTGACCATCCGCCAGCCAATGGTGGTGGAGTACAGCTCCTGGTGCCCGGCGGGGAAGGCCCGCTCGGGCTTGGGCAGCACCCAGGGCGCGCGGCTCATCGACTCGACGCCGCCCGCGACGGCGATCGAGGTGTCGCCGAGGGCGACGGCGCGGTACGCCTGGATCACGGCTTCGAGTCCGGAGGCGCAGAGCCTGTTGACGGTCACCCCGGGTACGGCGACCGGCAGGCCGGCCAGCAGCACGGCCATCCGGGCGACGTCGCGGTTCTCCTCCCCCGCGCCGTTGGCGTTGCCGAGGAACACGTCGCCGATCCGGGCCGGGTCGAGGCCGGGGCTGCGGTCGACGAGTGCCCTGAGCACCCCGGCGGCGAGGTCGTCGGGGCGGACGGCGGCGAGCGCGCCGCCGTACTTCCCGACGGGTGTGCGGACGGCGTCGACGACGTAGACGTCGCGGGGGCGGTCGGTCATGGGTGGGGCTCCTGCTGATGGGGGCGCCGGGCGCCCTGCGGGTACGGGGGCAGTCAGCCGACCGGGACGGCGACGCGTACGGGGGCGGCCGTGCGCTGCCGGATCTCCTCGGGGGTGACGCCGGGGGCGGTCTCGACCAACACCAGGCCCTCGTCGGTGACGTCGAGGACGCCGAGATCGGTGATGATGCGGTGGACGCAGGCCCGGCCGGTGAAGGGCAGCGTGCACTCCTCGACGATCTTGGGCGAGCCGTCCTTGGCGGTGTGCTCCGTCAGCACGATGACCCTGCGGGCGCCGTGGACCAGGTCCATCGCGCCGCCCATGCCCTTGACCATCTTTCCGGGGATCATCCAGTTGGCCAGGTCGCCGCGGGCCGAGACCTGCATGGCGCCGAGGACGGCCGCGTCGATGTGGCCGCCGCGGATCATCCCGAAGGAGAGGGAGGAGTCGAAGAACGATGCACCGGGCAGCACGGTGACCGTCTCCTTGCCGGCGTTGATCAGATCCGGGTCGACCTCGTCCTCGGCCGGGTACGGGCCGACGCCCAGCAGGCCGTTCTCGGAGTGCAGGACGACGTCCACCCCGGCCGGCAGGAAGTTCGGCACCAGCGTGGGCAGTCCGATGCCGAGGTTGACGTACCAGCCGTCGCGCAGTTCTCCGGCGGCGCGGGTCGCCATCTCGCCCCTGGTCCAACTCATCGAACTGTCCTCTTCTCGATGCCCTTGTCAACGGCCTGTTCCGGCGCCAGTTCCACGACCCGCTGCACGAAGACCCCCGGCAGGTGGATCTCGTCCGGGCCCAGCTCCCCTGGTTCGACGAGTTCCTCGACCTCGGCGACGGTGATCCGCCCGGCCATGGCGGCGAGCGGGTTGAAGTTGCGCGCGGCCTTGTTGAAGACCAGGTTCCCGTGCCGGTCGCCTCGGGCGGCGCGGACCAGGGCGAAGTCGGTGGTGATGCCGCGCTCCAGCACGTAGCTGCCGCCGTCGAACTCGCGCACCTCCTTCGGCGGCGACGCGAGGGCCACGCCGCCGTCGGTCGCGTAGCGCCACGGCAGGCCCCCCTCGGCGACCTGGGTGCCCACCCCTGCCGGGGTGAAGAATGCCGGGATTCCGCAGCCGCCGGCTCGCAGCCGCTCGGCCAGCGTCCCCTGCGGGGTCAGTTCGACCTCCAGCTCCCCGCTGAGGTACTGGCGGGCGAACTCCTTGTTCTCGCCGACGTAGCTGCCGGTGACCCGGGCGATCCGGCCGGCCGCCAGCAGGATGCCGAGGCCGCCGCCGTCCACGCCGCAGTTGTTGGAGACCACGGCGAGGGAGCTCGCGCCGTGCTCGTACAGGGCCCGGATCAGCACGTTCGGCACGCCGCTGAGGCCGAAGCCGCCGACGGCGAACGACGCGCCGTCCGTCACATCCGCCAACGCCGCTGCGGCGTCGGCCACCACCTTGTCCATGAGGTCCTCTTCCCGTGGGTCAGATCGGCTGCTGTCGGCCGGCGTGCTGGGCCGCCAGCCGGACGGTGGCGTTGTACGCGCCGTAGCCGCGGTAGTCACCGGTGCGCTGGACGAGTTCGAAGAAGACCCGTCCGACGGTCGGTGTGTAGCAGTGCAGGAACTCGCCGTACTCGTCCCGGTCGTAGAGCAGGTCCAGCTCGCGCAGCTCGGCGAGGGTGGCGGGGTCGAGCTCGTGGCGGGCGTCGAGGTCGTCGTAGTAGTTGGCCGGAATGCGCAGGAAGCTCCCGCCGCGTTCGCGGATGCGCCGCGCCGCGGCGATCAGGTCGTCGGTGGCGAACGCGATGTGCTGTGGGCGGGCTTCGGCGTCCTCGGGGCCGGGTGCGACGTTGAGGGCGATCCGTACCGTCCCGGTCGCGTTGGCGACGGCACGGCTGCGGTACAGGCCGTACGGGTCGGCGAGGTCCAGGCTCTCGTCCGGCCTCAGTCCGAGGACGGTGCGGTGGAAGAGCGATGCCTCGTCGAAGTGGTGCCAGGGCTGGGGAATCGCCACATGGTCGACGGCGGTGATGCCGGTCGGCTCCGCCGTCGCGGCGCTGGGCGTGAAGTCCCCTCGCCAGCCAGGCAGTTCGGTGCCGCAGAAGAACAGCTCGGTGCCGTCCGGCGCGGCGACGGCGTCCAACGGGGCCTCGCCGAACGTGCGGCGGCGGGGAACCACCGGGGCCAGCAGCGCCTCCGCGCGCCGCACGGCCGCACGAGGGTCGGCGGCGTCCAGGCCGAGCGCCGTGATCGAGGCTCCGTCGCGCAGGTGGCCGGCGGTGGTGTTGAGCAGGACCCGGGCTTCGCCCTGCTGCCACAGCTCGACGGGTTTGCCGGGGTGGCGTCCGGTGCGGCTGAAGCCGAGGGCGCCGAGCAGGCCGCGCAGCGGTTCGGTGTCTGCGGCGGCCAGTTCGGCGAACGCGAAGCCGGACGGGACGACCGGCTCCGGCAGTACGGCGGTCCCGGCCGCCTCTTCCAGGGCGATCAGCGAGCGCAGCGCGTCGACGGCGGTGCGGCCGGCGTCGGCCTGCCGGAAGACATCGTTGAAGACCTCCAGCGACAGCGGCCCCCGGTAGCCCGCCCGTACGGCGTGGGCGACCACTGCGGCGACGTCGAAGCCGCCCTGCCCGGGGAAGCAGCGGTAGTGCCGGCTCCACTGGAGCACGTCCATCGCGACCTGCGGTGCGTCGGCGAGCTGGAGGAAGAAGATCTTGTCGCCGGGGATGGCCTCGATGCCCTTCGGGTCGGAGCCCCGGGAGAGGATGTGGAAGCTGTCCAGGCAGGTGCCGAGCCCCGGGTGGCCGGCCTGCTCGACGATCCTCCAGGCGTGCTCGTACGTGTTGACGTGCCGCCCCCAGGCGAGGGCCTCGTACGCGATGCGGATGCCGAACTCCCCTGCCAGCTCGGCCAGTCGGTGGAGCTGCTCGGCGGCGAGCGCATCGTCGTCCAGGGCCTCGGGCGAGACGCTCGAACACACCAGAAGAAGGTCCGCGCCCAGCCGCTGCATCAGGGCGAACTTCCGCTCGGCGCGCCGGAGGTTGCGGGCGAGCAGGTCGTCCGGGACGGCCTCGAAGTCACGGAACGGCTGGTAGAGCTCGATCCGCAGGCCGAGGTCGGCGGCGCGCATCCGCACCTCTTCCGGGGCGAGCGGGCTGGCGAGCAGGTCGTTCTCGAAGATCTCCACCCCGTCGAAGCCCGCTGCGGCGATGGCGGCGAGCTTCTCGGAGAGCGAGCCGCTGAGCGACACGGTGGCGATGGACTTGCGCATGGCGCTCCTCCTCATCGAACGGTCGCGCCGACGAGGTCGGCGAGGTCGGCGAGCATCTGCTCGGTGTGCGGTTCGCGGCCGGTGAAGAGGCGGAAGGCGTCGGCCGCCTGGAAGACCGCCATCCCGCCGCCGTCCAGCGTCCGGCAGCCCAGGGTGCGGGCCTGGCGCAGCAGTTCGGTCTCCAGCGGCCGGTAGACCACCTCGGCAACCCAGAGTTCCGGGCGGAGCAGCTCGGGCGGCAGGGGCAGGCCGGGGTGGGCGGCCATGCCGGTGGGGGTGGCGTGCACCAGCCCGTCGGCGAGGGCGAGTTCACCGCCGAGCTCGTCCGGGGCGACGGTGACCGCGCGCCCCTGTCCGAAGCGGCGGGTCAGGTCGTCGGCGAGGCCGGCGGCGCGGGCCCGGTCGGTGTCGACGAGGGTGAGCCGGTCCGCGCCGAGGGTGAGCAGGGCGTGGGCCACGGCGGCGCCGGCGCCGCCGGCGCCGAGCTGGACCACGCGGCGGGTGGGCGCTTCGGGCAGGCCGCGGGCGAAGGAGCGGGCGAAGCCGGTGACGTCGGTGTTGTGGCCGACGGTCCGGCCGCCCCGGAAGACGACCGTGTTGACCGCGCCGAGCTCGGCGGCCTCGGGCGCGAGCTCGTCCAGGTGCTCGATCACCAGCTGCTTGCAGGGGTGGGTGATGTTGAGCCCGTCGAAGCCCAGCACCCTTGCCGCGTTGAGGAGTTCGCCGACGGACTCGGCCGGCAGGCCGAGGGTGTCGATGTCGATGGTGCGGTACAGCAGGCGCAGTCCGTGCCGGTCGGCCTCCCGGGTGTGCAGTGCGGGGCTGAGCGACGGGCCGATGCCGGAGCCGATCAGGCCGGTGAGGTAGCTGGGGTCGGTCATGGGGTCACCGGTCCTGGGGGATCAGTCGGGCGAGGTGGGCGAGGGCGAGCTGGTAGCCGTGGGCGCCGGCCCCGCAGATCACCGCGTCGGCGACGGCCGAAACGTAGGAGTGGTGCCGGAACGGCTCGCGCCGGTGGATGTTGGACAGGTGCACCTCGACGACCGGCAGCGCGACGGCGGCGAGCGCGTCGCGCAGCGCGACCGAGGTGTGGGTGTAGCCGGCCGGGTTGACGACGATGCCGCGGTGCGCGGTGCGAGCCTCGTGGACGGCGTCGATGAGCACGCCCTCGTGGTTGCTCTGGCGGAAGTCCACCCGCAGCCCGTGGTCGGTGGCGGTGGCCCGGCACAGGGCCTCGATCTCGGCGAGGGTGGTGCTGCCGTAGACCTCGGGCTCACGCAGGCCCAGCAGGTTGAGGTTGGGTCCGTTGAGGACCAGCACAGGGTTCGTCATCTTCCAATCCACTAACTGGATAGTTCATTGTTCAGGCCGACTGCGGCCGCCCGTCGGGACGTCGATGCGTCAGTACATCGGGGGCGGACGGCCGCGGACCGGTGGGGTCAGACGCGCTGCGGTTCCCTGGCGGGCGCCGGCCGCGCGGCCGGCTTGAGGCCGAGATCCGCCGTCGGCACCTTGAAGGTCTCGCGAGCGGTGAGCACGGCGAGGGTGGTGACCGCACACATGGCGGCCGTGAAGACGCCGACGCCGACCCAGTTCGTGCCCTTCGGCCCGGCGATCTCGGCGGCGAACGTGACCGCGAAGCCCGCGATGGCGAAGCCGATCTGGGTGCCGATCGCCATGCCGGAGAGGCGTACCCGGGTGGTGAACATCTCGCCGTAGAACGATGGCCAGACCGCGTTGGCGGCGCTGTAGACGACCCCGAAGGAGAGCACGCCGGTCAGGAAGATCAGCGGGTAGCTGCGGGAGCTGACCGCCCACAGGTAGACGAACACCATCACGGCGCTTCCCAGGGAGCCGACCAGGAAGACCGGCTTGCGGCCGATCCTGTCGGACAGCCGACCCCACAAGGGGATCGCGCCCAGCGCCACCGCATTGGCGAGCACGCCGACCCACAGCAGGGTCGAGCGCTGGAGCCCCATGGTGGTCGCGCCGTACGATAGCGCCCAGACGCTGAAGATGGTGCTGACGGTCGCAATCAGCGCCCCCGCGATGACCCGCAGCACGTCCGCCCAGTGGTCGCGCAGCAGCTCGGCCAGCGGCAGCCGGGCCACCGCGCCCTTGGCGGCGGCCCGCGCGAACTCGGGCGTCTCGTCCAGGTGGCGCCGGATGAAGAAGGCGGCGACCGTGACCAGGGCGCTGAGCAGGAACGGGATGCGCCAGCCCCAGGTGAGCAGGTCCTCCGCGGGCAGGTCGGCGATCGGGATGAAGATCAGGGTGGCCAGCATCTGCCCGGCCTGAGTGCCGTTGAGGGTGAAGCTGGTGAAGTAGCCACGACGCTCCGGCGGCGCGTGTTCGAGCGTCATCGAGTTGGCACTGGCCTGCTCGCCGGCGGCGGAGAGGCCCTGCAGCACGCGCATCAGGACCAGAAGGGCGGGCGCGAGCGTCCCGACCTGGGCGTACGTCGGCAGGCAGCCGATGGCGAACGTCGACAGGCCCATCAGCATGACGGTGAAGACCATGATCTTCCGGCGGCCGACCCGGTCGCCGAAGTGCCCGAGGAAGAGCGCGCCGACCGGGCGGGCCGCGTACGCGACACCGAAGGTGGCCAGCGAGACGAGGTTGGCCGTCCAGGGGTCGCTCTTGTCGAAGAAGACCTTCGGGAAGATCAGCGCGGCGGCGCTGCCGTAGATGAAGAAGTCGTAGTACTCCAGGGCGGAGCCGATCCAGGCGGCGAACGCGGCCTTACGCGGCTTGCCCTGCGGGGCCGCGGCTCTGGCCTCGGCAGGAGGGGTGTGAGCTGTCACGTGCGCTCCTCAAGGAGCCACCGTCGCGCCGGGGGAACGGAACGGACGGGTGGGGTGGGTGGGGGTCGGGCGCCGGCGCGGCTCCTCGGGGGTGTCCCGCTTCGAGCACAGGGCGCGGCTGCTGCAGCCCGGGGTGGTGCGGCTTCACTTAACGCACTAGATAGTTAATAGTGCGCTTGGACAGCCAGGCTCGGGCCAGGAACGCGCCCTGTCAAGACATCTCCAGGAAACAGTTCAGTCCGGCCGACGGCCGGCCGTCACTCCGCCGGCTTCGTGGAACCGTTCGCGAGGTACGCGACCACCATGTCGCCGAGCATGGTCCGGTAGTGCTCCCGCCGGGCCGGATCGGTCATGTCCCGCCCGAAGATCGCGCCGAAGGTGTGCCGGTTGCTCACCCGGAAGAAACAGAACGAACTGATCATCATGTGGACGTCGAGAGCGTCCACCTCCGCGCGGAACACCCCCTCCGCCCGGCCGGCCTCGAGGATCCCCGCGATCACCTCGACCGCCCGCACGTTCGCGGCGGTCACCGAGGTCGAGCCGGTCAGGTGCACGGCCTCATGGATGTTCTCGATGCTCACCAGGCGGATGAAGTCAGGGTGTGCCTCGTGGTGGTCGAAGGTCAGCTCGGCCAGTCGGCGGATCGCGGAGACCGGGTCGAGGTGCTCGACGTCCACCTCCTGCTCGGCCTGCCGGATCTCGGCGTACGCCTGTTCCAGGACGACGCCGTACAGCTGCTCCTTGCTGCCGAAGTAGTAGTAGATCATCCGCTTGGTGGTGCGCGTCCGGGCCGCGATCTCGTCCACCCGGGCGCCCGCGAAGCCGTTGCGGACGAACTCCTCCCGGGCCACCGCGACGATCTCCGCCCTGGTGCGCGCGGCATCGCGCTGCCGCTCGGCACCGCCGGACCGCGAGGCGCGCGGCGCGCGGGGCTGCTCCACCGGGGACGGGCTGGCGGGCTTCGAGGCGGGCATGCGACTCCCCCGGGCGATTCGGCTGACGGACCAGGTCATCGTAGCCGCGCGGCTAAACGGCGGGCCCGTCCAGCTGGACCGAGGCTTGCAGGAATGTACTATCCAGTGAGTACACTCCAGCCGGCAGTCCGACCCCCGCGCCCCGGAGGCGACGCACCATGACCGCAGCATCCGGTCCCACCACCCAACACACCCCGGCCGACTGGTGGGTGACCGCCGACCGCGCCTCGGTCGCCGCACGCGAACACCTTCGCGCCGCCGAGTCGCAGCCCGACCTGCTGCACACCCTCAGCGAGATCGGTCGGGCCCAAGCCTCCGCCACCATCGCCCTCGGCGCTGCGGTCAACGCCATGCTGGCCTCCGGCCAACCGTGGGACTCGATCGCCACCGCCCTCGACCACCCCGGCGCGGAAGCCGCGCAACGGCACACCGCCGGCGCCCGGTCCGACGCGCACCGGGCGCTGCTCGCCCGGCTCGATCACCACCACTGACCCCGCCGATCACCACCCGATCCAGACGTGCCGCGACCGGCACACCCACCCGCCCGTCCGAGGCCGCGCGGCGCACCTATGCCCACCCGGCCAGCGCCGCCTCCTCCCATCGGACGGTACGGGCCACGCCGGGGCGCGGGTCGTGCCCGGCGCGGCGTGGCGCGACCGGGGCAGAGCGTTGGAGAAGGTCCTGTACGGAGTGCCGGCAGCCGGTCGCGCGAGACCCGGGGCCGAGCGGGAGCGCACAGGATTGCGGCGTGGAAGAAAGGGCGCACCTGGAACGTGCTCCCCTGCTGCCGTGTCTGCGACTTGGCATGCCTCGCTGGTTGGTCCGTCACGGTGGCTCGGGCGAGGTCGCGTCCGAGGAGTGCGCCTTGCAGGAACGGGGGGTCCTGCAAGGCGCGTTGGGGTCTGATCAGTCCTGGGTCACCAGGCGACCGGGAGTTCTGCAATCCCGTAGGCGAGGGTGTGCGATCGGAAGCGGACGTCCTCGAAGGGCACGGCGAGCCGGAGTTCGGGCAGTCGGCGCAGGAGTGTCGGCAGGGCGATCTGGAGTTCCGTTCGGGCCAGGTTCTGGCCCAGGCACTGGTGGGTTCCGTAGCCGAAGGCGAGGTGGCCGCGGGCTTGCCGGTGGATGTCGAAGCGGTCGGGGTCGTCTTGCAGGAAGGCGCTGTCCCGGTTCGCCGCGGGGAGGCTGAAGATCAGGCCCTCGCCGGCGCGCACCGGCTGTCCGCCGATGGTGGTGTCCTCTTGGACGAAGCGGACGATCCCGCTGTCGGCGATGGTCAGGTAGCGCAGCAGTCCTTCCACCGCGTCGGCGATGAGCCGGGGGTCGTCGGTTTCGCGGAGCCGGGCGAGTTGGTCGGGGTGTCGGAGCAGGGTCAGGGTGCCCAGGGCGATCATGTTGGCGGTGGTCTCGTGGCCGGCGAGGAGCAGGCCGACGCTGTAGCGGGCGAGTCGCTCGCGGGTGAGCTGGCCGGTGGCCTACTCGGCATCGCTCAGCGCTGCCTGCTGCATCTCATCGTCAAGGCCGCCGAGTGTGCACTGGTTGTGAAATGATCTTGCCAGAAGGCCCTGTTTTTGCAGGTCAGGGGCATGTTCGATCAGAACTACGACAAGTGCAGAGCCTGCGTAGTCGGGGATCTCGGGTCTGCCACGACCCCGGTCAACCGACCTACACCGTGCTGTCGGCTCATTCCAGCCGTCCAACACATGCTTCGAGCTCAGCAGGTAGGTACCAGCCTTCGATAGTAGGTGTCATGTAGAGGCGGGCCTTGAGGCCGAGGAGAAGCTGGCGGCGGTGTTCCTGGTCCGCCTGGGTCCAGGCGTCGGCGAAGGTCTGGCCGGTCTCGACCTCCACCCAGGCCGAGGGGCGTTGCGGGAGGGCTGCGAGGCGCCGACGTTCGTCAACCAGGGTCTCGAGGGCCTCGGAGTACTCCTCGTCGCCGCCGGGGTAGTCGAACAGGTTGCGGCGTTTCTCCTCGCGCAGGTCGCGCATGGCCTGGGTGACGTGGTTGAGCTGCTCGGTGTGGTCCTCGCCGGGGATGAACCTGCGCACCGTCATCGCCAACCCGGCCAACCGATCCACCAGGGCAGTGATCGCCACGGTGACGCGCTCGCCCTTGATGGACTGGCCCTTGCACGCGGGCTTCCCGGCCGTTTTCGCACACCGGTAGTACTCGTAAATCTTGCCGTTCTTGGCGAGGTTCACCTGCCGGTAGAACCGGCCCCCGCAGCGATCGCAGTGCGGCACGCCAAGCCAGGGCGAGGCGCCGTTCGAGCGCTCCTTCGTGATGGACCGCTCGTCCATCGCGGCCTGGACCGCGGCCCACTCCTCCTCGGTGAACAGGGGCTTGGCCATCCGGATCGGCAGGCCCTTCGCGTCGCGGGCGATCTTGCGCGCCTTCACCGAGCGGCCGGTCAGCTTCAAGCCCATCGTCGCCGGCGAACGCAGGATCTTCCCCACGCTGGTCGGGTTCCAGTGGTTCGACGGCGGCGTCTTCCGCTTGCTCGTGTAGGTGTCGCCCTGGTTCTTGTACGCATGGGTAGCCGGGGTGTCGAAGCCGGCGGCCTCCAGAGCTGTGGCGATCATCCACTGGCTCTGCCCCTCCAGGAGAAGCTTGCCCATGTAGCGGACCGCCTCGGACGTCACCGGGTCCGGCTCCAATGTTCGGCCACCACCTGGACGGTCCACGATCCGGTACCCGTACGGCGGCTGCCCGCCGGCCCAGCGGTCCGTCTTGCGTAGGTGCTTGTGCGCGGCCGAGACCCGGGCCTTGATCCGCTTGAGCTCCATCTCCGCGAAGATCGACGCCAGCATCAGGAATGTCTTGGCCAGCTCGTTCCCGAACGACGACTCGCGGCCCTCCCGGTAGTCCAGGGTGATGCCGTCGTCGGTGAAGACCAGGACCTTGTGGTTCTCCTCAGCCCAGTGCGCCACGTCCGCGCAGTCCTTGGCCGACCGAAACGCCCGGTCCACCTTGGCCCACACCATCGCGTCCCACTCGCCCTGCCGCTCAGTCAGCCACGGGCCCAGGTCCGGGCGCTTCCACGGCGTGATCTGGGCAGAGACGTCCAGGTCCTCGAAGGACCCGACGATCTCCCACTCCTTCGAGACCGCGTGCCTTGTCGCGGACTCCGCCTGCACCAGGTGCGACACCTTGCCCTCGTCCCCGTGCGTGTCCGACACACGCGAACCAACCACCGCCCGAACCGGCGCCGAAGCCGTCATGATGCTCACAGGAGGTCCCCTACCGCCCGGGCCAGCGAGCACCCTCGAACAACCTGCACTCGAACGGGTGGACCTTTTTCGAAAAGGTGTCGTTCCGCTGGAGAGTAGACCTAAGTGTTTGCACAAAAGGCCTGGCCGACAGGGCAGTCAAGGCATACGTCGAACGCGCCGCCACCCACGCCGAACGCTGGAGCGACCACGCGCCCGTCACCGTGGTGTTCGACGTGCACAACTGACATGCGCTCTCTCCCCAATACCGGCGAGTTCGATCTCTACTACGACTGCTAGAGGTGCCCCTGACCTGCGGAGACGTGATTCGATCTCTCATCGTTTCCGCAGGTCGGCAACGCTCTGACCTGCGGAAACGCCAGGCTGCCGACTCACGCCGAACGCTCTGGGGATCGCGATGTGAAATGAGAGTGCACTGGGTTCGATCTCCACAGAAGTTCTGTGTAGCGCCTCTCGCGCAAGGGCCCACGAGCCCCGAGCGATGCGTCTTGTGGATCATCACGTGACACCATGCACACGATGAGCAACCGGCCGACGACAGAATCGGTATATCTCGGCAGCGCGTCTCCGCAATGCATCCTCACCCCATGGCCACCAGTGAGCCTTTTCAACTCGGCGCCGATCGGGTGATCTGACGAATCGAGCGGGTGTTCTGCGCAACAGGCAGGGCCTCACGGCCGTTGAGCAGGTTCTCCACGCCTCAACTCGTCAGCGGGGAAGCCCCGTTGATTGCCTATCCTGCCGCACTCGACCTGCCCCACGCACTCGTCGAGCTGGTCACCATACTGATCGCCACCCGAGAGGGTGACCGTCGGCGCAAACTCCCGCCCCACCAACGGGCGCTGCTCGCCCTGGTCTACCTGCGCAAGCACGACACCCTTGCCCAGCTCGCGGCCGGCTCCCGGATCAGTGTCGGCACCGCCCACGCCTACGTGCGGGCGGTCGTCGGCCTTCTCGCCGAACACGCGCCCGGACCTGGCCGAGACCCCCGGCGCTTCACAGCCGGAGTATGTGCTGGTCGACGGCACCCTGGCCGAATGCGACCGCGTCGGCGACAGCGAAGGCGACTACTCCGGCAAGCACCGTCGCCATGGCGTGAACGTCCAGGTGGTCACCGACCCCAAGGGCACGATCCTGTGGTTCTCACCCGCACTGCCAGGCCGCACCGCGGACCTCACGGCCGCCCGCACCCATCGCATCATCGCGATCGGCGAGGACCTCGGGATCGCCGTCCTCGCCGTCCTCGCCGACAAGGGCTACGTCGGCGCCGGTGGCACGTTCGAGACACCGATCAAACGCACCGCCGGATGCGAACTGCCCGACAAGTACCGGGCGTTCAACAAGCTCCACGCCCGTCCGTCTGCGGGTCGCCGTCGAGCACGGTGTCGCCAAGCTCAAAACCTGGCGAATCTTCCGCCACGCCCGCTGCAGCCCGAACTGGCTCACGTCCGCCATCGCAGCGATCCTCACCCTCACGGTCTACAGCTGAAAAGGCTCAGTCGACCGAATACCCGGCATGCCGGAGCAGATAAGAAGTCATCTCATTTGGTGAGTCTGCCGGATCACCTGACTGAGTTGTTGATGTGCTGCTCCCGGTGCAGGGAGTGCTGAGTGCTCCGCAGATTCGGGTTGCCGCGGCGTGGCAGGGCTGCCCCCCTCAGGGTTCGATGACGAGGCGCTGGATGCTGTCGGCGCGGAGGGTGAAGCGGTAGTGCAGGTCGACGACGCCACCGGGGAAGTCGCCTTCGAGGCGGTTGGTGACGGTGTACCGGTCGGCGCCGGTCTGCTCGGCGCCGGTCTGCTCGATGGTGTAGGTGTACTCGCTCGCAGAGCGGTTCAGCCACTTCTCGATGGCGGCCGTTCCGGCGTGGGTGGTGCCGTCGTCGATGACGGTGGCACTGTCGGCGAAGGCGGCAAGGGCTGCGGCGGTGTCATGGTCCCGGTGGGCGCGCAGATAGTGGCTGACCGCGCCGGGGAGGGCGTCGGGGGTACTCAACTGGCGCTGGGGCTGGTTCATGATGATCCATCAGGTTGAGGTGGATTACACGGTGGGTGTGGTGCCGCCGTCGATCACGTATTCGGCGCCGACGATGGCGGAGGCGCGGTCGGAGACCAGGAAGGCCACCAGTTCGGCGACTTCCTCGGGTCGGTTGGGGCGCCCGAGCGGGATGCCGCCGAGCGAGTCCATGAGCTTTCCGAGTGCGGCTTCCCTGGTGATGCCGTCGCCTTCGGCGATCCGGCCGACGAGTTCGTCCGCGGCGGTGGTCTGTACGAAGCCGGGTGAGACGGTGTTGACGCGGACACCGTGCGGGGCAACTTGGTTGGCCAGGCCTTTGCTGTAGGTCGTCAGCGCTGCCTTCGCCGCGGCATAGGCGAGCGTTCCGTTCCACAGGGGCATGCGGCGCTGGATCGAGGAGACATGCACGATGGCTCCCTTGTGGGCTTGGAGCATGCCGGGCAGCAGGCCCCGGTCCAGGCGCACGGCGGCCAGCAGGTTCGTGTTCAGTTCCTTGGCCCACTCATCCTCGCCCAAGGCGGCGAACCCGCCGGCGGGAGCGCTGGAGCCGCCGAAGGTGTTGACCAGGATGTCGATGCCGCCGGTGCGGTCCAACGCTTCGGCGATCACTCTTTCAGCGCCCTGGGCGGTGGAGAGGTCGGCGGCGATGAAAGCCTCCGGGGCGACGTCCTGCGGGCGGCTCCGGGCGGTGACCAGTACCGTGGCGCCCGCCTGGGCGAGGCGGCGGGCGATGGCCGCGCCGGTGCCCTTGGTGCCACCGGTGACCAGGGCGTGTCGGCCCTGAAGGGAATCGCTGGTGGGCTGCGTCATGGTGTTCTCCGTTCGCGGATGCCGACGAGCCGAGCGCGACGTCCGTCGTCCCTGCTAAAATCAAAGCTACTAACTTTGACTTTAGCAGTAACTGGGGAGATGGTCGCGATGGCGAGTCGGATCAGGCTGGAGGACCGGGAGTGCCCGCTGTCCACCACCGTGCAGCACGTCGGCGAGTGGTGGACCCTGCTCATCCTCCACGACGCCTTCGATGGCTATACCCGCTTCGACCAGTTCCAGGAGAGCCTGGGCATCTCCTCCAGCATGCTCACCACACGCCTGAAGGCCCTGGTCACCGACGGGCTGCTGGAGCGTCGCCCCTACCAGAGCAACCCCGTGCGCCACGAGTATGTCCTGACCGACCTGGGCCGCACCCTACGCCCGGTGATCGTCTCCCTGGCGGCCTGGGGCAACTCCCGCCTGGCGCCCGAGCAGCGCAGCATGGTCCTGGTCGATGCACTGAGCGGTGAGGAGGTCGAGCCCGTGGTCGTGGACGCCAAGACAGGACATCGACTCGACGACTGTGGCGCCTACGTCTTCGCTGCGGGGCCCGCCGCGAGCCAGGCCATGCGTGCCCGCTACGCCCACCCTCCGCACAGGGGAGCCTGATTGCCACCGGACCTGCCCACGAGCACCTTCAGTCAGAAGATGGACCAGCCGGTGAGGGTGGTGAGGGTGTCGAGGGCGGTGATGCCGGCGGTGGAGTTGCCGTGGTGGTCGAGGGCTGGGCCCCAGGTGCAGACGGTGCAGCGGCCGGGGATGACGGCGATGATGCCGCCGCCGACGCCGCTCTTGGCGGGCAGCCCGACGCGGTGGGCGAATTCGCCGGCGGCGTCGTAGGTGCCGCCGATCAGCATGACGGCGTTGATGCGCTTGGCCTCGCTGCGGGTGAGCAGGCGGGTGGCGTCGGCGCGTAGCCCGTGGCGGGCCAGGAAGCCTGCGGCCCGGGCGAGGTCGCGGCAGTTCATGGCCAGGGAGCACTGCCAGAAGTAGTGGTCCAGAACGTCGGGGACGGGGTTGTCGAGCCGGCCGTGGTCGGCGAGCAGGTGGGCCAGGGCGGCGTTGCGGTGCCCGTGGCGGCTCTCGCTGAAGGCGACTTCGGCGTCGAAGTCGATGCGGGGGTTGCCGCTCTCGGTGCGCAGGAAGTCGCGCAGGGCACCGCGAGCGTCGCCGGTCAGGGTCAGCAGCCGGTCGGTGACGACCAGGGCTCCGGCGTTGACGAAGGGGTTGCGGGGGATTCCGTGCTCGCGTTCCAGCTGGGCCAGGGAGTTGAAGGGTGCCCCGGAGGGCTCCTTGCCCACCCGGGTCCACAGGGTGTCGCCGTCGGCGGCCAGGACCAGGGCCAGGGTGAAGACCTTCGACAGGGACTGGATGGAGAAGGGCTCCAGCCAGTCTCCGGTGCCGTGCGGTTTCGATCGGTGGTTCAGCTCGGCGATCGCGAGACCGAAGCGGCTCGGATCGACGGAGGCCAGAGCCGGGATGTACTGCGCGACGCGACCACCGGCCAGTGCCGGTTGGACCGCACGGGTGACGTCCTCGAACAGCCCTCGGTAGTCCATGGCACCCCCGGGATGTGACGCCGTTGTCACTGCCTGCCCCCAGCATCGGGCGGACCGTCGGATGCCGGAAGAGCCGGGGCAGAGGTTTCGTACGCACGCTATGGTTACGCTGAGAGTGAGCGGAACAACCGAGAGTAATACTGGGATGTTGGACCATGTCGATCCGAATGACGATGCCGCCCACACCCGACCGTCCGACCCTCCGGGAGCGGACGAGGTGACTCTGCGCACCACAGTGTTCAAGTGCATGGGCCGCACCTACGGGACCATCCCCTTCCAGGGCGCGGTGGTCATCACCGGCATCACCGACATCACCTGCCCGGTGCCGCTGGGCGACGCGCTGCCGGACGGCACCGGCACCTGGGAAGTCCGAAGTGTCGGCGGCAGAAGCCTCACCCCGGCCCGGGACCTCCTGCACGCGGTCGCTGTCCTGCACGAGCTCCGCCGACCGCCCCGCAACCTGCGCTGACCCGGCGGTGCCGGCCGGGTCTCCGTTCCGCCAGGCGTCTCTCGCCCCGAGGGGCTCCGCAGCATGCCGGACCGGCACGGTGTGCCATGGCGAAGGCCGCCCTGAATCTCCCGCCCGGACCGGAGCGCGCCCGGCGGCCAGTTGACGCCGAGCAGGTTCAGGTCCATGACGTCGATCTTGATGGTGTCGGCGGCGGGGCTGCTCCAGGGACGGCTGTTGAGGAAGTTCTGCGCGGCGTTGCGGACACCCTGCCAGTGGTGGCGTCGGTCGGGGCGCCGATGGGCACGCGGTCGGGCTACGGCCCGGGTTCGGCGGCGTCGCACGGGTCGGATGTGACGTCGCAGGGAGCGGCGGCCAAGTCCAGGCCCCGGACGTCGCAGGCGATCCGGCCGAGTAGGGTCCGGAACGCTAGGCGCTCGTTCTCGTCGAGTGCCTCCAGGAGCCGGTCTTCGGCTTCCCGTACCTGTCGCCGCAGGTCCTGGAGGGTGGTGAGGCCCCGGGTGGTGGCGACGACCTTGCGCTGGCGGCGGTCGACAGGGGTGAGCCGACGCTCGACCAGGCCGGCCGTCACGAGGTCGTCGATCAGGTAGGTCATCACCGTGCGGTCGATCCCCAGGTACGTGGCCAGGGCGAGCTGGTTCGGCTGGTCGCCTCGGACGACGACGGCGAGCGTCTGGTAGCCGCGGGCACCCTGCGGGACGTCGCCGAGGGCCGCCTCGACGACAGTCCGGTACGCGCGCATCAGGACGAGGAGGGAGAGACCGAAGTCCCCCTCGAAGTCGACACCGTCGGCGACCGGCGTGGCCGGTGTCTCGGCGCTCATAACTGGAATGGTACCAATCCACTCATTGTTGGACAGATCATCTGCACAGCATGCGATCTATCGGACAACGCACTCCGCGACGAAGCGCCGCAGATGAGAAGGCAGACGTCATGCTCAAGATCGGCATCATCCTCGGCAGCACCCGCCCCAACCGCAACGGTGAACAGGTCGCGAAGTGGGTGCTCGACCTCGCCTCGCGCCGCAGCGACGCCACGTTCGAACTCATCGACCTGCGCGATCACCCCCTGCCACTCCTCGATGAGCCGCTGCCGCCGATGTTCGGCCAGTACCAGCACGAGCACACCAGGCAATGGGCGGCCAAGATCGCGTCGTTCGACGGGTTCGTCATCGTGACGCCGGAGTACAACCACGGCATCCCCGGCGTGCTGAAGAACGCCCTCGACTTCCTCTACGCCGAGTGGAACAACAAGGCGGTCGGCTTCGTGTCCTACGGCGGGGTCGGCGGGGTGCGGGCCGTCGAGCACCTGCGCCTGGTCGTCGCCGAGCTCCAGATGGCCGACGTGCGCCAGCAGGTCGCCCTGTCGATGATCACCGAGTTCGAGAACTTCAGCGTCTTCAAGCCCGGCGACCACAACCTGCCCGCCCTGAACACGATGCTCGACCAGGTCGCCGCCTGGAGCACCGCGCTCGCACCACTGCGCACGGCCCCGGCCGTCGCAGCCTGAGCCCGCCGCCCGGCTCATCCCCACTGCCGCAACCTTTGACCGGCCCAACCAAGCGGGCGGGGAGAAACAGCCCTGACCGCGTCTCCGCGAACGATCTTGTCGCTGCCGTCACAGGCTCAGCAGCAGGTCCCGGACCGTGGCGGGCTGGGACAGGAACGGGTGGTGGCCGGCGTCGAGTTCGACGACGCTGCCCGCCCGGCGGGCGAACTCGCGCTGCAGGCGTGGCGGGGTGCCCCGGTCCTGAGCGCAGACGAGGTACGTCGAGGGCACCCGCTGCCATGCGGCCGCCCCGACCGGCTGCCCGGTGACCTGCACGCTCTGCCGGGCGAGGTGATCCGCCGCCTGCGCCTGGTCATCGGGGTCGCAGTCCTGAAGGAACGTGTCCACGAGCAGCTCGGGGCGGACTCCGAACGTGCCGGCGTCGGGGTCGACGTCGAGGAACGGGGCTGGGCTGCCGTCCCCGAAATCCGACAGGCTCTGGCCGACTTCGGGCAGGTAGCTGGAGACCAGCAGCAGGTGGCGTACCGACCCGATTCCGGCGGCGGCTTCCGCAGTGACGATGCCGCCGTAGCTGTGGGCGACCACGACGGTCGGCTCGTCGCCGGCCTGTAGCACCTGCCGCACCGCGGCAACGTCCTCGGGCAGCCCCGGACCACGGACGCCGCCGGGCGGGCCCGCCTCGCCGCAGCTCGGTAGCGCCGGGGCCACGCTCAGCACCCCTCGCTCCTGCAGCAGCTCGGCGGTGCGACGCCACCACCACGACCCGTCCCGCACACACGCCCCGTGCACGAACACGACCCTCATCGCTGCCTCCACACCTGCCTGGGCTGCCTTGGCTGTCTTCGAGCAACGGGAACGCCGGTGTCCGCTACGGGTGTTGGGCGCCGGCCTGGTGGTTCGCGGTGCGGTGGGGGTCGAGCAGAGCCAGGCGGTCGGCGTCGGGGCTTCCGGGCTCGGAGGTGCCGACCAGGAGGTGCTGGCCGGGCGCGTCCTGGACGTCGAAGGTCTGGTAGGTGAGGGTCAGCCGTCCCGCCGTCGGGTGGTGGAAGGTCTTGGTCTTGCTGCCCAGGCGGTTGACGTCCTGCTTGGTCCACAGGGCCGCGAAGTCCTCGCTCTCGGCGAGGAGGCCCTCGATCAGGGCTGCGGTGCGGGGGTCGTGGCGCTCCAGTCCGTGGGCCAGGCGGAGTGCGGCGACGGTGTCGCGGGCCACGGTGGGCCAGTCGGCGAACAGGTCCCGGGCCGCGGGGTCGCAGAACAGGGAGCGGGCCATGCCGCGCGGGTCCGTAAGCGGGGAGAGCAGCGCGTCGGCCAGGGTGTTCGAGGCGAGGATGTCCAGGCGCCGGTTGACCACGTAGGCCACGGCCGCTGGGAAGGCGTCCATCAGCCGCAGCAGCTCCGGTGCGACCCGCTCCTCGCCGGGGCGGGGGATCTCGGGTGCGGGGACGAGGCCGGCGAGGCGGTAGGCGTGCCACCAGGCGTCGGCATCCAGGCACAGGGCCCGGGCGAGGGCGTCGAGGACCTGGCCGGAGGGGTGCCGTTCGCGGCCCTGCTCCAGACGGGCGTAGTAGTCGGCGCTGACCCCGGCCAGGACGGCGACCTCCTCGCGCCGCAGTCCGCTGACCCTCCGGGTCTGGGAGCGGGAAAAGCCCACGTCGGCCGGGCCGAGGCGGGAGCGACGCGCCAGCAGGAATTCACCCAGTTCGTTGCCGCTCATGTCTGGATCGTACGTCGCCGCTTCCTGGGAGTGGCGCACCCAGGATGACCCGTCCTGCCCCTTGCGCGCGATCGGCCCCAAGCTGGCAGGACCGGCCGACGCACCCTGTGGCCGTCGGCATATCGAAGGGCAGACCATGACCAACTCCTCCACCGCACCCGGCCCGAAGGTGGTCCTGATCACCGGGGCCAGCAGCGGCATCGGCGAGGCCACCGCCCGGCGGCTCGCGGCCGCCGGCCACCACGTGGTCCTCGGAGCCCGGCGCACCGACCGCCTCGCCGTCCTCGCCAAGGAGATCGAGGCCCGGTCCGGCAGCGCCCTGGCGTACGAGCTGGACGTGACCGACCCGGCCGGCATGGCCTCCTTCGTGGCAGCCGCCCACGACCGGTACGGGCGCCTCGACGTCCTGGTCAACAACGCCGGCGTGATGCCGCTCTCGCGCCTGGACGCGCTGCGGGTCGAGGAGTGGAACCGCATGATCGACGTGAACCTGCGCGGGGTCCTGCACGGCATCGCCGCCGTCCTGCCGGTCATGAACGCCCAGGGCGCCGGGCACATCGTGAACATCTCCTCCGTCTCCGGGCTGCGGGTCGACCCGACTGCGGCCGTCTACGCCGCGACCAAGCACGCGGTGCGCGCCCTGTCGGAGGGCCTGCGCCAGGAGAGCCGACACGTGCGGGTCACCGTGATCAGTCCGGGTCTGACCCGCAGCGAGCTGACCGCGTCCATCGCCGACGGCGCGGTCAGGGACGCGGTCGAGGGGCAGATGGGCATCGCGATCCCCGCCGCCGCGATCGGCGAAGCGGTCCTCTTCGCGATCTCCCAGCCCGCCGAGGTGGACGTCAACGAACTCGTCGTCCGCCCCACCGCCCAAGGCTGAACAGCACGATGGCACAGCACGGAAGGACAGAACCGATGGTGACCGAGCAGCAGGTCCGCACCTGGGTCGAAGGCTACGTGCGGGCCTGGACCACCAGCAGCAAGAAGGACATCAGCACCCTGTTCACCCCGCAGGCCGAGTACCACGAGTGGCCCTACGAGACCGACTGGATCGGCCGCGAGGCGATCATCGACGGGTGGCTCAGCCGTGTCCCCTGGCAGGAGGGCGGCTGGGACTTCGAGTGGTCTCTCCTCGCCATCAACGGAGATACCGCCGCCATCGAAGGCACCGGCCGGTACAAGGAGTTGGGCACCTTCGCCAATCTCTGGACCGTGACGTTCGACAAGAACGGCAAGTGCACCATGTTCCGCATGTGGAACAACCAGATCTGAGCCACAGACACCGCCAGAGCCCGACTGTCCGGGTGCCAGCAGCGCTGGTGCGGAAAATCCAGCGCTCACCAGAAATGCCAACCGGGGGAACAGCACCAGCTGGTCCCCCGGCACAGTCGCAGCTCAGCGTTGTCCGCAGCACCTGTCGGACGTGGCATCCGATGGCCGACCAACTCGGCCGCGGCTTGGACGCCGAGCTCACCGCCATGGACCCGCTGTGGTGCCTGGCCTCCGTACGGGAACCGGACATGCTCGACATGGCGCCGCGGAAATGCGGTGAGCTGACCGTCCGGGTCCCTGCAGATCCGCGAGACCTCGCCCGCCGTCGAACTCCGTAGGAGCGGTCATCGATGAGCGGATCGAAGGGGGCCGTCATTCGGTGTCCAACCGGCGGCCCCCATAGTGGATACGGTGTTGCTGTTATGGTGCTGTCCGAGGAGGTGGACTTTCCCGTGGCAGCAGCTGATCGTACGCAGGCGACCCCGGTATCAGGTCGGGGCCCGGGGCGTCCGCCCGTGCCGCTGGAGCGCATCGTCTCCACCGCGTTGCAGATCGTGGACGACGAAGGGGCCGACGCTCTCTCGATGCGGACGCTGGCCCAGCGCCTGGGCTCGGGCACGGCGACGCTGTACCGGCATTTCGACAACCGGACAGCGCTGGTCGCCCATGTCGTGGACCGCGTGTTCGGCGCCGTGGAACTGAATGGCGACGAACTCCTCGCGATGGGCTGGCAGCAAGCGCTGCGGACGGTCGCGCACTCCATGTTCGAGGCCCTGGCCCGGCACCGGAACGCGGCGCGCCTGCTGGTCGAGGAGATGCCCCTGGGGCCGAACGCCATGGCGCTGCGGGAGCACTGTGTCGCGGCGCTGCTCGACAGCGGCTTCCCGCCGCGACTGGCTGCGCACGCTTTTGCCACCCTCGCCCGCTACGTCCTCGGATTCGCCATACAGGTCAACGGTCATGGCGGCAGCGGGCAACTCGACGACGCACAACTGTCCGCCGTCTTCCAGAACGTCGATCCAGCCTTGTTCCCGGCAACGAGCACCGTCGCCGGGTCGATGCCTGTTCCGATCAAGGACGAGTTCTCCTTCGGACTCGAACTCCTCCTCAGCGGGCTTGCCCACCTGCACGACGACGCCTGACCAGCCAGGACGACGCGAACCTGAGCCGCCCGCCTGCGGAGTCATCTCGGCCGGCGCCCCGGCGTCCGGGGGCAACCGGTCGCCGGATGTTCAGGCCTCCAGCTGTCGTGACCCGCGTGGTCGGCGGTTCGTCAGCGGAAGGCGAAGTGTTCGGCGTGGAGGTGCTCGCGGGGCACGCCCTGGCGGTGGAGGGCGCGGGTGAGGTTTTCGATCATTGAGGCGGGGCCGCAGAGGAAGACGTGCGTGTCGGGGGTGATCGGTCCGGCCTCGGCCTGGATTCTTTCGGCGGTCAGACGGCCGTGGCTGCGGCTGAACGTCGGGTGGAGCCGGAACTCGGGGCGGTGTGCTGCCGCTGCGGTGAGTTCCGGGAGGAACGGGGCGTCTTCGGCGGTGGGGGCGCAGTAGAAGAGGTCGGTTTGGGCCGGCACCGCACCGGGGTGGGTGAGCCAGCCGAGGAAGGGCGCGATACCGATGCCGCCCGCGATCCAGATCTGCCGGGGTCCGCCGAGGGTGTGGTCGAACATGCCGTAGGGGCCCTTGAGGGTTGCGGGGTGTCCTTCGCTCACGTCCGTGTAGAGGCCGCGTGTACCGCGGCCCAGGGCACGGATGGTGAGGCGTACCGAGCCGTCGGCCTGCGTTCCTGCGACGCTGAAGGGATGTTCGTGCCAGCCGCCGACGCGCAGGTAGACGAACTGGCCTCCGGTCACGGGAAGCGCCGTCCTGCCGGTGGGCGTGAGGGTGAGGTCGAGGATGTCGGGCGTCGGCCGCTCGACCCGGTGGACGGTGTAGTCCGCCCGGGGTTCCCTGTGCCGTAGCACCAGTTCGTCGTAGGCGTAGGCGGCCATGCCGATGGCGGCCATGGTGACGTAGATCGCCAGGAGGGGCGTGGATCCGTTGATGACGAGATCGAGGAACCAGCCGTGCAACAGCGCCGACAGGAGCAGCAGGCCGGTGAGGCGGTGCAGGAACAGCCAGCGCTCGTAAGGCAGTCGCAGGATGCGGCCGACCTGGCCGAGCGAGATGAGGACGAGCAGCAGCAGACCGATGGCGGAGACGGCACCGAGGAGATGGCCCATCCCTACCGACGCGGTTTGGTGGGCGTAGCCGTACGGGCTCCCGTCGAAGCCGGAGAGGAAGTGGAGGAGCAGGTGGGGGGTGAGCAGGAGGATGGACCATATGGCGTACCGCTTGTGCTGGTGGTACATGCGGTCCAGGCCGCCGAACCACTGCTCCAACCACTTCAGGCGGGTGGCCAGCACCAGGGTGCAGGACATCAGGTAGGCGGACAGGACGCCGGTGAACTCGCCGATGAAATAGACGGCGCTGAGGCCCTCGGGCCTGAGCCAGTCCCAGGCCAGGTAGAGCATGACCGCTCCGGTCGTGACCGACAGGGGGCCGACGTGGCGCTTCTTCAGGCGTGCGTCCAAGGGGGCGCGTGCGATCCGGATAGCGTAGATCGCTATCGCGATCAGGATGGGCATCGTCTCCCCCTCGGGGGTCGGCACTGTGGACGAAGGGGCGCTGGTGCGGTCGGGCGGACCGTGGGGTCGCGGCTTGAGCGCCATCGGGCCCAGGTGGCTGCGGTTCCGGCCACTCTAATATTGGCTACAGTGTAGCCGTTTGTCTGCTTTCAGGGCGACTGCCGGCGCTGCCCATCTGTGGAGCCGTGGACTCGATCGGCAGCGCTTCAGGCGAACAAGGCCGCGAGGTATGAGGCGACAAGCACCGCGCACACGGCGGCGGGCACGAGTTTGGCAATCGGGTCGCCCTTGCGCAGGTGTACGACCACAGCTCCGGCGAGCAGCAGGAGAAGCCCGGCCCCCGCGAGGCCGCCGAGCGGCGGCACGGCGAGGCCGAGCGCCACGCCGGCGACTCCTGCCAGTTGCAGCACGCCTATGCGGCGGTAGGCGGCGACCGAGAAGCCGGTCTCGGCGGCCAGCTCGCGTGCCTTCGGCAGTGCGAGTGTGTTGAGCACTCCGCTTGCCCCGAAGATCAGGGCGATGAGGCAGGCGAGGGTGATGGCGAGGATCATGAGGTACTTCCAGGGTGTCGGCGTGGTGGCGGCGTCACGGTGTGGCTCATGCAGGGCGGTAGGTGTGGCTCGACTGGGAGATGGTGCGGCTCCTTGCTTGCGGCGTCATCGCCCGCACGGCGGCTTGGGTGGAGGTGCGGAAGTCCCGGGTGGCGATGTGCCCGAGGTAGCCGTCGGGACGGATCAGCAGCAGGGTGTCACCGGTCAGGCCGTAGGCACTGCGCAGCGTGTTCTTGGGGTCGGAGAAGGCGCGGCGGTCGCCCGCGGCCGGTCCGACGGTCAGCCGCTTCAGCTGGGCGCCCGTCGTCGGCCAGTCGAGGAGTTCGAGGTCTCGGGCTGCGCCGGGGCCGTAGGCGATGGCGGTGAAGTGCGGTCCCTGGAGGAGGTCGAACAGGCGGGTCTCGGCGCCGTCGGCGCCGAGCAGTCGGGCGTCCGGGGCGCGGTCGCCCACGCGCAGCGTGGCGGTGTCGGTGCCGTTGGCGGGGGCGAGCGGGCCGCCGTAGTAAGTCAGGGCGAGCTGCTGCTCGTCCTTGCCGCGCTTCATGCTGGAGGGGTCGAGCTTGGCGATGCCGCCCCATTTCTCCGTGGACAGTCCCAGGACCCCGGCGGCGATCGGCTGCCGCTCGGCCTCGTAGGTCTCCAGCAGGGCCGGGTCGGCGCCGGCGACGACCTGGCCGAGCTTCCAGCCGAGGTTGTAGCCGTCCTGCATGCCGGTGTTCAGGCCCTGGGCACCGGCCGGGGTGTGGACGTGCGCCGCGTCGCCGACGAGGAAGACACGTCCGCGACCGTAGCGCTCCGCGAGACGGATGTTGGGCCGGAACACGGACTTCCAGCGGATCTCGTGCAGCTGGATGTGCCGGTTGCGGGTGTGGGAGTGGATCCGGTCGATGATGGCGCCGATCTCCTGGGGCGGCACCTCGTCGGGCGTGAGCCGGATCATCCACTGGAACATGTCGCTGCCGGGGAGCGGGCAGGCGGCGATGAGCTTGCCGCCGAGGCCGGGCCACATGTGCCACCGGTTGCGGGCCAGGCCGCTGACGGAGGCATCCACGATCAGCACGCGGTCGGACTCGTCCGTCGTCCCGGCGAAACCGATGTCGAGCTGCTTGCGCACCGCGCTGGAGCCGCCGTCGGCCCCCACGGCATAGCGGGCGACGATCTCCTCGACCCCCTCCGCGCCCACCACCTTGGCGAGCACCGTGTCCTCGTCCTGCGTCAGCTCGGTCAGTGCCTTGTTGAACTCGACCTCGCGGCCGAGCTCACCGAGCCGGGCGTGCAGGGCGCGGTCCGTGCGGAACTGCGGGATCAGCCAGGTGTTCGGGTACGGGACGTCCGGAGTTGCCTCTCGGTGGGGGAACATCTTCCACGGCACACTGAGGGGTCCGGCATGGAGCCCGAGCTTGGGATAGAGGTCGCCGCCGGCCAGCACGTCGTCGAGAGCGCCAAGGTCTTCGAGGACTTCGAGGCTGCGGGGCTGGATGCCCTTGGCGCGCGAGCCGTCGAAGGTGTGGGGGGACCTGTCGACGATCCGGACGTCGAGTCCGCGGCGTACGAGGTCGATCGCCAGGGCGGAACCCGAGGGGCCGGCACCGATGATCAGTACGTCGATGGGCTGCGGGTTGTTCATGAGTCGAGCCTTTCAGCGCGTGCGGACACGAACGGGACGAGCTGATCGGCAACGTCGCGAGGCCGTTCGAACGGGGCCATATGCCCGCACTTGGTGATGAGGTGATGGTGACGGGGCTTCAGCAGGGCGCGCGCCGTGTCGAAGTGCACCGGCGGCGTGACGGTGTCCTCGTCGCCCCACAGCAGCAGCGTCGGAATGCCCAGCGCCCCCGTCCGCCGGAAGAGGTCGTCACGGCCGGCGAGAGGCAGGTGCTGCAGGGTGTCGAAGACCGCGTACAGCGAGCCCTCGAAGCGGAGGGTGCCGAGGACCATCTCGGTCAGTTCCGCGCCGAGCTCGGGGTCCCGGACGTTGTGCCCGAGATGCCCGTGAAGCAGCCGGAGGCCGCGACGGCGGGCGACCACTCCGGCCAGCAGATCGCTGCGCAGCAGCCGGTCAGGGGAGGCCAGCCGCGGTTTGGCGAGACCAGCGGGTCCGACGATGGTGAGCGTGGACACCGACCGGCGGTACTGGGCCGCGTACGTCATGGCGACGAGCGCGCCCATGGAGGTGCCGACCAGGTGCAGGGGCCGCGCCGTCAGGCCGAGCCGGTCCGTCAGCTCGGCCAGCTGCCGCGTGAACAGCGTCTCGTCGTAGCGCGCCTGGACCCGGTCGGAGTAGCCGCGGCCGTAGGCGCTGCAGGTCAGCGTGCGCATCCCGTGGGCGTGCAGCTCGCTGACCAGGCCGTCCCAGTAGGACAGCGGGATGGTCAGACCGCCCGCCATCAGGACCACATCCCCGTCCTCGGGCCCCGTCAACTCGTAGTGGGTGACGCCGTCGGACAGCTCGACGAAACTGCCGCGCAGCTCCTTGCGCGAGTCGGCGGTGAGCTTGCGGTCCTCGCCCGGGGCGACGAAGTACTTCATGGCACGGGTCTCCTTGCCCTCAGTTCGCGGGGGTGCCGGCGCAGGAGCCGAGGAACTTCGCGATCGCGTACGCGACCCACAGCGGTTCCTCCTCCGGCAGCAGATGTCCGCCGTGGGGGTGGACCAGCTCCTGGGCGCCGGGAATGTCGCGGGCGAAGTGCTGGCCGTCGAGGCCCGCGCTGCGCAGCACCAGCGTGGGCACCGTGATGCGGGGGATCTGCGCGCTGCGGTCCGGCTGGTCGGTGTTGCAGAAGTCGACGAAAGCCGAGCGGTTACCGGGGCGGCTCATCAGCTGGTAGGCGCGGTCCACCATGGCGTCGTCCACGATCTGCGCATGCGGCCCGACGGCCTCCCGCAGGCTGCGTTCCACTGCCCCACGCGGCATCACCCGCCTCAGCAAGGGCCGCACCAGCGGGTTGCGGGCCAGGCGCATCCCCGCGGGCACCGTCTTCTCCGGATAGCCAGTGGCGTTGACCAGCACCAGGCCGGTCAGCCGCTCCGGACGGTCCAGCGCGACGTTCCAGGCGATGTTGCCGCCCAGGGAATTGCCGGCCAACGCGTAGCGCGGCACGCCCAGCACCTGCGCGAAGCCCGCCACCGTCGCGGCGTACACCGGAACCCGGTAGTCGCGGTCCTTGCGCGGGCCCGTCAGCCCGAACCCCGGCAGGTCCGGACGGATGACGTCGAACGACTCCGACAGCAGATCCGCCGCGCGGTCGAAGTGCTGCAGGGACGAGGCACTGCCGTGCAGCAGCACGAGTACCGGGCCGTGCCCGGCGCGCTTGTAGTGGATCCGCAGGCCGTCCACCTCGACGAACCGGGAATCGGGCTGGGGCTCAGACCAGGTACTCATAATGGATACAGTGTTACCGATAAGGTGGTCGTGTCAAGCGGAAGCCCTCGTCGCGGGCGCGGCGCCCGCCTCAGCCGACCGACAAGGCGCCACCGCTTGAAGCCGAGAACCGCGACCACCCGAACGAAAGGTGCGCAGTACATGACACTCCGACGCGTTCTCAGCGGCCTGGGCGCCGCAGCAACCCTCGGCGCTGCCGCGGCGATCAGCACACGTCGCCGCGCTCTGGTGGCAGTCCCCCGCGAGCTGCGGCACCCCGTGCTCCTCCTCCCGCTGAACTTCGGCAACCCGGTCACTCTGGCCATCGCCCGCCGCCTCGTGCCCCTGGCGGGAGCCGCCTCCAGGCCCGGCGTCCGCATCGAGCGGCGCACGCTGCCGGCCACGACCGACAACCTCCCCGTCGAGGTGCTCACCTACCAGGCATCAGGCCAAGCGCCACGCACCGCACTGCTCTGGATCCACGGCGGAGGAACCGTCATGGGTGCCGCTCGGCAGGAGAACACCTGGTGCAGCCGCGTTGCCGACGAACTCGGCGTTCTGGTCGTCAGCGTCGACTACCGCCTCGCACCCGAAAATCCGTACCCCGCAGCCTTGGACGACTGCTTCGCTGCGCTCCGCTGGCTTCACGCCGGCGCCGCCGACCTCGGCATCGACCCCGCCCGCATCGCCGTCGGCGGCGAAAGTGCCGGAGGTGGACTCGCCGCCGCCGTGGTCCAGCGCGCCCATGATGCAGGAGTGCCGGTCCGGTTCCAACTCCTCCTCTACCCCATGCTCGACGACCGCACGGCCCTACGCGCCGACCCTCCCAACAGCGCCATCTACACGTGGACCCCGGACTCCAACCGCTTCGCCTGGACCTCCTACCTCGGCCGCCCGCCACAGGACCACGACGACCGCCCCTATATCGCAGCGGCAAGGCGCAGGGACCTCGACGGGCTGCCGCCCGCGTGGATCGGAGTGGGCGACCTCGACCTGTTCCACGACGAAGACGTCGACTACGCCCGACGCCTGGGCGAGGCCGGCGTCGCCTGCGAGCTGCGGGTCGAACCAGGCATGTACCACGGTGCTGACGCCTTGCTCGACGGCAAAGCACCTTCAATGACCGCATTCCGCACTGCCGCCCTCGACGCTCTGCGAACTGCCCTGGCAAAACCCTGACCGCCCTGGCCTGTCCTGCCTGCGGCCCTACTCCTCGACGGCGACAGCGGCGATGCCCTGGCCGTGGTAGATCTCGTCGTAGTAGTGGATCACCAGGGGGCGGGTGAGCATGGCCTCGAAGGTGGCGGTGAAGCCGTTCGCGGTGCGCCAGGCGAGGTAGTCGGTGTAGTTGTGTGCCTCGGTCCACCGGGTCAGGCCGGCGACGTGGTCGGCGTCGCCTTGGTCGCGCAGGATGCGGATGTGTTCGCAGCCCTCGTGCTCGAGGCTCTCACCCAGGATGTCCAGCAGTAGTTTTGCGACGTCGTCGCCCCGGCCGGGCTGGGAGAAGAGCTCGGCGATGACCACTGTGCTCATGGGGTGCTTCCTGAGGGGTGTTGGTGCTGTCCGGTCACCGGGCAGCGGTGGGGTTCGGGAGATTCGCGCCGGTCGGCCGCCGGAGCGGACAGGTCTTCAGTAGGGAGCCGGCGCGTTGTGCACGATGATCAGTGAGCTGATCCTGCCGTCGGTGACGGTGAAGTAGTTGGTCAGTACCAGCTCGTCGGGGAGGTTCGTCTTGTCGTACTCGCCGTCGTAGCGCGCCCGCACGATCGTCAGGGTGCGGTGGGGGACGACCTGCGTCACGTCCATGGTGACCTTGGCGTCCACCAGTTCGCGGCTCGCCCAGGCGCGGATCGACGCGGTGCCGACGAATTCGCGCAGCGCGTCGTTGACCAGGGCGTCGTTGGTGAAGGTCGCCATGATGGCGTCCACGTCGAAGGCGTTGACCGCCGCGATGTGGGCGGTGACGACGTCGGGCAGTGCATCGGCTGGGCCGGTGGTGTTCATGGTGGCTCCTTCGTCGGCCTGTGACCGTTGGGGTCCGTACCGAACACGTTGGGTGCTCCCCGTGCGGGAGGGTCAACCGGTGGTCCGGTGCTGGACCCTCCGGTGGGGGGAAGGTTCATACTGGCGCCATGCACACCGGTCTGACCGTCGGCGAGTTCTCCCGCGTGTCCCATCTGAGCGTCAAGACGCTGCGGCACTACCACGATGTCGGGTTGCTCGCGCCGGCCGACGTCGACCCGGGAACCGGCTACCGGTACTACTCCCTGGACCAGGTGCCGACGGCGCAGGTGATCGTTCGGCTGCGCAACCTGGAGATGCCCGTGGCGGATGTCAAGGCCGTGCTCGCCACTGAAGACGTTGGCACCCGCAACGAGCTGATCAGCGCGCATCTCGCGCGGTTGGAGGACCGGCTCGCGCAGGCGCAGAGCTCCGTCGAATCGCTGCGCGAGCTGCTGGCCCGGCCCGCGCGCGGGTCAGCCATCGAGTACCGCACGGTCCACGGGCAGCCGGCCATCGGCATCCGCGAAGTCGTCGACCGGCAGGACGTGGTGAGCTGGTGGCAGGGCGCCCTCGGCGAGCTGCACGGCTTCGCCACGGCCCGAGGACTGCGCCGGACGGGCCCGATGGGCGGCCTGTTCGCCAGTGAGCTGCTCCAGGACGAGCGCGGCGAGGCGCTCGTGTTCCTTCCGGTCGACGGTGACGCGCGCCCGGTCGGCCGGATCGACGCAGTGGTCGTGCCCGGCGCGGAACTCGCGGTCGCGGTCCACCACGGGCCCCTGGAGACCATCGACCTCACCTACGGCGACCTGGGCACCTACGCCGCACGCCACGAGATCGGCGTCGACGGCCCGCTGCGCGAGTTCTACCTGCGCAGCCCCCTCGACGCGACCAACGAGCACGACTGGGTCACCGAGGTCGGCTGGCCCATCTTCCGCTCGAACGGATAGCGGCGGTTCGCCCGCGCCGGTGCGGTTACGGCGTGCCTTGATCCGGGCTCAGCCCACCGGTGCTCTCATGCAGGTGTCATTCACTTCCCGAGGGAGTCGCCTTGTCCTCTCACGATCCGATCTCACCGCAGGAGGCCGCCGACCGGCTGGCCATCCGGGAACTCATCGACGCCTACGCCCACTGCGCCGACCGCCGGGACGCCGAGGGGCAGATGGCACTGTTCACCGAGGACACCCGCTTCCTGGTCTTCATGGACGCCACCGCCGCCGAGCCGACCCAGGAACTGCACGGCCGCGAAGCCCTTGCCCCGGTCTTCGACAACCTGAACACCTACAAGGCCACCACCCACTTCAACGGCCAGAGCACCGTGGCCCTGGACGGCGACCGGGCGAGCGGCGAGAGCTACTGCCTGGCCCACCACATCTCCTACGGCGCGGATGCCGAGCGCACGATCATGATCGCGTCCATCCGTTACCTGGACCATTTCGCCAAGCGCGACGACCAGTGGCTCTTCGCCGAACGACGGCTGATGGTCGACTGGACCGAGACCCGCCCCAGCACTGCCTGAACCACTCGGCCAGGCAAACCTGCTCTCGTGCCGCTGGTTCAGGATGCGCCCGGCCCCCCGCCCACCAGGGGCCGGGCCCGGACTGTCTTCAGAGCGCGCTCGGTGGGCGGGAAACGGGTGCCTGCCGGTGCCGGACGGTGAGGTATCCAGCTGCGAGCAGCGCCAGCACGGTTGCGCATTCGGCGACGATGCTGATGATCGCCTGCGGGGCGGGTTGCAGGCCGTGTTCGACGAATCCGAAGACGCCTGTGGTGCGTGAGGCGGCGAAGCCGGCCAGCGCACCGCCGGCCGTGCCCACGGCAGCGAGGTGGATGAGCGCGGGCGGCGGGAGGAGTGCCCCCGCCACCAGCAGCGCGCCGAGGCCGAACGAGGCCGCGGCCTGGAGCAGGAACAGGACGCCGACAACGTGCAGGTAGCGATAGCCGTCGAGGTAGAGCTGCGCGTGGACGGCGCCGCCGGCGGCGAGTGCGGCACCGCCGATCACGGTGAGCAGTCTCGCGGCCACGGGCGGGCGCGCTCCTGCCCGTACCGGCGCGGTGGTGTCGTTCATGCCAGCTCCTGGTCGGTGATCGCCAGCGCGGTGGTGCCCTGCCGGTACTGGACGGTGCGGATGCCGAGGGCGGTGTGCAGTTGCCGGGCCGGGAGCACCTGCGGGGTCGGAGCGGGGGCCTGGCCTGGCTTGGGCAGTGGGTAGGCGGTCGTGGTGGCCGAGTGGAAGGTGACGTTGCCTTCCACCCGGCTGAACAGCTGGTGGACGTGCCCGTTGAGGGCGGTGACGGAGGAGAACCGCTTGAGCAGGTTGAGAACCTGCAGCGCGTCGTCGGTCGACCAGCCCCATTGCGGGTACATGGCGAACAGCGGGATGTGGCTGAACACGACGATCGGGGTGTCGGAGGACAGGCCGGCGACGTCGCGGCGCACGAAGTCGATCTGATCGGCGCCGAGGTGTCCCAGCTTCTCCAGGCTGAGGGTGTTGACGAGCGCGATGAAGTGCACGCCGTGCGTGTCGAAGCTGTACCAACCGTCGCCCTCCGTGCCCCGGCCGAAGCTCTGCCGGTAGGCGCGGCCCTGGTCGCCCACCGAGTCGTGCTCGCCGGGGACCGTGAACACCCGCTCGGTGCGCAGCCCGCTCATCATCTGCTTGACCTGGTCGAACTGGGCCGGGGTGGACAGGTGGGTCAGGTCGCCGGTGTGCATGACGAAGTCGGGCCGGAACCCCAGCGCGTTGACCTGGTCGATGGCTCGGGCGAAGGAGCCGGTGACGTCGGTGTTGGCAGGCCCGGTGAAGCCGATGTGGCTGTCGGAGACCTGCACGAAGCGCAGCGTGTTGGCGTCGCCGGTGGTCGCGGCGGCGATGCTGTCGCGCGAGTCGGCGATGTGGCTGACGACCTCGCCCGCGGTGACGCTCAGCACCACGGCGGCGCCGAACCAGCCGGCGTGCCGGGCGAGCTGGCGGCGGGTCATGGGGGCGGTCATGGGATCGGTCATCGGGTCACCGTCACGGTGGCCGTCATGAACGGGTGGATGGTGCACAGGTAGCTGTAGCTGCCGGGGGTGGTGAACGTGTAGGAGTAGCTCTGCCCGGTGTTCAGCGCCTTGGAGTTCAGCGGTCCGGTGTTGTTCTGGCCGGTGACCGTGTGCGGCTCGCTGTCCTGGTTGGTCCAGGTCACCGTGGTACCGACCTTCACCGTGATGGAGGCGGGCGCGAAGGCGAAGTTCTTGATGGCCACACTGTCGGAGCCCACCGGCGTACCCGCGGGTGTCTGCGCGTCGGTACCGGGGGTCGTGGGCATCGGCATCGTCATCGTCATGGTCGGGATGGGACCGGCGCCGGTTGCGGTGGCGCCGGGCATCCCGGCCAGGCTCGACTGGCCGGAGCCGGGGGTGAGGGCGGTGGTCGTGGCCGACGCGGTGCTGTGCGTGGGGCTGGAGCATCCGGCCAGGGTCAGCCCGGCCGCCGCGAGCAGCGCGGCCGCGGCGCATGCCCGGCGCCTGGTGAGGGAGATGTTCATCGGTTCGGCTTTCTGATCGGCCCTGGACGGGCGCGGACGAAGAGCTGGAGCTGGCTTCGGCGGGTGCCGGGGCCGGGCGTTTGCGCCACGGCCCGCTGCCGTCGCTAAGGGGATACGAGCCGGGGTTACACCGGCACCGCGCACGGCACGGCTGTAACCCCTGCCCGTATCTGTTGGCGAGGAGAATCGACGGAGGTCAATCGATGCCGAGAGAACAGGTCCGGTGCACGCCGCGCTCTACCATGAGCCGTGGCCGGTCGCCGGAGATTCGCAGCGCTCAGACGGGTCGGCCCCGGCATGATCTGGCGGGCTGACACCGCGGTGCCGGCGTCCCGCCCCTCGGTACTGCCGTGGGCGACGTACCCCGACTGGGACGCGATCTACGCCGACAACGTGGGGCGCATCTACCGGTTGATGTTCGCGAAGGTCGGCAACCGTCCGGACGCCGAAGACCTGACCTCGCAGGTGTTCACGGCCGCGCTCGGGCCGTTGCGGCCCGGCGCCGAGATCGGTCAGGTACGCGCCTACCTGACGGCGACCGCGCGCACCGTGCTCGCCGAGCACTGGCGTCGCACCCTGGGCCACCAGGTCACCGAGATCGACCCCGACGACCTCGACCTCGCCGATCAAGCACTCGGTGCCGGGGAGGGCGACAACGCCGAAGCCGACGCGCACGCGCAGCGCATCCTGGAAGCGCTGCCGGAGCGGTACCGGCAGATTCTCGTCCTGAGATTCCTGCGGGGGTACACCGTCCGGCAGGCCGCGACGGAACTCGGGGTCACGGTGGCGAACGCGAAGGTCCTCCAGCACCGCGCCCTGCGTGCGGCCGCCCGGGTGGAGAACAACGCCGACAAGGAAGGGGAAGCGTCATGAGACGGCAGGCAGTGGACCGCTACGTGGAACGGCTGCTCGGCCGGCGCCGCCCCAAGCCGTTCGCGGCCACCGAGGAGGAGCTGGCCGTCGTGCGCACCGCCATCGACCTCGCGGCCGCCGGACCGGACGCCCAGGGCCCCAGCCCTGCCTTCGTGGACCGGCTGCGCCGGCAGCTGCGCGAACAGGAGCAGACGCGGGCCGCCACGCCCGCACCGCAGCCGGCGTGGCGCACCCCGCCGCGCCGTCGGCTGCTGGCTGCGGGAGCGCTCACCGCCACCGGCGCGCTGGCCGGGGTGGCCGCGGACCAGCTCCTGCAGCGACGCGAGGAGGGCGCGCAGGCGCAGCAGCCCGGCCCGTCGGCAGAGCTCGTCCCGGTCGCCGGCAGCTGGCAGCCGGTCGTCCAGGCCGCCGAGCTGCCCGAGGGAGCCGTCGTCGCCTTCGATCTGGGCGCTGTGACCGGATTCGTCCGCCGTACCGACGGGCGCATCCGGGCCGTCTCGGGCAACTGCACCCATCAGGGGTGCCGGCTCGACCTGGACAGCGCCCGCGACAGGCTCGCCTGCCCGTGCCACGGAGCGACCTTCAGCCTCGCCGGCGTGAACCTGACGCGTCCGCACCAGTCCGGCGAGCCGCTGCCCGCGCTGCCGCGGCTCCCGGTGCGCGAACTCGACGGCGCCATCCAGATCTACGCCCCGGCTGCCGACCACTCCCCGAAGGCGACAACCGAGTAACGTCGCCCCAGCGGGACAGCTCTGGGAGGAAGCCAACCGACGTGCCCAAGTTCTGAACCTGTCCTACCCACCAAGCGTGGGCCCGGGGCGGGCATTCGTAAGATCGTCGGGCCAGGGATTCCGGGCATGGCCGTGAGCTTGTCCTACTACAGGCAGGAGTGCGAGACCAGGTCGCCGACCTGGTCGCCGAGCGCCTGCCCTGCGTTCTCGTCGAACAGGAAGTGCTGTCCGGCGAAGATCCGGCTCTCCGCCGCCTCGTCCGCGGCGGCGGAGAAGCTGTGGAACTCGCGTACGACTCCGGGGACGCCGGCGTTCGAGAGCGAGATGTCGACCACGTCGTTGCCGAAGAAGTTGCGCAACGCCGATGCGGCGGACTGGCTGATCTCCGCGTGGGCGCCGGGGTAGCTCGGGTCGGGCGCGGTGTTGAAGAGCGGCAGCCAGGCCGGGTCGCCGGCCGTGGCGTCGTTGCCGTCGGTGCCGGCGGCGCGGACGGCGGTGACCGGACGCCAGAAGTGGTACGCGTACTTGGCGTCGTAGAGCGCGATCACGCCGTCGGCGAGGCTGACGTCGAGCTGGGCGAACAGGCGCGCGTTCTGCCCGAGGCTGGTGTGGGCCTGAGCCGCGGCCTGCTGCGCGATCTGGTTCCACACGATCCAGACCGGGCCGGCGCTCCAGAACTTGGCGATGTCGGTCTGGTTCTGACTGCGCGTCGTGCTGTTCAGCCGGCCGAGCGACTTGACCTGGTTGAAGTCATCGGCGTAGTTCGGGCTCGTGACGGCCGGCGGGGCCGGCGGGCGGAACTGGTCACCGCTGTCGAGCACGAACGGCCGCACCTTGCCCCAGCCGGTGAACACCGGCGTCGGGTTGTTCGGCGGGGTGATCTGGTACTCACCCGGGCCGGGCTGCGGCTGGTAGGGCGGGACGACGGTCGCCGAGCCGTCGTCCGCCCGCTCGTCGAGAACCTCCTTCGCGGCTTCCTCGCCGACCTGGATGCCCTGGCGGACCGGCGTCCCGGAGCCGAGCTGGTCCAGCGACTCCTGGAACTTCGCATCGAGCGCCGGCTTCTGGGTCGGCAGGAGCGCCACGAGCGCGGCGTGTGCCGCCGCCGCCGCGGCGGCTTGTGCGGAGGTGTCTGACTGAGGGGACGAGTGCCCTCCCTCGACGGTCTTCACCGCGTGGTAGACCGCGAGCTGGGTGATCGCCATGGTTCGGGTGGGCTGAATCGTCGCCGGCTGTGCTCCAGGAGCGACGAGCACGGTGCTCAGCTCCTGGTTCCACACGAGAACCTGGTCCGGAACGCTGGACGCGGGCGCCGCGTCCAGCGCGCCGGCGGCGTGCCCCACAGAGGCGGTGGCGCCGACGATGGCCAGGTTCACGGCGAGGGCTGCGATCAGCCAGGTTGTGCGTCTCATGGGTGAGTTCCAATCTGGTACGCGGTACAGGACTTTGGCCGCCATCGTGGACTTTTACATACTTAGTGCGACTTGCTGTCTCATAGCCGGACAAGCCCCTTTGACGTCCACCCGCTCGGCTGAACTCGAAGAAGGGGGTCCCACCAACACGCCGAGGCTCGACCTGCAACGCCCATCGACGGTTCGACGTGGCCGACCTGGCCGACTCGGCGAGGTCGGCCCCGCCTCGCTGCTGCCCGCACGTCAAGTCTTGGTAATGATTTCCATTTTGCCCTCACTGCATCTGGTGATGAAAATCGTTTCCATCTATGGTGGCGGTGTCCAACGGAGCCGGACCCTGCCCAGCGGTGGCCGGCTGTCTTCGAGGAGTGATCCGTCATGCCCGCCGTCCTGTCCATCACGCTCCGCCGCTCGCTCAGATTCGTTCTGGGAGCCACTGCGGTTATCGCCCTGGCTGCGACCAGCGCCTGCTCGACCGCCTCGTCGCCGAAGAGCGGGGCTGCGGCTTCCGCCACCGGCGGGGGCAGCTCGAAGGTGATCCAGGTGACCGCGGCGGAGAACTTCTGGGGCAGCATCGCCACGCAACTGGGCGGCGAGCACGTGAAGGTGACCAGCATCATCACCAACCCCGACACCGACCCGCACTCCTACGAGCCGACCGCTGCCGACGGCCGGACGGTCGCGGGCGCGGACTACGTGATCAGCAACGGCATCGGGTACGACGCCTGGTCGGACAAGCTGCTCGCCGCGAACCCGGCTTCGGGCCGGACCGCGCTGAAGGTGGGGGGCCTGCTGGGCAAGAAGGAGGGCGACAACCCGCACCAGTGGTACTCACACGACAGCGTGTACATGGTGATCGACCGGATCACCGCCGACTACAAGAAGATAGACCCGGCCGACGCGGCCTACTTCGACACGCAGAAGAGCACCTTCGAGACCCAGACGCTGGCCAAGTACAACCAGCTGGAAGCCGACATCAAGGCGAAGTACGCGGACACACCGATCGGCGCCTCGGAGTCGATCGTCACCCCGCTCGCCGAGAGCGTGGGCCTGAAGATGCTGACCCCGGAGACCTTCCTGGACGCGGAGAGTGAGGGCACCGACCCGACCGCCGCCGACAAGGCCACCATCGACCAGCAGATCGCCAGCAAGCAGATCAAGGTCTACGTCTACAACACCCAGAACTCCAACCCCGACGTCCTCGCCCAGGTCAACGCGGCCAAGGCCCAGGGCATCCCGGTCGCCACCGTGACCGAGACCCTCGCCCCGGCCGGCGCGAGCTTCCAGGACTGGCAGACCCAGGAGCTGCAGGGCATCGCGGACGCACTGAAGGCGGCGACGGGCAAGTGAGCATTCACCCGACCGCGAAGGTCCGAACGGAGATGGGGCGCACCACGCCGGGTGCGGACCCGGTGCTGTCGCTGCGCGGCGCGGCCGTCCGGGTGGGCGGACGGACCCTGTGGTCGGGTGTCGATCTGACCGTGGGGGCCGGGGAGTTCACCGCCGTGCTCGGCCCCAACGGGGTAGGGAAGTCCACTCTGGTGAAGGTGCTGCTCGGGGTGCTGCCCGCAGCGGCAGGTGAGGTGCGCGTGCTGGGAGGCGAGCCCGGCTCGCACAGTGGCGCCGTGGGGTACCTGCCGCAGCGCCGCAGCTTCGACGCGAGCGTGCGCATCCGCGGGGTGGACGTGGTGCGCCTGGGCCTGGACGGGGATCTGTGGGGGGTCCCCGTTCCGGGCCTGGGCCGGGCGAAGCGACGGGCCGCGCGCGAACGCGTCGCGGAGGTCATCGAGTTGGTGGGTGCCACGAAGTACGCCGAGCGGCCGATCGGGCAGTGCTCGGGCGGTGAGCAGCAGCGGTTGCTGATCGCCCAGGCGCTGGTCCGCCGCCCCCGGGTGCTGCTGCTGGACGAGCCGCTGGACAGTCTTGACCTGACCAACCAGGCTGCTATCGCCTGCTTGCTGGGCAAGATCTGCCACCTGGAGAAGGTGGCGGTGGTGATGGTCGCGCACGATGTGAACCCGATACTGCACCACCTGGACCGGGTGGTCTACATCGCCGAGGGCGGCGCCGTCTCCGGCGCGCCCGCAGACGTGATCACCTCTGAGACGCTGACCCGCCTGTACCGCACACCCGTCGAGGTGCTGAGCACGAGTGACGGCCGCCTGGTGGTGGTCGGCCAGCCGGAGGCCCCGGCCCTGCACACCGACCGGCACGCCACGGGAGGCCGTGATGCTGGCATCTGACGCTACATCGCCCGCGTTCTCGTGGAACCTGATGGCGGACTTCCAAGACATGTGGTCCTACCTGTACATGGTGAACGCCTTCCGGGCCGGCCTGATCGTGGCCGTGGTCTGCGCGGTAGTGGGCTGGTTCATGGTGCTGCGCCGGCAGACCTTCGCCGGACACACGCTCTCCGTGGCGGCCTTCCCCGGCGCGGCGCTGGCCGTGCTGGCCGGCTTCTCCACCACGCTCGGCTACTTCGGCTTCTGCATCGCCGCCGCGCTGGTGATCGCCGCGCTGAACCGCAAGGGCAGGGAGGCCGGCGGCGAGGAGTCGGCCGTCACCGGCACCGTCCAAGCGTTCGCGCTGGCCTGCGGGTTCTTGTTCATCAGCCTCTACAAGGGCCTGCTGGAGGGGCCGACCGCGCTGCTGTTCGGCGACTTCCTGGGCATCACCACCGGCCAGGTCGTGACCCTGGCCATGGTCGGTGCGGTGGTGCTCGCGGTGCTGGCAGTGATCGGCAGGCCGCTGCTGTTCGCCTCGATCGACCCCGAGGTGGCGGCCGGGCGCGGGGTGCCGGTGCGGCTGCTCGGCACCGTCTACTTGGTCTTGCTGGGCGCGGCCACCGCCGAGGCGAGCCAGATCACCGGCACGCTGCTGGTGTTCGCGCTGATGGTGATACCGGCCGCCGCCGCGCAGCAGTTGACCGCCCGGCCAGGCCGCAGCCTGCTGCTCGCGGTGCTGCTGGGCCTGGGGGCGTGCTGGGCCGGACTGATCGCGGCCTACTACCAGCCCTACCCGCTCGGGTTCTTCGTCACCGGCTTCGCGTTCGCCGGCTACCTGCTCGCACACCTGGTCCGCTGGGCCAGGGAAGCCCTGGGCAATTCGCGGAGCCCGTTCGCCCTCGGAGGTGCAACGTGAGCTCCATCCTTCAGCAGGCGTTCTTCCAGCACGCCCTGCTGGCCGGGACGTTCATCGCGCTGGCCTGCGGGCTGGTCGGCTACTTCCTGGTGTTGCGGGCGCAGATCTTCACCGGCGACGCGCTCAGCCACGTCGCCTTCACAGGGGCGATGGCGGCCCTGGCCGGCGGCTACGATCTGCGGCTCGGGCTGTTCGCCGCGACCATCGGCGTCGGCCTGCTGATCGGCGGCCTCGGGCGTAAGGGCCGGGCGGACGACGTGGTGATCGGCAGCGTCTTCGCCTGGATTCTCGGACTGGGCGCGTTCTTCCTGACCATCTACACCACCTCGCGCAGCGGCGCCCAGGGCGGCGCCGGGACCAGCGTGCTGTTCGGCTCGATCTTCGGCCTGCACGGTAACCAGGCCACCCTCGCGGTCGTGATCGCGGGCGCGGTCTGCCTGCTCCTGCTGCTGATCGCCCGTCCGCTGCTGTTCGCCACCCTGGACGAGGCCGTGGCGGCGGCCCGCGGGGTGCCGGTGCGCCTCCTCGGCTTCGGCTTCCTGGCGCTGGTCGGCGCCACCGCCGGCGAGGCCACCCAGGCGGTCGGCTCACTGCTGCTGCTCGGCCTGCTCGCCGCCCCGGCCGGCGCCGCGATCCGGCTCACCGACCGCCCGTTCCGCGCTCTCGCGCTCTCCGCCGCCTTGGCGGTGGGCGAGATGTGGGGCGGGCTCCTGCTCAGCGCCGCCGCCCCCAAGCTCCCGCCGAGCTTCGCCATCATGGCCACCGCGAGCGCGGTCTACGCGGCCACCTTCCTCATCCGCCCGGCCCGCGCCGCCCGGCCGGTGCCGGCCTGACCGGCACCGCGACCACCGGGGGTTGACCGTGACCGAGACGAAGAGCAAGACGCTGACCACAGTCTTCCGTAGATGCCCCCAACCCAACCCCCGCCACAAAGCAAAAAACCGCCAAGACAAGCAAAACAAACGCGGCCGAACAAAAAGA
>NZ_JBHVUS010000006.1:401933-425967 GCF_042884005.1 Kitasatospora sp. NPDC058162
CGCCGCGCCCCCGGGGGGGTTGGCCCTTCACCTTAACCACCAGCCTCTCGCCCCCCTCCTTGATCGCGGGGACCCCCCCCGCCGCGGGCCCCCCCCACGGAACTCCCCGGGCAGGACAAGGAGTCGATCGGGCGCCTTACTCCGCAGCGGGCCCAGGTGCTTCGCGCCCTGGCCGGGTGTGAGGACTTCGTCAGCGCCCAACTCCTGCACGCCGGCCTGCTGACCACCGGCTCCCGGGTGGGGCTGAGCACCGTCTATCGCACCCTGACCGCGCTGGCCGCCGTCGGCCGCGCGGACGTGGTGCGCGACACCAACGGCGAGAAGCTGTTCCGCTACCGGCCGGGCCCCGACCACCGGCACTACCTGATCTGCCGCCAGTGCGGCGCGAGCCAGCCGGTCGACGCCACCGCTGTCGAGGCGTGGGCCGACCAGGTCGCCGAGATATCCGGCTTCGCCGACGTGCAGCACACCGTCGAGCTGACCGGCACCTGCGCCGCCTGCCTCGCCGCCGCGAGAACCGCCGGCTGACCACCCAGGCACACCCACCACCACCTACGGCACTGCCGAAGGAGGCTCCGCCATGCCCAGACCACCGTCACCGCACCGGACCACCCGGCTGACCGCGCTCAAGAACCACACCCGCGAACTCCTCGAACTGGCCGAGGACGACACCGTCCTCATCAGCCAGCTCGACTGCACCGAGCCGGGATGCCCACCCGTGGAGACCGTCGTCGCCGTACTGCCACCCTCCGGTGCCATCCGGCGCTGGACCCTGCACCACCCCCTCGACGAGGTCACCCCCGAACTGCTCGCCCAGGCCCTGACCCAGGCACCACACACCGCCGAAGGAGAACGACCGTGACCAGCCCCGCCACCACCACCGACGAAACTGAGGACCAGGCCGACACCCGCGTGCCCGTCACCGTCCTGACCGGTTTCCTCGGCTCCGGCAAGACCACCCTGCTCAACCGCATCCTCACCGAGCAGCACGGCCTGCGGATCGCCGTCATCGAGAACGAGTTCGGCGAAGTCGGCATCGACGACGCCCTCGTCCTCGACGCCGAAGAAGAGATCTTCGAGATGAACAACGGCTGCATCTGCTGCACCGTCCGCGGCGACCTCATCCGCATCCTCGGTGCCCTGATGCGCCGCCGCGAGAAGTTCGACCAGATCATCATCGAGACCACCGGCCTGGCCGACCCCGCCCCCGTCGCCCAGACCTTCTTCATGGACGACGAGATCTCCTCCCAGCTACGCCTCGACGCCATCGTCACCCTGGTCGACGCCGCCCACATCCTGGAACACCTCACCGAGGTCAAGCCCGAAGGCGTGGAGAACGAGGCCGTCGAGCAGATCGCCTTCGCCGACAAGATCGTCCTCAACAAGACCGACCTGGCCACCCCCCAGCAAATCGCCGAAGTGACCTCGCACATCCGCGCCATCAACGCCCTGGTCGAGATCATCCCCGCCCAGCAGGCCAAGGTGCCCCTGGCCAAGGTCCTCGACGTGCACGCCTTCGACCTCGACCACGTCCTGGCGAACGACCCGGCCTTCCTCACCGAGACCGAGCACCAGCACGACACCACCGTCACTTCAGTCGGCATCGACCTGCCCGGCGAGCTCGACGAGGAACGGCTCAACGCCTGGCTCGGACAGCTGCTGCGCACCCAGGGCGCGGACATCTTCCGCTCCAAGGGCATCCTCGCCATCGCCGGGGACGAGCGCCAGTACGTCTTCCAGGGCGTCCACATGCTGTTGGAGGGCGAGAACGGCCGCGCCTGGCGCGCCGGCGAGGAGCGCCGCAACCGGCTGGTCTTCATCGGCCGCAACCTCGACCGCGCCGCCCTGAACGAGGGCTTCGCCAACTGCCTTGCCGGGGTGCGCGCATGACCACCGCAGCCGACATCTCCGTCCGGTGGACCACGGCCGTCGACGACGCCCCGGTCGCCGTCGCCACCGCCCCGGCTGGCGGCCTGGTCGCCATCGCCGGAGCGGCTGGCACCGCCTGGATCCTGGAGACCGCCACCGGCACCCCCGTCGGCACCGTCAGCCTGCCCGGCGGCCTGCTCGCCCTCGAATTCTCCCCCGAAGGAGCGCACCTCGCCTTCACCGGACCCACCGGCCACGGCCTGTGGCGGCGCTGCGACGGCCGAACCCTGACCTTTGCCACCGGGGCCTGGTCCAACGCGGTGCGCTGGACCTCACCGGAACGCGTGGCCGTCGCCTCCGGCCGTCGCGCCCTGGTCCTGGACCCGGACGGCACCGAGCAGTGGGCCACCGACCCGGCCCCCAGCACCGTCACCGACCTGGCCTGGCTGCGCGGCGGCCGACGCCTCGTCAGCTCCGCCTACGGCGGCGTGCGCTGCCACGAGCGGCACACCGACAAGCCGGTCACCGAGTACAAGTACCTCGGCTCTCACCTCGCCATCGCCCTCAACCCCAACGGCCGCTGGATCTGCACCGGCAACCAGGACGCCAGCATCCACATCTGGCACACCCGGGACGGCGACGACCTCACCATGCACGGCTACCCCGACAAGATCGCCCGACTCGCCTTCGACGACACCGGCCGCTGGCTCGCCTCCGACGGCGCACCCGACATCACCGTCTGGGACTTCTCCGGCAAGGGCCCCGCCGGCACCAAACCCCGCACCCTGCGCGCCCACGAAACCGTCACCGCCCTCGCCTGGCGGCCGGGTGGCGGCGCCGTCCTCGCCAGCGCGGGTGCCGAAGGAACCCTCGCCCTCTGGCGAGCCGACTCCGGCCGCCCCGGGGCCCTGGTCCGGCCCGCGCACGCGCGTGAACTGCCCGAACCGGTCACCGCCCTTGCCTGGGCCGGGCCCGATCTGCTCGTGTTCGCCGACTACGAAGGGCAGGTGGAGGCTTGGCAAGTACCGGCCGCTCTGGCCCGCTGACCCTGCGGCCCGGCGGACGGCCCTGCACTCTGGTCGTCTGCCGGGGCTGCTGCTGCGGCAGCACCAGCAAGCACCCCGCCACCGACCACGACCAGCAACTCGCCCTGCTCCGCCAGGCCGCCGCGGACTCCGGCGGCGAACTCGCAGTCCGCACCAGCAACTGCCTCGACGCCTGCGCGCAGTCGAACGTCATCGTCGTCCAGCCCTCCACCCGAGGACGCACCCGCGGCGGCCGCGCGGTCTGGCTCGGCTGGGCCCTCGACGACAACAGCCTCGACCTGATCACCCAGTACGCGCTCGCCGGCGGCCCAGGCATCGCCGAACTTCCGCCTGCCCTCGACCTCCAATGCATCACACCGCCCCGCGTACCGGCCATGGCACTCACCCGGCGCTGACTCCCGGCCGGTTGCACGCCACGGCGGGCAACCGACCGGGCCGGTGCAGTCCCTTACTCCTCGACACCGGCAGGCGCAGTGCCGCCCTCCAAGTGCTGGCGAATCGCGGCGTACCGCTCGGGCGCCCACTCGGGCGACTTGGCCAGCTGGTCTGCCAAGGATGGCCGGCCCTCACCCAAGGCCGTGTCTCCCATCGTCTCCGCGAGCGTTCACGGCCAGTAGCAAGGCGCAGCCCAGGCGGTTGGGCAGCCGACGTGATCTCGTGGCCTCCGCTCGGCGCTTCTCACCGCATCTCATCGTCAAGGCCGCCGCGTGTGCACTGGTTGTGAAATGATCTTCTACGAGGCCTCTATTTCCGCAGGTCAGGGGCATGTTCGATCAGAACTACGACAAGTGCAGAGCCTGCGTAGTCGGGGCTCTCGGGTCTCCCACGACCCCGGTCAACCGACCTACGCCGTGCTGCCGGCTCAATCCAGCCGTCCAACACGCGCCTCGAGTTCGGCTGGCAGGTACCAGCCTTCAAGAGCGGGCGTCATGTAGAGGCGGGCTTTGAGGCCGAGGAGGAGCTGGCGGCGATGCTCTTGGTCGGCTTGGCTCCAGGCGTCGGCGAAGGTCTGGCCGGTCTCGAGCTCGACCCAGGCGGAGGGGCGTTGCGGGAGGGCTGCGAGGCGGCGGCGTTCGTCGACCAGGGTCTCGAGGGCTTCGGAGTACTCGTCGTCGCCGCCGGGGTAGTCGAACAGGTTGCGGCGCTTCTCCTCCCTCAGGTCGCGCATGGCCTGGGTGACGTGATTGAGCTGTTCGGTGTGGTCCTCGCCGGGGATGAACCGGCGGACCGTCATCGCTAGACCGGCCAGGCGCTCCACCAGCGCGGCGATCGCCGCGGTGACGCGCTCGCCCCTGATGGACTGGCCCTTGCAGGCGGGCTTGCCGGCCGTCTTCGCGCACCGGTAGTACTCGTACACCTTCCCGTTCTTCGCAAAGTTCAACTGCCGGTAGAAACGGTCCCCGCAGCGGTCGCAGTGCGGCACGCCCAGCCAGGGCGAAGCACCGTTGGATCGTTCCTTCGTGACCGAGCGCTCGTCCATTGCCGCCTGGATCTCCGCCCACTCCTCCTCCGTGAACAACGGCTTCGCTATCCGGATCGGCAGGCCCTTCGCATCCCGGGCGATCTTGCGCGCCTTCACCGAGCGGCCGGTCAGCTTCAGGCCCATCGTCGCCGGCGAACGAAGGATCTTCCCCACACTGCTCGGGTTCCAGTGGTTCGACGGAGCAGTTTTCCGCTTGCTCGAGTACGACTCACCCTGGTTCTTGTAGGCGTGGGTCGCCGGGGTGTCGAAGCCGGCAGCCTCCAGGGCCATGGCGATCATCCACTGGCTCTGCCCCTCCAGGAGCAACTTACCCATGTACCGCACCGCCTCCGATGTCACCGGGTCCGGCTCCAGCGTCCGCCCGCCGCCAGGTCGGTCCACGATCCGGTACCCGTACGGCGGCTGGCCCCCGGCCCACCGGTCCGTCTTCCGCAGGTGCTTGTGCGCGGCCGTCACCCGCGCCTTGATCCGCTTGAGCTCCATCTCCGCGAAGATCGACGCCAGCATCAGGAACACCTTCGCCAGCTCGTTCCCGAAGGACGACTCCCGACCCTCCCGGTAGTCCAGGGTGATGCCGTCGTCGGTGAAGACCAGGACCTTGTGGTTCTCCTCAGCCCAGTGCGCCACGTCCGCGCAGTCCTTCGCGGATCGGAACGCCCGGTCGACCTTGGCCCACACCAACGCGTCCCACTCGTCCTGCCGCTCGGTGAGCCACGGCCCCAGGTCCGGGCGCTTCCAGGGCGTGATCTCGGCGGAGACGTCGAGGTCCTCGAAGGACCCGACGATCTCCCACTCCTTCGCGAGCGCGTGCCGGGTCGCTGTCTCCGCTTGGATCAGGTGCGAGACCTTGCCCTCGTTGCCGTGCGTGTCCGAGACACGCGAACCCACCACCGCCCGAACCGGCGCCAAAGCTGTCATGCTGCCCATAGGAGGCCCCCTACCGCCCAGGCCAGCAGACACCCTCGAACAACCTGCACTCGAACGGGTGGACCTTTTACAAAAGGCGTCGTTCCGCTGGAGAGTCGACTATCTGATGGCTAGTCAGAAACTTGCGGCCACATGCACCTCAGCTCGCGTCGAGCAGGCTCCCTCGCATGCTGCACGGTGGTCCGACCACGCACCGGTGACCGCCATCTTCGACCTCGACCAACTCCGGTAAACCTGAGAGAAGTTCGGCTATATGGTTTCAGCTTCCGCGGTCGTCGCACTGCCCACTCAGAGCGACGACCACGGCTGTCACTGGCACTACAACTGACCACGCTGCGATCTGCAGTCTCTGACTGAAAGTCAGCTAGTGACCCGGAAACGCCTCGGTTTGTAAAAGCCAACCCCCATCTGGCGAAGCCGAGCGCGATGTCGACCGCGGGGAACCAGAGGTCGCACTGGGCCAGCTCGCCGGGCCGGTAGGTGGTGCGGGAGGCCGGGTCGACCGGCAGGTAGGCGGGGCGAAGTTCGCGGATGCGGTCCTTGAGCACGGTCATCCCGTGCTCCCAGCCGATCCGCTCGGCGATCACCGTGGCCGGCATCGTCGGCGCCTGCCGCAGCAGTTCGCGGATCCGGTCCTCGACCGAGTCGACGACCGGGCCCTTCGGCGGCCGGTCATGGGCCAGGGCCCGCTTGACCGTGTTCTTCGAGATGCCCAGATGCCGCGCGATCGCCCGGATCGGCATCTGCTCGGCCCGGTGCAACCGGCGGATCTCTGCCCAGCCCTCCACGGGGATCACCCTTCCCTCCTGACCTTGATCGACAAGGCCAGGATCAGACGGAGGGCACCATACGAGTCACTTTGATCCGCCTTCAGAGGGTCCGCGTTCGACCGTCGCTGAGATTCACCGATGACGGTCCGTTGGAACTGTCCGCCGGTGCGGCGTGGCACGTCCCTGCGGTGCCTACCGAGCGGCATGGTAGTGCCGCACGCTTCGCAAACGATCCAGCGAGCCAGTCGAGCCGAAGGACTGGGAGGGGCACGATCAAGACGTTCTATGTTGTCAGCCGCCCAAGTGTCACTCAGGCCACCTCCGCTCGCGGCCAGCGGACCACCCAGCCCCCGCGCCGCATCCGGGACATCACCGTCCTGGTGGGCGCCTTCCGGCCCTGTACCAACTGCCCGGGAGCATCCCAGCCGAGCCATCGGCTCAGCAGGATGCGCGACAGTGAGCAGAGTCGCCACCCCACGGCGACGCGACGCTTGAGACCACAGACAACACTTGACGCGTCTGGGGCTCACGCGACATGGAACCAGACCAACTTCAACTCAGCTGTGGCCCTGGGCAAATGGCCGGTTTCCACGAGGCCCACTCGCTGGGCTTGCACGGTCCATGGTCCTATGCCACGAGTGCGGTCCGGGGGGTGTGCGGCCTGCATGCACTCACATCATCTGCCGCGCACGCCGCAAGGGGGCTCGCTTCGCCATGCCCGCGACCGTTGAAGAGCTCAAGCAGAGTTCTCCGGCCCTAGGTGGGGACTTCGAACTTCTACTGGACCGATTTCCGCTCGTGGATCTCTACAAGCTCCTGGAGACCGGGACGGACCTGGTTCTGCACGCCGCAGAGGCATCTGATGACCAACTCAACGTCATCGGCTCCGCTTTCGCGCGGGGCGTGCGGCTCACCTCGCCCTCCGCGGCGCACGCGGCGAACGAGTTCGTGACGGGGCAGCCCGAACGGATCGACGCCGCGGGCGAAGCGCCCGATGCAACTGGACTGGCGACTGCCTGGGTGCTGGATCCGGCAGACGGGCCGCGAGTACTCGTTCAGTGCAACCTGACGGACCGGGCGCCGACGGCGGCGGAGCCCGAGTGGCCGCAGCAGGGCTTCGCCACGCCGGTGGTCGACTCTCGCCTGGCGGTGTCAATCGGAGTGAAAGGCACGGGTTCCCGCCCGCCCGAGCCGCCGCGGATCGGCCAGGAGAACCCAGGCAGCGATGAGGTCGGTGTCCGCCGCGCCGGACTCGCCACTGTCGGTCCAGGTGGGGTGTTGGCCGAGAGGGGCCCGGGGTTGAACGCCGCGGTGGTTACCGCGATTGGCGAACCGCCGTGGCCACCAGTGCGCGACTCTGATCTGGAAGCCGGCCTGTGGCTGTGCGCCTTGTTCGCCCGGCCTGGCCAGGGCACCCACCCCACCACCAACCCGGCGGTCGAACGTCCGTCGGAGTCACATGCACTTGCCGGGGCAGTGACCCGCAGGACTCGCCGCAAAACGGCCCCTTCGGGACGCGAAGCCCGATCTCGTACGTCGTTCCTGCACCATTCCAGACATCACGGTGAATTCAGGCGAGAAGGGTATATGTGAATGTCGCCACTTGCGCAGCCCGGAAGCACCGAGATCCCCAAACAGCCCAACCTCACGACAGAGGCCGGGCTTCCGAAGCTCCCCATCTTTCCCTACCTTCACGTCCCCGTTCCGGAGTGGCTGTACAGGTTCGACACCAGGGAACCGGAGGAGATCTTCAAGGACGGGTTCGCCGCCTGGGGCACCGGGCTTGATCTCTGTCGACACGTGGCGGGATTCACCGCATACCAGCGCATCTCCGGTTTCGTCAGTACCGCCTCCGACGTTCGGACGGCTATCAACATGTTCATCAGCTGGAAGGTCAAGAAGGACGACCTCCTCAAGGCATGGGCGATGGACACGGAGATTTCGAAGTACGCGCAACAGTATGCGGCGATCACCAAACAGATCAGGGAGAGCGAGGCATCGTCTCCCATTCCGTCGGTCGAGGTCGCCTTGAAGTTGGCCGCGCTCTACACGAAGGAACTGGTAGCTCTTTCCGCCGTCAACGACTTGGCCGAGGACCGCAAGTCCGCCGCCTGGGTGGAAGGCTGGGTGTACGTCATCAAGTCGACGCCCTACTACATCAGCGTCGAGAAGAACCTCCAGGATCCGAGTCGCAGTCGGCTCGCCGGCCCGCGGGCCGTGGCCCTGTCGAAGGAGGCGACTGAATGGGACGTGCCATTTTATGTCGTCAAGGAGAGTATCCGGGAGGCGGTCAAGGTGCGCTTCACCCGTATCAAGGCGACGCCTGGAAAGCCGGCAGCACTCGTGCACGACGTCCTGCTCGAAGCCCGGAAGAATGCCGACTACGACGCCAATGCCGTCTTCGATCCATACAGCCTCGAACACACGATCACTCGCCGGAAGCCTTACACCGGTCTCATCGGCTACTGGGCCCCGGTCCGTTCCGATGACCCCGGCTATCCGTACGCGCCCGGGAGCAGCGACTTCCCGGCCCTGGCGCCCTCGGACTGGTCGGGAAAGCCGGAATACGAACGCCCTGACGGCCCCCGCTACCCCTTCGGCCGTCCTAAGGACATCACGCCCGCCTACCCGGCATGGCAGGAGAAGGGAAAGTGACCGCGACCGTGAAAGGCATCAACGAGACGGACGTCCACTCCTGCCCGGGGCTCGGCCGCCAGGTCGGTGACCGCCTGCACCGGCCGAACGACGAGCGGTATGTGGTCCTGGTCGAGGGCACTGGTTCCGGCACGACATACAAGCTGAGCCCCACCGCAGGAGGTACGTCGAAACTTCCCCCGGTGAAGTGGGACCAGAAGAACTCCTGGTTCGCCCCCCCTGAAGGACAGGAGGAAGTGTGGTCCGCCGCGGGGCGCCCCGGGTGGTACTGGGAGATCGTCGCGAAGGCAGCCGTTACGGCCTCCTCGCAGCTGGGCCCGGCGCGCGGCGATCTGGAGCAGCTGGGCATCGTCATCCCTGCCGTGTTCCAGGCGCTTGCCGAGGTTCTGGGCGTCGAGCGCCCCACCGCGTTCACGGACTTGAGCGACCGGATCGTGCCGATGCCCGCCGAGGAGATCGCCCTGCTCGGCCGGGTCAACTCGATCCTACCCGCCGGCAAGGTGTGGGACGACTACCTCACCCTGTCCGACCTCCGAGCCCTGGGCAGCGGGAACCCCGCGCTCGTCGGGCCCGCACGACAGAAGATCGAAAACCTGGGCCCCGACATGCTCCTCCCGCCGGGGCCTCCCACGCCGACTCCCGCCCTGTCCAGGGCCCAGGCGGTGGCCGTTCACCAAGACGTCATGAAGGACCAGCCGCCTGCCGACATCAACTACCGGCTGGCGCTGGTCGCGGCGCGTCATCCGCTGGCCCGCCGTCACCTGCTCGCCCATGAGCTCATGCACGCGCACTCCAGTCTCGGGTACGGCTTCCAGGATGTCAGCACCCATGTCGACGAGGCGTACACGGAAGTCCTCGGCCGGCTGGTCACCGACGCACTGACCGCCGTCGAGGCCGGTGTCGCGACGCCCGCGCTGGCGACGGACCCGGCGGCGCAGCGGACGGTGGCCGGGAGTGCGCAGTACAACGTCTTCCCTGCCGATTCCAGGGAGGCCGAGCAGGCGAAGGGGGCTTTGCGCTACCAGAAGAACATCTGGGCACTCGCGAGGGTGGACCTCAGTCCGGAGCGGAAGGGCGGCATCCCGGCCCAGGTGCGGGACTACTTCTTCGGTAGGACCCCCGGTGGAATCCCGGTCGTGGGCAGCGTTTTGAACGTCAGCACCCCTGGGGCGGGCCCCGTCCTGCCGCTGGCGCGCCGCGCCGCGTCGCAGCAGGCCCCCGTCTACCTGTACATGCCGGACGAGGGACCGGTCGACTACCACTTGCTGGTGGTTCCCGGGCCCCCTGCCCATGCCGTCCTGATCGACTGCGGTTGCGATGACCGGGCGCAGGCCGATGCGGTGGTAGCCGAGTTGAGGGAGACGTTCCAGCAGGTTCTCCCCACTGCCCCCGACGGCAGGAAGCAGTTGGGAAGCGTCATCATCTCCCGTGCTGTGCCGCGGCGTTACAACATGCTGGCTGCCGCGACCCGGGGGCTGTCCGTCGGCGCCGTTTACCACGCCTCCCCGGCGGAGGCGTACAACGCGCCCGCGCTGGGCGGAGGCACCAAGACCTCCGAGTGGCTGAAGGCGCACGGTGGCCAGGAGTTCCCTGCGGCGTTCTCCACGCTCCGTCGCCCGCTGCTGACGGCCGGTGCCGCCGGCGTCTATGTCCTGGGAGCCCACCTCGACGGTTCGACCCGCGGACCTGCCGGCGCGTCTGGGAGCGCGGTCCTCCTGATCACCTACGGGGGGCTGCGCCTGATTCTGACCTCCGACGCCGACGCCGCCGCTGCCCAGGCCATCGAGAACGTCCTCAAGGGCGCGGGGTCTCCCGCGGTCTTCACGCATCCGGCCGCGCTGGCCGTGGCGACCGGCCGGCCGAACGTCGAGGCCGGCCGAGGGTGGCCCTGGACACAGGGCATGTCCGCCCAGCCCGGCCCACCCCTCGCGGACAACCGCATCGGACATCCACGCCGCACCGTGGTCACAACCGTGGTCGGCGGTATGTCGGTGGAGTGCGGCGCTGTCTTCTCAACCGCAGGCAATGAGGCAGCCTACGGCCTCGTCGAGGGGATGTAGCCGTGCCTGACATGAGCCTTGAATCCATCAGCGAACGCCTCGACGAGGCCGTTTCCAGCGGCGGCCCGTTCATCGTCGGTGCGCAGGAGGTGGGCGAGCCCTTCGCCCTGCTGTGGGACTTCGTCGGCGGCAGCGACAAGGTCGTGCTGACCACACCGCAGCGGCCGCCCGGCTCCGCCGGCGAGGTCAGGGCCACCGGCTCCGTCGAGTTGGCCGGAGCGCAGCAGGCCGGGGCCTCCGTGACCTTCACCGGGGATCCTGTGGTGCAGACCGTGCAGTTGGAACTCGGTCTCGCTGACTGGCAGTTCCACGACTGCGAGGTCTCGTGGGACCTCAGGGCCCTGAGGGATCACCTGGGGGAGGCGGCGAAGCAGGCACGGCTCACGGCGGTGATCACGGCAGCCGTGGACGCATCGGCGGTGAGCCGGGTCCTCCTGCACCTCCCAGGCCCCGGGGGACGGGACATCCCGTTCGAGGTCTCGGTGGACTCCGACGGTACCTGCCGGCTCTCGTCGGTCCTCGGGCCAGAGGGGATTGCCGTCTCCTCGCTCACCGACCTGGAGTTCCTGCCCGGGCTGGGCGGCGGGGTTCCGGAACTGCCCGACGGCATTCCGGCCCCGGACGATCTGCGCCTGTACGGTGCGTCATTCGCCGTGGACTCCTCGGGTGTCCTCCAGTCGGTCGCCGCCCAGGTGCTCCTGCTGCGCGAGTGGAACGTCCTGGGCGGCGACCTGCCGCTAGCTCTCAGGGATGTGCGGCAGGACTTCGCCCTCCTCCTTCTCGGCAGCGGACAGGACGTCCCGGTGGTCACGGGGCTGTCGGCCACCGTGGTCCTGGGCGAGGTGGAACTGACCGCGACGGTATCGCTGCCCGATCTCGCGCTCGAGCTCGTCGCCTCCCTCCCCCTGGGGTCCAGGACGACGGACATCCTCCCCGCCGGGGTGGCCGCACAGCTCGCCGACCTGGGACTGCCTGTGGAGCAGGGCGACACCGAGCTGCTGGTGACAGCCCGTGGCAGTCTGCACACGAGGGAGTGGTCGCTGACCTGCGGTCTCGAGGGCGACCTTCCGATGGGTCCCCTCACCCTGCACGACCTGTATGTGACGGCCTCCCACAGCCGCGCTGACGCCCTGCTCCTCGCCGTCCATGCGGCCGCCTCCGTGGGTGGCGTGGGTTTCGCCGTCAGCGTGGAGCGCTCCGACCACTGGGTCGCCACCGGAGCGGTGGACAACCTGTCGCTCACCGTGGTTGCCCGATGGGTGGCCGATGCCTTCCAGGTCGAGGTCCCGGTCATCCCCGAGGTGACGCTGGAGGCGCTGGCGGTCACCTATGACTTCACCAGCCGTGACTTCACCTTTGTCTGTGACAGCTGGCTGCAGTCCGGCGACATTTCCGCGGAGCTTCATTTCGCGGCGGACCGCCGGGGCGCGGGAGGCGGAAGTCTGCTGCGCGCGACGCTGGCCGTGGACAACCTCGCCGCGGAGCCGGGCACGGTACCGGTCTGGTTCGACGCGGAGTGGGAATCGCAGCCGGGGGGCGCACGGATCAGCGCGGGCTGGCAGGCCTCCACCGAGCCCGACAGCCCCGGTCTGGGAGTGGACACGCTGCTTGTGGGGCTGGGGTTCGAGGACGCGGCGGATCTGCTGGCGGAGCTGCCGCGGGCGCTGTGTCCGAGCCTGCGGTCGGTGAGCTTCAGGTATGACGGGGCTGGTCGTTCCACGGTGGTCGCCGCCGAGTTCGGCAAGGGCGTGGTCGTGTTCGCGTCGGTCCCTGATCCGTCGCCGGCGGGGCCCTCGGTGTCGTTGCTGCAGGTGGCGGTGAACGTCCAGGTGGGACTGACGGATCTGCCGTTGTTGACCGGCGTGGTGCCGGCGAGTGCGGATCTGCGGCTCTCGCGGGTGGGTGTCGTGTACGCCTCGCGGGACGCGTCGGCCACGGTGGTGGAGCGGCTGAACGCGCTGGTGGCCGCGACGCGCCCGTCGTTGCCGTCCTTCCCCCAGGCGCCCGCGGGCCCGGGGTCGCAGGGCGGGCTGCGGCGGGGCACGGTGCTGGTCGTGGGCTACGAACTGCCGGGCAGTGCGCCCGCGTCGTTGATGGTGCCCCTGTCATCCGCCGGGGGCTCGGGGCAGACGGGGTCTCCGACGCTGCCGCAGACCCGTTGGGGAACGGGTGGTCCGCTGGAGGCACGGGCGCTGCCGGGACCCTGGAAGGCGCCGGAGGGGGCCAACCCGCCGGCGGCCGAGCAGGGCCCGGTGCCGTCGCCACGGTCTGACGCCGTGGTTGACAGTGCACCAGGTGTGACCGGTGCCGGGGATGGTGTGGTGGAGGGTGTGGTGTGGCCCGCCGGCCGCCCGATGCCCGGTCCGCAGAGCCCGGTCCCAGCCGTGGCCGGCGGCGTGCCGGTTGCACGTGCCGGGTCGGGTGGGTCGGGGGCTTGGTTGGACGTGGGCCGGTCGTTCGGTCCGCTGCACGTGTCGAGGATCGGCCTGGCTTACGAGCGGGGCACCGTGTGGTTGATGGTGGACGGGGCGTTGACCGGTGCCGGGCTGACGCTCAGTGTGGCGGGCCTGGGGCTGGGCATCGACCTGTCCGGCACGGATTCATTCCCGGTGCGGACCCGTTTGCAGGGTATGGGGGTGAGCTTCGAGCGCCCGCCGCTGCACGTGTCCGGGGCTCTGGTCAGCCGCCCGACCGACGAGTGGCCCGTGCTGGTCCAGGGCGCGCTGACGGTGGAGTTGACGCCGAAGCTCAGCGTGCTGGCGGTCGGCGCCTACCAGAAGCGGCGGGACGGCGCGGTGTCGCTGTTCGTGTTCGGGCGTGCGGCGGTGCCGTTCGGGGGTCCGCCGCCCTTCGTCGTGACCGGATTCGCGCTCGGGTTCGGCTACCAGTCCAGCGTGCGCATCCCGGAGCAGGATGAGATCGGGTCATTCCCGTTGGTGAGGGGCCTGGACGGTGGTCTGCCAGCGGATCCGCTGGAGGTGCTGGCCGAGCTCACCGGCGGCGGCGATCCGTGGGTGCGGCCGGCCGAGGGTCAGATCTGGCTGACCGGGGGCCTGGACTTCACCTCGTTCGAGTTCGTTCGCTCGCGGGTGCTGCTGCTGCTGGAGGCGGGGCGGGACCTGACGCTGGCGCTGATCGGGACCTCCGAGGCGCGGTTCCCCAAGTCGGGGCGGGCCTACGCGCAGGTGCGGGTCGAACTGCGGGTGGTCTACCGATCCGCGCGTGGTGAACTCGCTGCCACCGCCATGCTGGTGAACTCCTACGTGATCGACGAGGCGTGCGCGCTGACGGGTGGTTTCGCGTTCTTCCTGTGGTTCGGGCCCAGCCAGTACGCCGGGGACTTCGTACTGACCGTCGGCGGCTACCACCCCGACTACGCACCCCACTTGCCCGCGCACTACCCGCGCGTGCCCCGGTTGGGTTTCACCTGGTCGATCAGCGGGACGGTCACCATCTCCGGGGGCTGCTACTTCGCGCTGACGCCCCGGGCGATCATGGCCGGCGGTGCGCTGGACGTGCGCTACAAGTCCGGCAACACCGAGGCGTGGCTGACCGCCTGGCTGGACGTGTGGATCCAGTGGTCACCGGTGTACTTCACCGCCTCGATCGGGGTGCGGATCGGCGCGAAGACCAAGCTGCTGTTCTGGATCCGCGCCGAGATCGGCGCCGAGGTGCGCCTGTGGGGCCCGCCGACGGGCGGCGAGGTGACGCTGCGGTTCGTCTTCTTGAAGATCACGATCAGGTTCGGCAAGTCCCGCGCACTGCCGCCCGCACTGGACTGGGGCCGCTTCGCGGCCGAGCTGCTGCCCGCGCAGGTGCCTCTGCAGGTCCTGGCGGTCGAGGGGCTGTTGGCCGAGACCGACCTGGACCCTGCGGTGCGCCGTGCCCCGCAGGCCGAGCCGTGGCGGGTGGACCCGGCCGGTTTCGCCTTCAGGGTCACCGCGGTGGTGCCGGTCACCGACGTGACCTGGGCCGACCGACCGGTGACCGGCGGCCCGACCGATCCGGCTGGGCCGTTGCACATCCGGCCGATGGACCGCCGCGAGGTGGTCAGCCGACTGGACGTCACCGTCGCCTACACCCTCGATGCCAGGAGGCCAGGCGCACTGTGGGGCCAGGCCCCAGGCATCGAGAGGTGGACCGCGCGGCTTGAGCGGGGCCGGGTGCCGTTCTCGCTGTGGGGCGCCCCTGACCCGAAGGCCACCGGCGAGCTGCTGGACCACGGCACGGGCCTTGAGGTCCATGTCCCGGCCCCCCAGACGGAAGGTCAGGCCTACACCCCCATCGCGGAAGCGGACCTGGACTTGGAGGACCTGGTCCCGCCGGCCCTCAACCTGCCCCTGGACCCGGCGGCCGGCCCCACCGGTCCGAGCCCCGTCGCGCCGCCCGCCTCGGGCGCCGGGGTCGGCGCGGTCGCGCGCGGCATCGCTGCACCAACCCAGGTGGCGGCCCGGGCCGGTCTGCACCATGCCCTGCGCGACCTGCTGGCCCCCAGCGCGCCGATCGACGACCCGTTCGCCCTGGCGGACGACGACCTGGCCGCCTACGCCGCTCACGTGGCGGACATCGGCCTGGACGCCGACCCGCTGCTGGTCCCCTCGGCCTGACGGACCCCTTTTCGCTGCTACAGATCCTGGGAGTACGGCCTTGAGCGCAGAGCCGACACCGACCGGCGCCGCGGTGCGCCGCGACCCGCAGTTCACCCTGGAGTTCCGCGACAACCTGCAGACCGCCGTTCTGGCCGGCTCGTACGAGATCACCGCCAGGCAGGTCCTGGAGGGCATCGACACCGGCGACTTCTTCCCGGTGCAGAAGCAGCGCTTCGAGGTCCACGCCCCCCAGTTCACCCTGGAGCCCGGCCTGCTCCACGCGGTCAACCCGCTGCCGGACACCGACGCCGACTACGCGACCACCCTGGCGCACGTCACCCTGACCGACCCGCTGCTGCCCTGGAGGCGCCACATCGCCCCCACCGCGCGGGAGGCCCGCGAACCGTGGCTGGCGCTGCTGGTCTTCGCCGCCGGCGAGCTCCCCGAGGACCCGAACGCAAGCGGACTGACCCGCCCCGACACCGTCGCCGACCTGCTCGACGACGCCACCCCCGGGATCTGGCACGCCAAGATCGCCGCCGGGCAGCGCGACGCCGACCCCGGCGCGCCGATCGCCACCGTGACCATCCCCGGCCAGGTGTTCACCGCCGTGGCACCGCGCACGAGCGAACTGCGGCACCTGATCCACGTACGCCACGTCCGCCCCGACACAGGGCTGCGCGCCGAACAACTGGCCGAGGGCGACTACAGCGTCGTGGTCGCCAACCGGCTCCCCGACCACTCCGAGGCGTCCGGCTATGTGGCGCACCTGGTCTCCTTGGAGGGCTGCGCGCACATCCTGACCGCCGCCGACACGCGCACCCTGGGCCCCGGCGAGCTGGTGCGGCTGGTGAGCCTGCACACCTGGGCCTTCGCCAGCGCGCCCGACGAGCACGGCGGTTTCCCCGGCCTGGTCCGCAACCTGTTGTTCACCCCCGAAGGCGCCGAGCGCGACCTGCTGCTGCGCATCCCGACCCCCGAGGGCGCAGGTGCACCCGCCGCCGCGGCCCGCGCCCGCCTGCAGGGCGGATGGGTGCCGCTGGACTTCCGCCTGGAGACCGGGGAGCAGTCCTTCGCCTGGTACCGAGGACCGCTGGTCTGCGACCCGGCTCAGGACCTGCCAGACCCGGCCGACCCGGCCAAGGGCTGGACGAGTGCCGCGGAACTCATGGTTTACCTCGAACAGTGGGGTGTGTTCGACGCCTCGTACGCGGCCGCGTGGACACTCGGTCGCGCACTCGGCCTGGCCGACGCGGACTTCTCCGCCTCGCTGGCCGGCTGGCACGCCCGCGCCCGCTCGCGGGCCGCCGCCCTGGCCCAGCGCCTGGCAGCTGCGGGCCAGGATCCGGTGCGCGCCGCCCAGGCCCTGGCGCCCCGGGCCCAGGGCCGGCGCCTGGAGACGCTGGCCTCCGACGGATCCGCGGCCAGGCTCTGGGCGACCGCCGGTGCCCTGCCCGCCACGGCCGGCGAAACCGCGCCCGCGCGCCGTACCGGCACACACCCCGCCCCCGGGCTCCTGGCCGCGCCGGGGGCCAGCCACATCACCAGGCTGCTGCACCAGCTACCGCCACAGCTGGCCAACGCTCTACGGGAGGAGCTGGGAGACACGGACGACAGCGCCGCACAGTGGCTGGCATCCCTGGCCCACCTGCACCACCTGTCCTTCGCCCACCTGGTGCCGGACGAGCGCGCCCTGCCCCCCGAGTCCCTGCGGTTCTTCTACCTTGACCCGGAATGGATCGCCGCCGTGCAGGCCGGTGCGGCCAGCATCGGCGTCACCAGCAGCCTGGACACCACCCTGGCTCGCACCCTGGGCCCGGCCGCCCGAGCCCGGGCGGCCGCGACGCCCGCAGCGGGGGTCCTGATCCGCTCCGCCCTGGTGCCCCACTGCCCCGGCCTCCTCGTTCGCCCCTACCTCGGCGGACCCCCCGACAGCGGCGGCGTCCCCATCGCGGTGCTGCGCCAGGACACCCTGGGCCCCGACACCCTGCTATGTCTGTTCGAAAAGGTCCCCGACCATGTGGAGCTGGCCGAGCCGCCCGAGGGCCTGTCGTTCGGCATCGACCTGGCACCAGGCAACGTCCCCGCGCTCAACCTGCGGCGCCTGGACCCGCCGATCGCCCAGCAGATCCCCGATGCCACGTTCCCCCAGACCCCCGGTGCCACCGGCCTGACCCCGCACCTACGCGCCGATCCCGCAGGCCGGGCCCGGATCCTGGACCTGCGCCCCGGCGAGGCGGGCGGACTGCTGGACCTGCTGGCCGCCCGCCTGGCCGCCGAAGGGCAGTCGGGCCCTGCAGGTGAATTCGGGCCGGCGGGGCTGGCCATCCAGCTGGTCAACACCCCGCGCCGCCAGATCGTCCGCCGCCCCGCCTCCGCCCACACAGGAGTGAGCGCGTCATGACCACCCATCAGGACTACCCCACCTCGCCCTTCTTCGACGATCCCCGGATCCCGGCCCGGCTGTCGGACATCGTGAACACCCACAGCTCGAGCGGTCTCCGAGTCGAGGTGATCGACGCCGACCGCAACCAGTTCGACACGGCCGAGAACACCAGTGGTGCCGGGTATCCGCCCATGTCCGCCGGGCCGTTCGACCGGCCGCTGCAACAGCTGGGCTGCGCGGGGGCGTTCCTGCAGGGCGTGGACGCGGCCTTCCAGATCGCCGCTGTCTCCACCGACCGGTACTTCTTCCGCGGTGACCAGTGCCAGCGGCGCCGCGACGGGGCGACCGGGGCGATCAGGGCGATGTGGCCGGGCCTGCCCGAGAACTTCTGCCGGAACCTGGACGCGGCCGACCATCACGACGGCCTGGTGTACTTCTTCCGCGCCGGGCAGGTCATGGCCTACGACCTGGCGGCCCAACAGCCCTGCGACGGCTACCCGCGCGCGCTCGGCGACCTGTACCCCGGCCTGCCCCCGGAGTTCTCCACCCGCCTGGACGCCGCCGTCTTCGACGCGTCCTCGCCGCAGGCCCGCCTGATCCTGATCTCCGGACGCAGCAGCCGGATGCTGCCGCTACCCACTGCGGGCGACGCGACCGGCAACGCCCTGGTCGTGCCCTTGAGCATCGAGGCGCTGGCGGTGACCCGCACGGTGCGCATCGCCGAACCGTTCGCGCGGTGGCAGGCCAACTACGCACTCACCCGCATCAACCTCTCCCCCGAACCCCCCGCGTTCTCCAACACCGACACCACCTTCGGACAGGACCCCGACCGGGAGGGCGTGTACCTGCACTGGCAACTGCCCGAGGCCCTCACCTGGGGGCACGAGGACCCGGGCGACGACCAGACACGCTTCCCGCTGGTACCCAACCGGTGGATGGTGGTGCGCACCGCCGCCGAGCCGGTATCGGGTCGTCGCGTGGAGGCCGGCTGGGTGGTGGAGGGCGACTTCCTTCACCCGGCCGAGGGCTCCACCCCCTACCTGGACCCCGCAGACCGCAGCCTGACCCGTATCGGACGCCGCTTCGACCTGGCCACCGGCGCCTGGACGGAGCCCGCGCCACGCGAGGGCGGCCTGTTCCTGACCGCGGTCGGTCCCGGTCTGCCGACCTTCGCCGCCTACCAGCCCTACAACCTGGACGTGTTCTCCCTCCACGACGACCTGCAGGACCTCCCCGATCCCCGGTCGACGTGGCAGGTCAGCTACCTGGTCGCCGGCTGGTACAGCGACCCCGATGCCGACCCGCTGGCCCCACCGCACTACACCCCCGCCCGCCTGGACGTCCTGGGCTGGGCCACCGCCCAGGACGGGACCCCGCGCACCGCCCGCACCGTGTACCAGGGCATGGCCCTGCAAGTCGCGTGGCGCCGCGAGGGCGGCACCCTGCCCGCATCCGACCGCCCCGACCACCTGCGCGTCGCCATCGGCCACACCAGCGAACACGCCACCGAAGCCCTACTCAAGGACGCCGCACGCCGCAGCGGCCTCTCCGAAGACGCCGCGGACCTGCTCGCCGCCTGCCACCGCGGACTCCTGGACACCCGCGAGGAACCCGACGGCGCCTTCGAGGACCATCGCCGCACCCACGCCTCGTGGTTCACCCCCAGCGCGGCCGACTTCACCTGGATCCTGGAACCCGCACCCGACCCCGGCTCCCGCTCCGGGTCACTGCGTGCCCCCAGCTCCGACGCGCGCAGCCGCGCCCAACGCGCCGCCGACGCCGACCTCCTGGCCACACTCAACGAACGCCAGGCCGCCCACGACCATGCGGCCGGCGAACTGGCCGCCGCCCAGCGGCGCCTGTACGACCTGTGGTGGTGCGCGAACCTGCCCCGGATCCCCGACGATCCCGACGGCGAACCCGGAGCGTTTCCCACAGCCCTGCGCGCGGCCCTGGCTCCCGCCGCCGCCGATGTCGCCCAGGCCCGAGAGGATCTGCTGGCCGCGCGTGCCCTCATCCCCTGGGGACTGACCGAGGACGAGCTGCTGGCGGCGATCACCGACTACGCCCGATGGTTCAGTCCCGGCACAACGCTCAAACGCGTCCCCCTGACGCCCTTCGCCCACGCCAACGACCCGGTCGTGGTCATCCAGGGCACCAAGGCCAACACCGACCCCGACACTGCGGCGCGAGTACGGGACGAGGACGACGACGAGCCGGACCTGCGGCTGGCCTGCCGCTGGCCGCACCAGCTCGTCAGCGCCATCACCCTGGACGGGCACACCTACCGAGCCCCCGACACTGCCGTCCCCGCCCCTGTACACCTGCCCCAACCCGTCGGCCTGGACGGACTCCTCCCGGCCCTGCTGCGCGAGTTCTTTCACCTGGACCCCGGCAACGCCACCGCCCTCAAGTCCGTCACCTCCGGCCCCGCCAGCGCCGAGCAACTGGCCCGCGCGATGGGCGATCCCCTGGCCCACGCGGTGGGAACCGTGCCCGTGCTGGGCACCACGCCCTGGCGCCAGCCCTGGTCCCCGCTGTTCTTCGAGTGGCAGGTCGACTACTACCCCATTGACGTCCACGACCCCGGCACCCCACCGACAAGCCCCTCCCCGCACTGGACCTTCACCGGGCGGCGCTACCACTGGAACGGTACCGGCGCCCACCCGGTCCCGGTCACCCTGAAGGGCCGCCAGTTCCTCGGCCCCACTCCCGGCCAGAGTGCCGGCGACAAACTCGACCAGTACGCCGCCACCCACCCCGGCCCCCACGCCGCCGCGCTGCGCGCGCTGGCCCGCCAGACCAGGGAGGGCAACCTGTTCTCCGAGGCGCTGGTCGGCTTCCACGACCAGATCGCCGCCCGCTGGCCCCACCCCCCGGTCATCCCCGCCCACCTGGACCCGGACCTGCACACCGCCCTGTCCGAGGCCGCAACCCGCACCCTGCCCCCCAACCCCGGCCCCCTGCCGCGCCCCTTCACCGGCTGGGCCCGCACCGCCTTCCAGCCCGTCGCCGCCGGCCAGTTCGCCTTCCACCGCCTGGCCGTGGTCGATCGCTTCGGACATGCGCTGGCCGTGGTCTACCCGGACTTCCGCCCCTTCGACGAGGAGGACGAGGACCCCGGCGACACCGTTGGAGTGGGCACCCCCGCACGCGCCTTCCACCCCGTCCTGCCCGAGGAACTCGCCCCCTCCCCGCGCGACCTCGATGACCCGGCAGGCGACCCTGCGGACTGCTACACCATCCACGACCCCACCTGGTACCGCTTCATCCAGATCACCCCGCGGCTGCCCCAACCCGCCGGCACCCACCTGACCGCCCTCAGCGCCGATGACGACACCCACGACCTGGACCAGGACCACGACCCGAACGCCAACGCCATCGCCGCCTGGCTCATCCCCAACCACCTCGACCAGGCCCTGCTCTGCTACACCCCCGCCGGAGCCCCCTTGGGGGAACTGCGCACGACCCTGCTGCCCGCCGGCGCCCGCCACGTCACCTGGCACCCCCTGCCCCACTCCACCCACCCCACCCCCGCCGACCTCGCAGACGACCTCCCCCACCTGCACGGCTTCGTCACCGCCCTGCAAACCCGCGGCCCAGCAGCCCTGCGCACGCTGCTGGAGGTCATCGACACGGCTCTGACCACCACCCAGCCCGACGCGGAAACCCTCACCGCGGACCCGGCCGTGTTCATCGGCCGCCCGATCGCCCTGATCCGCGCTCGCCTTCACCTGTCCCTGGACGGCCCGCCGGTGGCCGACCCGACGTGGTCCAACCTGCTGGACCCCGCCGCACCCGCCTACCCCGACTACACCTGGCCCGTCCGCCTCGGGGAACGCGACGAACTCGGCGACGGCCTCATCGGCTACTTCCACGGGCAGTACCACGACACCGACTACAGCGTCCTGCACACCGTCCTGGACGACGTGGAACTGCCGACCAGCCCTGCCACCGCGGCAGAGTACGTGCGGCCCATCGGCTCCGGGGCCGGCCTGGCGCTGCCCGCCCGCCACCACGGCGTCCCCGAAACGCCGGGCGCCACGACCACCCTGGGCGGCCAGGACACCCTCCCGCTGATGTTCGACGGCCGCCTGGACACCTACTACCTCAGCGACCCGCCGCCCTGGGAAGCCGGAGACAAGGAGATCATCGCCGACCTCGGTACCCCGTGCCAGGTCACCGCCGTCCACCTGTATCTCGGCACCGACAGCGGCCAGTTCCTCTTGCCCCGAGGCCAGTTGCAGGCTTCCACCGACCAGGTCACCTGGACCAGACTGGCCGACACCAGCAGCGAGGTCCACTACACCCCCGCCGCGCCCTTCACCGCCCGCTACCTGCGCATCCTCCACACCGGCGCCGCCAGCGAGCCCGTCGCCGTCCGAGGCTTCCGCATCCTCATCACCGGCAAGAGCCCCCGCCACAGCGCCTTCCTCACCCTGCTGGCCGATCCGCGCGGCACCATCCACGCCACCACCGGCCTGCTGCCCGCCGCCTCCCTGCGCCTGCCCACCGCCCACGTCCAGGACCCCCTCGCCGCGATGGCCGTCAGCTTCCGCCTGGCCCCCCTGCTCACCACCACCGAGCCCGGCCACCACCTGCCCTCAGCCGCGACGACAGCCGGCACCACCCAGCCCCACGAACTGGCCAACATCCTGGACCGCGACCCGCAGACCTACTACCTCAGCGCCGGCCACCCCGCGGAAGGCACCGCCATCACCCTGGATCTGGGCGAGGACCTCCACCTCACCCGCATCAACCTCTACCTCGGCGACCCTCAGGGCGATCACCTTCCGCCCGCCGGGACCCTCGAAGCCCGCACCGGCACGGCCACCGCCTGGACCCCCCTACTCACCACCACTGCCGCCACCCCCGAGGTCCACTACGCCCCGCCCGGCGACCTCACCGCCCGCCACCTGCGCCTTCGCCTGACCGAACCCGGCGACCAGCCCCTGGCGATCCGTGCCTTCGCCTACACCGGCCACACCGCTCTGACCCTGCCCGTCCCCTCCCCGCGTCACGGCATCTGGGACTGGGCCCAACTCGACGGCGACACCTGGACCCAGACCCCCACCCACCCCGCCGACAGCACCGCCCGCCCCCGCCCCAACCCCGCCCTGCGCACCGGAGCCCTCCACCTCAAACCCGCCGCCTCTGAGGACTAGCAAGACCGTCCCACGCACCACGCGTCCCGCCCGACCGAGGAGCCCCGCCATGACCACCGTCACCGAAACCGACGCCTGCCTTCTCAGCTACGACCTGACCAGCTACCCCAACCCCCTCACCACCGGCAGCCACACCCCCACACCCGGCACCCGCAGTGAACAGCCCACCGCCGACATCGACCTCGTCATCTCCAACAGCGGCCTCCGGGACGTCGAATGCTCCCGCATCACCATCGTGCTGCCCATCGGCACCCTCGCCCAGGACCTCGCCAGCGACGGCCAGAGCATCAACGCCTACGTCCAACCCGCTGACGCCTGGACCCTGGTCCCCGTCCAGGACGACGTCCTACTCGCCATCCCCGCCACCGAGACCGCACACTTCCCCGCCGGCGCCTCCACCAGCAAGACCTTCACCCTCACCCCCGCTCGCGGCGGAACCGCCACCGTCAACACCGACGGGCTGCACATCCGCCTCACCAACATCCACGTCAACGCTCAACCCGGCATCGCCCGACTCACCATCGAAGAACACACCACCGACAACGACCAGGACCCCACCCCCCGACGCACCCACCTGACCCTGGCCAAATACCCCGGCCGCTCCACCGGCGCCCTCGACCACCCCGGCGTCGGCCGCGACCTCATCGCCTTCAAGGCGAGCAGCACCGAACCCGCCATCCTCATCGACTCCGGCACTCCCATCGACCTTCGCTGGTACCACGAAAGCACCGACACCCACACCCTCTACTACAACGGGAAGACCAAGACCTTCGGCGCGGACCCCGTCTCCGGCTACCAGACCTTCCCGCTCAAAGCAGAAAACGGGGACTGCCCCACCCGCGACACCACCTACGTCCTCCACACCGCCCGTGCCACCCAGGAAGCCGGCATCGTCGATCGCTGGGACACCCTCACCGTCACGATCAAGGACCCCACCCTCAACGCCCTCACCGTCGCCAACCAACTTCAGGCCAACGGGGCGGTCACAGCGGCACAGACCCTCGATGTCACCGGGAGGACCACCGCCAGCACACTCGACGTCACCAGCAACGCCACCGTCACCGGAACCCTCGGCGTCACCGGA
>NZ_JBHVUS010000006.1:426066-456718 GCF_042884005.1 Kitasatospora sp. NPDC058162
GCGGCACAGACCCTCGATGTCACCGGGAGGACCACCGCCAGCACACTCGACGTCACCAGCAACGCCACCGTCACCGGAACCCTCGGCGTCACCGGAAAGACCACCGCCAGCACACTCGACGTCACCAGCAACGCCACCGTCACCGGAACCCTCGGCGTCACCGGCATCACGGCAAGCGGCCTCATCCAGGCCGACGGCGGAGTCACCGTCCCCGCCAACCAGACCCTCACAGTAAACGGCCCCCTCGCTCTGACCGGCTCCATGAGCCTGCTGGTCACCTTCGGCGTGAAGGGCGGCCAGAGGGAATTCACCGCCGGCACCTCAGGGCTTGTCGTCGGGGTGGCTGACGTAGCCGATACCGGCGGGCGGGGCACGGTCGAGGTCAAGTCCGGAAGCACTTCATTGGCAACGGCGTTTGGGGAACACAAGGGCTCGGCAACCGTCGTCGCCCGCGTCAAGAAAGACCAACGCTTCACCGTCATTCTCGACTGGTGGGACGGTAACAACAGCAAGGTGTCGTGCCGCTTCTACTGGCTGCCGTTCGGCAGCGGCACCGCAACTGCGCTGGACGTACCTGGGCAAGGAGACGAGAAGAGCGGCGACAGCCAGAACTCGCCCACCGATTCCAGCCCGGACGCGTGATCCGTCAACTCCCTTGCGGTGACGCGTCGGACGGTAACCGGCGGGTGATCGACACCCGCCCCGGGGCAGCACGGCAAGGGGGACCTCTAACCCACCAGGCACCCACCCTCGTGCTGGAGCTCCTGGACGACGGTATGTCCCCCTTACTGCGCCGTCACCGGGCTGGTACGCTACGCCGACGGCGTGCTACCGGCCCGACCGCCTTCAGAGAACAGCTCGACGAGGCCCAAGAGGTGATCGCCGAGTCCGCCGACGACGACACGCAGTCGGACACGGTGCTCACCGGTATCCGCCTGAGCTCGCTGGGCCCGCGTCGACCCGTCCGCGACCTCCTCGAAGACCTCCTCACCGGCATCTCCTACGAACTTTTCTTCCACCGGCGCCGCCCAGCTGGACGGCGCGATCCTGGTCGTCTCCGCGCAGGACGGTGTGATGCCGCAGAGCACCGAGCACGTGCTGCTGGCCCGTCAGGTCGGCGTCGAGCACGTCGTCGTCGCACTCAACAAGGCCGACGCCGGCGACCCCGAACTGCTGGAGCTGGTCGAGTTGGAGGTCCGCGAGCTGCTGACCACCCACGGCTACGACGGCGGCGGGCTGCCCGTCGTCCGGGTGTCCGGACTGCGGGCACTGGAGGGCGACCCGAAGTGGTCGGCGGCCCTGCTGGAGCTGCTGGACGCGGTGGACGAGTACGTCCCCACGCCCATGCGGTACACCGACGCACCGTTCCTCCTGCCGGTCGAGAACGTGCTCACCATCACCGGTCGCGGCACGGTCGTGACCGGCGCGGGCGGGTGCGGATGGGCGACCGGGTGGAGGTGCTCGGCTACGGCGCGGACCTGGTGTCCGTCGTCACGGGCGTCGAGACCTTCGGCCGGACGATGGAGTGCGCGGAGGCGGGCGACAACGTCGTGCTGCTGCGCGGTGTGCAGCGCGGTCAGATCCGCCGAGGGCAGGTCGTCGTCGCGGTCGGCAGCACCTCGGTGCACACCCGCTTCACCGCACGGGTGCACCTGCTGTCGACCGCGGAGGGCGGCCGTCGTACACCGATCACCAGCGGCTACCGCCCGCAGTTCTACCTGCGGACGGGCGACGAGGTCGGTGACGTCGAGCTGAGCGAGGGCAACGGGCCAGCGCTGCCGGGTGACAGCGTCGACACGACGGTGACACTCGGCCGGCCCGTACCGTTGGAGCCCGGCCTCGGCTTCGCCGTCCGCGAGGGCGGCCGGACCGTCGCCGCGGGCACGATACAGACAGTCTCCGAGTAACCGCCCGGCAACTGGCCAGACTTGAGTCTCAACCCCATCGAGACCACTTCTCGACGGGGTTGAGAATCAGGCTGACCCGACAAAGCGGAACGTCTCACCCAAGGCTGACAGAGAGAGGGGCAGCGAATACCGCGGGTGTCGTAAGGGAGTTCGCGTCTCCAACGCCACCCGTCCGGGCGTACCCGGGCCAATTCGTCCGCTCCGCCTTCACGGGGGTTCGGGTCCAACCGCGATCCCGGGTCACTCGACCTACGCCGAGCTGCCAGCGCGCTCCAGCTTCGGTACTCGTGCTTCGAGTTCGGCGGGTAGGTACCAGCCTTCGATGGTGGGTGTCATGTAGAGGCGGGCCTTGAGGCCGAGGAGGAGCTGGCGGCGCCTTTCCTGGTCGGCCTGGGTCCAGGCATCGGTGAAGGTCTGGCCGCTGTCGACCTCGACCCAGGCGGAGGGGCGTTGCGGGAGGGCGGCGAGGCGGCGGCGTTCGTCGACGAGGGTTTCGAGGGCTTCGGCGTACTCGTCGTCGCCGCCGGGGTAGTCGAAGAGGTTGCGGCGTTTCTCCTCGCGCAGGTCGCGCATGGCTTGGGTGACGTGGTTGAGCTGTTCGGTGTGGTCCTCGCCGGGGATGAACCTGCGCACCGTCATCGCCAGCCCGGCCAAGCGCTCCACCAGGGCCGTGATCGCCGCGGTGACACGTTCGCCCTTGACGGACTGGCCCTTGCAGGCGGGCTTGCCGGCGGTCTTCGCGCACCGGTAGTACTCGTAGATCTTGCCGTTCTTGGCGAGGTTCACCTGCCGGTAGAACCGGTCGCCGCAGCGGTCGCAGTGCGGCACGCCGAGCCAGGGCGAGGCGCCGTTCGAGCGTTCCTTCGTGACCGCGCGCTCGTCCATCGCCGCCTGGACCGCGGCCCACTCCTCCTCGGTGAACAGGGGCTTGGCCATGCGGATGGGCAGGCCCTTGGCGTCGCGGGCGATCTTTCTCGCCTTGACGGAGCGGCCGGTCAGTTTCAGGCCCATCGTCGCCGGCGAGCGCAGGATCTTGCCCACGCTGGTGGGGTTCCAGTGGTTCGACGGCGGCGTCTTGCGCTTGCTCGTGTAGGTGTCGCCCTGGTTCTTGTACGCGTGGGTCGCCGGGGTGTCGAAGCCGGCGGCCTCCAGGGCGGTGGCGATCATCCACTGGCTCTGCTCCTCCAGCAGGAGCTTGCCCATGTAGCGCACGGCCCCCGAGGTGACCGGGTCCGGCTCCAGCGTCCGCCCACCACCGACACGGTCCACGATCCGGTACCCGTACGGCGGCTGGCCTCCGGCCCAGCGGTCCGTCTTGCGCAGGTGCTTGTGCGCCGCGGTGACGCGGGCCTTGATCCGCTTGAGCTCCATCTCGGCGAAGATCGAGGCCAGCATCAGGAAGACCTTGGCCAGCTCGTTCCCGAACGAGCGTTCCTGACCCTTGCGGTAGTCCAGGGCCATGCCGTCGTCCGTGAACACCAGGACCTTGTGGTTCTCCTCCGCCCAGTGCGCCACGTCCGCGCAGTCCTTCGCGGATCGGAACGCCCGGTCGACCTTGGCCCACACCAACGCGTCCCACTCGCCCTGCCGCTCGGTCAGCCACGGCCCCAGGTCCGGACGCTTCCACGGCGTGACCTCCGCGGAGACGTCCAGATCCTCGAAGGACCCGACGATCTCCCACTCCTTCGCCAGCGCGTGCCGGGTCGCCGTCTCCGCCTGGATCAGGTGCGACACCTTGCCCTCGTTGCCGTGCGTGTCCGAGACACGCGAACCCACCACTGCCCGAACCGGCGCCGAAGCCGTGATGATGCTCACAGGAGGTCCCCTACCGCCCAGGCCAGCAGGCACCCTCGAACAGGCTGCGCTCGAACGGGTGGACCTTTTTCGAAAAGGTGTCGTTCCGCTGGCGCATCGACCTGATTGTTTGTCAAAAAAGCCTCGCCGACAGGTGCGTTGAAGCCTACGTCGAACGAGCCGCCACCCACGCCGAGCGCTGGTCCGACCACGCACCCGTCACCGCAGTGTTCGACTTCGAGCGATAACTGAATAGCCAAATGACAATGGCCTCCAAGCCGGGTCTCGTGGCTAATCAGCAGCAACTTCGTGACGGCGGTACCCGGACGTGAGCACCTCGACTCAGAACCCCCTGCATGCGAGACAGCTCCGCGGGCGGACCGATGCTCTGGCCTGCCGACGAGCCGTGGCCCGTGTGTACGCACCCGCGCAAGCAGAGCACGGGTGAGCGGATGGAGGAGGTCCGGCTCCGGCGGCAGATTCTGACCAAGGCCTGGGGCGCACTCTCGAGGACGGAATCGACCCCGGGCTGACGGACCCCGAGCGGGAGGTTCTGGCTTCGCTGGACGGCATGCCCCATGGCTGGCGAGCACCGACCCGATCCCCATGACAGCTATCGCGCAGCTGTACCGGCGGGACGTGCCCGACCTGGCCGGCTGGCCCAGCGACTGCGGCCCGCTCCAGGTGTCCGGTGCCGTTCGACGCTCGGCGGCGATCGTAGGCGGGCAGGCCTGCCTACCCGGCGGAGTTCAAGAGGGACGCGGTCGCGCTCGTCCGGTCTTCTCCGCACCGGAACGTCACCGAGATCGCCCGGGAGCTGGGGGTCAGCCCGGAGGGGCTGCGGGGCTGGGTCAAGCAGGACCGCACCGATCGGGGCGAGGGCTGGCTCTACCTGACCACCTGCATCGACCTGGCCACCCGCGAGGTGGTCGGCTACGCGATGGCCGACCACCACCGCGCCGAACTGCCGGTGGCCGCGCCGCGGATGGCCGCCGGCCGAGGTGGTCCGGAGCGCGGCTGTGCCTTCCACACGGACCGCGGCAGCGAATATACGTCGAGTGAATTCCGCAGCGAGATAGGCAAGTTGGACATGCGGCAGTCGATGGGAAGGGTCGGCTCCTGTTACGATGACGCCGCCGCCGAGAGCTTCTTCGCCGTACTGAAGGAGGAGATCGGCACCCGGGTCCGGCCCGACCGCGCCACCGCCCGGGCGGAGGTCTTCTCTTTCATCGAGACCTTCTACAACCCGCAGGCACCTACGCAAACACCCCGGGTGGGGCTACCTCACGCCACTCGAGACCCGCCAGTGGCACCGGCAAGGTCACACCCTCGCAGCGTGGACGGAGTGTGTCCAACCGCAGGGTGGAGCTTCACTACGGCGCTTTCCCCACCGGCCCGGACCTTCTCACCACTCGACCAGCGCGAATCCCGCCGACATACCGCCGCCGAAGCCAGCCAGGAGGATCAGGTCGCCGGGGGTGAAGGCGCCGGCGCGGGCGGCCGCGTCCAGGGTGATCGGGATGGAGGCGGCTCCCGTGTTGGCGTAGTGCGTCAGGGTGCGGTGCATGGTCGCGCGAGGCAGTGCCAGGTCGGCGAAGACGCTGTCCAGCATGGTGCCGTTGGCCTGGTGCGGTACGAAGTGGTCGATGTCGTCGGGCGCGACACCGCATTCGTGCAGGAATCCCTTGACCAGCCGCGGCAGGTGGTCACCGACGAAGTTCCGCACGCCTCGCCCGTCCATCGCGAAGTACTGGAGCCCTGCGTCGAGGACCGTCTGGTCCACCGGCATGCGGCTGCCGCCGGCGGGCACCTTGATGAGCCCCGACAGTTCGCCGAACGAGTGCAGTGAGAGGTGCCGGACACGTGGTCCGTGGTCGACCGGCGCCCCCAGGACCACGGCCCCGGCGCCGTCCCCGAACAGGATCACGGTCCTGCGGTCGGCCCGGTTCAGGATGCGGGAGTACAGGTCCGCACCGATGACCAGCGCATGGCCGCCGGTGCGGGCGAGTACGCCCTCGGCCGCGGAGAGCGCGAACACCGTGCCGGAGCAGACCGCGTTGACGTCGAACGCGGCCGCGCCGCTCGCACCGAGCCGCTGCTGGACATAGGCGGCGGTGGGCGGTTGCGGCCGGTCGGGTGTGGACGTGGCGACCACGATCACGGACAGCTCCTCGGCGGAGATGCCGGCCGACCTCAGCGCGGCACGCCCCGCGGCGGTGGCCAGGTCCGAGGTGGCCTGGCCGTCGGCAGCCCATCGCCGTTCCCGGATGCCGGTCCTGTCGGTGATCCACGCGTCGTCGACCCCCGCCGCCGCCGCGGCCTCGTCATTGGACACGATTCGCTCCGGCACATAGGCACCCGTACCGAGAATCCTGACGTCGGTCATACGGCTACCCTCCCCTCGAATGGATGGAGAACGGTGTGTGTAGAACTGGCCTGCGGCCGTGGCGGGCGCGTGCGGGAGCAGCCGCGGAGGCTGCCCCCGCACGCACGGGACCGCAGGTGTTCGGGATCGCAGGTGTTCTAGCGCGCCTGGTAGATGCGCTTGTGACCGCTGACGCCGGCCAGCCGGAAGGGCCCGGTGGTCTGCTGCGGGGTGGGGTGGTCTCCTCCGTCGGCCGGGAAGGACCACTCGTGCAGCTCGCGGTAGCGGGCGTGGTCGACCGGCTTGCGCCTGGCTATCGCCGCCAGGTTCGCTGCAGTCCGCAGGTGTTCGCGGTAGCCGGGGACGGCCGTGCCCGCGAAGAACTCGGCGACGCTGCCGGAACCGTAGCTGAGGAAGCCGATGGGCCGGTCGGTCAGGTCGTCCGCCTGGTCGAGCAGCGCGGCGAGAGCGAGGTACACCGAGGCGGTGTAGCTGTTGCCGATGGAGGTGTTGTAGGCCACGGTCTGCCCGATGGCGTGCTCGATGTCGGCCTGGTCGGCACTGTGGCCCGCGTGGTTGAGCAGGTGGCGGTGTGCCTTGTAGGCCATCTTCGTGAACGGCTGGTGGTAGCAGAACGCGGCGAACTCGTCGAGTGTGCGCCCGCCCTGCTCGCCGTAGTCCTTCCAGCTGCCTGCGACCGCCTGCAGGTACGCTTCGACGGATTCCTGCCCGTCGACGAGGGCGGTGGTGCGGTAGTTCGGCCGCCAGAAGTCCATCACGTCGGCGGTGAACAGGCCCGAGGCGTTCTCGATGCAGACCAGGGCGGGGTCGGCGCTGACCAGCATCGCCACCGCGGCGGCACCCTGGGTCGCCTCGCCGGGGCTGTCCAGTTCGTACTTGGAGACGTCGCTCGCGATCACCAGGACCTGCTGGTCGGGGTCGCGTCGTACGAGTCCGATGGCGAATTGCAGGGCGGCCGTGGCTCCGTAGCAGGCCTGCTTCAGTTCGACGACGCGGCAGGCCGATTGCAGGCCGAGCAGTGAATGCACGTAGATGCCGGCGGACTTCGCCTGGTCGATCGAGGATTCCGTCGCGAAGACCACCGTCCGGATCCGTTCGGAACCGTGCCGGGCGATGATCGGGGCCGCGGCGGCGGCCCCCAGGGTCACGATGTCCTCGTCCGCGGCGCACACGCTCATCGACCGCTGGCCGATGCCTATGTGGTACTTGCCGATCTCCGTGCCGTTGTACTCGGCGAGTGCCGCGTGCGACAGGACGTATTCGGTCGTCGCGAAGGACAGATCGTGGATTCCGAAGGAAGCGGCGTTGGACATGTTCAGGCACCGACCTTTGCTGTCGTGTTGTCGCGCTCCAGTTCGACGTGTGCACGCATGAGTTCACCTGGGTTGGTCTGCGCCGCGAGCAGCGAGAGCTCGCCGCAGAGGACCGTCGCCGCCGCGATGACGGCGAGCCGGCGCGCGTTCTCGCCGGGGGCGCGGTCCACGCGGCAGCCGAGGCGGGTCAGGTTCGTCTCCACGAACTCCAGGCCCTTGCCGTTGCCCACGGTGCCGACGATCAGGTTGGGCAGATTGCAGGAGAAGTAGAGGTCACCGTCGCGGTCCTCGGCCAGGGTGACGCCCTGGGAGCCCTCGACGATGTTGGCCGCGTCCTGCCCGGTGGCCAGGTAGAAGCCGAGCAGCATGTTGGCGTAGTGGGCGTTGGCCGAGCGGATGCCGCCGGCCAGCAGGGTCCCGAGCAGGTTCTTGCGGATGTTCAGCTGGACGATCCTGGCGGCAGTGGTGTGCAGGACGCCTTCCACCACGTCGCGCGGGACGAGCAGTTCCGTGACCACGTTCTTCCCGCGGCCGAGGATGCCGTTGATCGCGGTCGCCTTCTTGTCCGTGCAGTAGTTCCCGGAGATCGATCCGTAGGAGATTCCCGGAACGGTCCGCAGCAGGTGCGTCAGCAGATTGTCGGAGGCGAGCGTGGCCATGTTGTGGCCGGAGGCGTCGCCGGTGCTGAACTCGAACCGGATGAACAGCAGGTTGCCCGCGATCTCGTGCCGGACGGTGAGCAGCTCGGCGAACCGGCTACAGCTGCGGACCACGGCGCGCAGTTCCTCGATCTGCGCCTCGATGCCGCGGGCGGCCGTGTACGCGGTCTGGGCGTCGGTCGCCTCGACGAGCACCGAGCGGGTCATGCGCTCGTCAACGAGGGTGGCGACGATGCCCTGCTCGGTGAGCATGGACACCTTCGCGCCGCGGCCCACGGAGGGCCACAGCGGTGTCTCGTAGGTGGCGAGGGGAACGTCGGTCTCGGTGTTGGCGACGTTCCCGGAGACTCGAAGGGGTCCGACCCACTTCATGGGGACCCTGGCAATGGCGTGTGTGTCGGTCACTGTGCTTTTCCTGTCGCGTTGTGAAGGGTGTCGGCCGATCGGGAACGCCGGGCGAGTCGCCCCGTGTCGATGCCCCGGTCGGCGCAGAAGGAACGGAGGGTGCCGTGGATGATCAGGTCGTTGCTCGCGAGGTCCGCGGGAGTGCGCGCGCCGAGCATGGTCTGGAGGGCCGCGAGCTGGTCCAGCCAGTTCGTGAGCTGCTCGATCAGCGCCTCGGGACCGCCGTCGAGCAGGGTGCGCAGGAACACTCCGGAGGCCCCGACGCCGGAGGCCCCCAGGGCCAGGGCGCGGGCGACGTCGAGGGGATGGCGGACGCCGCCGGAGGCGAGCACGGGAAGACCGGCGCTCTGAGCGTCCAGGAGACAGGCGGCGGTGGACTGGCCCCAGTCGTGGAGGAACGCGTAGTCGCCGAGCGGTCGCCGGCCGTTCTCGATCCGGGCGAAGTCGGTGCCGCCCCGGCCGCCGACGTCCGCCGCGTGGACCCCCAGTTGTCGCAGCAGCAGGACGGTTTCCCGGCTCAGGCCGTTGCCGACCTCCTTGACGATCACGGGTACGTCAACGGCCGCCGCGATCTTCTCGATCTGCGGGACCCAGGACCCGAAGGACCGGTCGCCTTCCGGCATGGCCGTTTCCTGCACCGTGTTGACGTGGATCTGCAGGGCGTCGGCCTCCAGCAGATCGAGGGCACGCCGGGTGTCGTCGACCGATGCCGTCGCGTTGACATTTGCTATGACAAAACCGTGGGGGTTCTCCTGGCGCAGGACGCGGAAGGTGTCGGCGCACGTCGGGTCCTTCAAGTAGGCGTGCACCGAGCCCGACGCGATGGGTACCCCGGTCTCGCGGGCCGCTATCGCCAGACCTCGGTTGATGACGCCGGTCTTGGCGGTTCCGCCGGTCATCGCGTTGATGTAGAGCGGCACCTGCCAGGAGATCCCGGCGAAGGTCGTGTCCAGGGACACCTGCGGCCGGTCGATGCCGGCCAGGGCGTGATGGACGAAGGACACCTCGTCGAACTGGTTGATCCCGCTGCGGGTGTCCTGCTGCTCGATGGCGAGCCGGACGTGGTCGTCCTTGCGCTGAGCGCTCATTTCTCGGTCCCTTCCGGGGCGGGCCGGACGGGCAGGGGCAGCACCCCGGCCGCGGCCCACCGCTGCCGTACATGTGAGATGTCGTGCATGGCCTCGGCATCGAGCAGCGCGATGCCGCAGTCGCCGCCGCCCGCGCCCGACGGCTTGGCGGCACCGCCGACGGTTTCGGCGACCGTGCACAGGGCCGTCAGCTCGGGTGTGAAGATGCCGAGCCCGACTTCGTCGTCGAGGCGGGCCAACTCCCGCCGGGCACGGCGGATCTGGTACAGCAGGCTTTGGTCGTCGCCGGCCTCGAGAGCGGTGATCGAGGCGCGTACGAAGTCGGTGGAGGTCTCCACGAACGCGCGGTGCGACGCGGTGCCGCGCCAGATCCGGCGGTGCAGACCGGACACGAGCGAGGCGGTGGAGGCCGGGTTGCCGGTCCAGCCGACTTCGAGGGCGAGGCCGCGCGGGGCCGGAAGCCTCCGGACCGAGTAGCCCGGCCAGGGCGTGCGCAACGCCTCCTCGACGCCGTACCGGCGGGTGAGGTCGAGCACGAAGGCCCGGTCGGGTGCCTGGTACGCGATCCAGCCGCCCCAGGTACTGGCGGCGAGGTCACCGCCGGAGCCCACGGGGTCGATCCCGACCGAGGAGATCACCGCCAGGCGGTACCGGGCGTCGGGTGAGAGGTCCAGTCCGCACAGGGACGTGAGGGCGTCGATCGTGGCCACGGTCACCGCGCCGCTCGACCCCAGGCCGTACTTGCGGCCGTTGTCATGCAGTCGGCTGCCGATCGAGAGGTCCAGCCCGGGCATGGGCAGGCCGCGTTCGGCCAGCAGTCGTCCCACGGTCTCGACCGCTGCCACCACGTGCGTCAGTGCGCCCCGCGCGCCGTGTCCGTCGGCTTCCCCGTTCTCCGTGCCGGGAGCGTGGAGCCGGCCGTCGAGCCATCGCCAGTTCACCGCCCGGGGGACGAGATCGGAGGAGATCACGATGTCGGCCGTTTCGGAGAGGGTCACCGTGGCGGTGATCTCCCGGTCCACGGCCACCACGATGGCCGGGGTACCGGGCTCCACCACCGCGTACTCGCCCGTGACGAACAGCTTGCCGGGCGCACTGCGGACGACCGTTCGCCCGGAGGTCATCGTCCGCCCGCGTCCACCAGGCGGGCGCCCAGTCCGGGCCCGGCGATGTGCACGGTGCCGCCCGCGGCAGCGTCGCGCACGGCCTCGGCGACCCGGTCGGCGTCCGTACGACGGCAGAGCACCTTGACGTTCGGTCCGGCGTCCATGGTCGCGTAGGCCGGTATGCCGTCGCGCCGCAGCCCCAGCACGCTGTCGAGGACGGTGAGCGAGGCGGGCGCGAGGTAGCGCACTGCAGGGCGCGCGCCCAGCATGGTCGCGTGCATGCCGAGAGAGTTGCGCTCAGCGATCTCACCCACCGCGTCGAGGTCGCCGCGCAGGAGCGCCGCCCTCATCTCGGTCAAGTCGTCCCGGCTCGACGCGGCCCAAGGCTCGAACAGGGGCGAGGTCTCGACGGTGCGGCGCATCGCCGCGCGGCTGGACACCTCCTTGGGGCCGGCGTTGACCACCGCGATGACCAGTGCGGGGTCGAGGTCGCCCGTCCGTACCGGCTCGGCGTAGGAGCTGAGGTCGGCCTCCGCGGGCGGCGCCGTGGGGTTGCCGGCGTTCCAGACGGCGAAGCCGCCGAAGATCGACCGCGAGGCCGAGCCGGAACCGCGGCGGGCCAGGCGGGAGAGACCGGTGCCGTCGAGGTCCAGTCCGTACGCGGCGGCGGCGGCGACGGCGAGCGCGGCGAAGCCGCTGGCGGAGGACGCCAGGCCCGCCCCGGTGGGTACGGTGTTGCGGGTGTCGACGACGGCCCGGTGCGTGAGCCCGGCCCGCCGGCGCACCAGGTCGAGGAACCCGGCGATGCGCCGCCGCTCCTCGCCCGCCGCAGGTACGCCGTTGAAGGTCACTTCGTCGTCCGAAGCCTCGGCGTCGAGGTGGACCCGGGTGGTCGTGGGGAAGATGTCAAGAGTCATCGACAGACTGCTGGTCCACGGCAGGAAGAGGCGCTCGTCGCGCTTCCCCCAGTACTTGATCAGCGCGATGTTCGGGTGCGCGACGGCGGTGGCCCCGTTCGCGCCCTGCCGGTCCTGCAGGCGGCGCACGGTGATCTGTTGCTCAGACATGCGTGACGAGCCTCCTCAGTGGGACGATCCACGTCTGCACGGCCCCCGCTTCGTGCAGCCGCCGGGTGACCTCTCTCGCCTGCTCGGGCTGGGTCAGAGCGAGGACGCAGCCGCCCAGTCCACCCCCGGTGATCTTGGCGCCGAGGCTTCCTGCGGCGAGCGCGGCACTCACCATCCCCTCGATCCGGTCAGTGCTCAGCCCGGCCTCGCGGAGCATTCCGTGGTACTCCGTCAGCAGGAAGCCGAGCTCCTCCGGCCGGCCGGCGGCGAGGGTGGTCACGGCTTCGCCGGTCAGTTCCGACGCCCGGCGGACGAACCGCTCCTGTGCTCCGGCGTGGAGTCGGAACCTCTCCCGCAGCTTGTCGACCGCTTCCTTGGTGCTGCCGACGGTGCCGCTGTCCGCGATGACGAACAGCGCGTCGCAGCCCACCAGCAGCGTGCGGGCCTCGCCCGCGTGGAACAGCAACGGCGCGCTCGCGCCGACGGTGATGGCGTCGACGCCGCTGGCCTTGCCGTGCACCACGTTCTCGGCGGTCTGCACCAGGTCGAACACCGTCCGCTGCGAGACCTCGCGGCCGCAGAGGTCGGCCAGGGCGAGGACGACGGCACGGGCGCAGGCCGCGCTGGAGCCGAGCCCCCTGCCGAGCGGGATCGAACCGTCGATGATCACCTCGAGATGCCGGCCGTCGTCGATGCCCGTGGATGCCCTGAAGTCGGTGGTCAGCCGACGCAGCCCCTCGGATGCCTGCGTTCCGACCTCCTTCCAGGCGGATCCGGTCATCGTGAAGGACACACCTGCCGGTTCTTCACCGCGGGTGGAGAACCCGACGCTGGCGGTGATCGACAGCTGCGGAACGGGCAGGGCGAGCGCCGGTGCTCCGTAGACGACCGCGTGCTCCCCCAGCAGAATGGCCTTGGCATGGGCGTGGCCGGTGCCGACCGAGCGAGCACGGCGGCTGTCCGCTGTCCCTGCCGCCGAGGCCGGTGGAGTCGACGTGCTCAGCTCCCCTTGTCGAAATTCCATTGAGATCGCGTCATCCAGATTTCTAGGAAGGAATGAAGTAAGCCCGTTCGACCGCGCGCCGCGTCATGCCCGGGCCACCCCCGGCAGCGGGTTCCGGACGGGGTGGGCCCGCGAGGCGAGCGACGCGTGTGGCGGCGCCGGGACGGTGGCGACCCGCGCCGACGTGGTGCTCAGGTGGTCCGGAGTGTCGTGGTGGTGACGAAGGTTTCGAGGGTCTTCCTGACCTCGTCCGGGAACGGGGTCTCGTCCAGGACCCGCCGGGCACGCTGCACACGATCGGTGATCATCTGCTCCACCTTGTCGGCGGCGCCCGTGGCCCGCAGGATCCCGCGAACCGTCTCGGCGCCTGCCTCGTCCAGGTCCGGGTCGCCGACCAGGGACCTCAGCACCCGCGCCTGCTCGGCGCCGGCGGCGTGGAGGGCGTGTGCCATCAGAGCGGTCGCCTTGCCCTCCCGCAGGTCGTCCAGGACCGACTTGCCGGTCTTGGACGGGTCGCCGAAGACGCCGAGGAGGTCGTCGCGCAATTGGAAGGCCTCGCCGATCGGAAGGGCGTAGGCGGTGAAGACGTCCAGCAGGGCCCGGTCCGCTCCGGCAAGGACCGCGCCGATGTGCAGCGGCCGCTCCACGGTGTACTTCGCCGTCTTGTAGCGGATCACGGCCAGCGACCGTTCGACGTCCTCGTTGGGCTTCCCGGTGGCCAGCAGGTCCAGGTACTGACCGATCATCACCTCGGTGCGCATGGCATCCAGCAGCGGTCGGACGGCGACCAATCGCTCGTGGTCGATGCCGCTGGAGTACAGCAACTCGTCCGACCACACCATGACCAGGTCGCCGAGCAGGATCGCGCTATTGGTGCCGAACCGCTCGGCGGTCGTGGCGTCCGCACCCGTCGCCAGCGTCCGGTGGAGGGTCGGACGGCCACGCCGGGTGTCGGAGGCGTCCATCACGTCGTCGTGGATGAGGGTGAAGGCGTGGAAGAGTTCGAGCGAGGCCGCCGCGCCGATGACGGGCCCCGTGTCGCCGTATCCGCCCGCCGCGTGCCAGCCCACCATGCACAAGAGCGGCCGGATGCGCTTGCCGCCGGCGGTGAGAAAGCCACGCAGGTGCTCGATGAGCGAGACCAGGTGGGGTTGCCTGTCGCAGTTGGCGTCGAGGAAGGCGTTCAATCGCTCGTCGATCAGGCCGCGCAGATGAACCGAGTCCAGGGCGTCGGCTCCCAGCTCGCGAAGGCTGGTAATCGAGTTCATGTCGTTACTCCTGTTCGTCAAGACCATGTGGCCGCGTCCGCGAGGACGTGGCATGGGAGGGAAAGCGCCGAGAGGCATCACTTTCCGGCCGGGCGAAGGAGGGTCCCGGCAGTCGCCGGGCCGCACCGCAGGTGTGGGTCGCCGAGGGAGGGGCGAGTGGTGGGTGTTCGGGCCGCGCCGGATGGCATGCCCTCCGTACATGCGGGTTCACATGGTGGAGGGCATGCCGGGCAGGGGTGGGCCCGGTGCGGCACCCGCCGGGCCCCTGTCGGTCGAACGGAACGGGTTCAGCTCTCGGCGGACTGCGGCTCGCGTGCCGGCTGCCGACGGGTCGGCACCACCGTGAGCTGGTCGGGACGCAGGCTCATCCGCACGAGGGCGCGCGTGGGGCGGGTGCCCGGGGCGCGGTCCAGCTTCCAGTACTGGGCCACGGTGGCCACGATGACCTGGGCCTCGGTGAGGGCGAACGCGTCACCGATGCACTTGCGGTTCCCGGCGCCGAAGGGCAGGTAGGCGCCCTTGCGCGGAGTGGTCGACATGGTGAGCCACCGGTCCGGCTCGAAGCTGTCGGGGGCGTCGAAGTAGCGGGCGTCCCGGTTCAGCAGGAAGGGGCTGTACGACAGCTCGGTGCCGGCCGGCACGGGCAGCCCGCCGAGCGTGGTGTCGACAGCGGCACGACGGCTGAGCAGCCAGGCCGGCGGGTAGAGGCGCAGACCCTCGGCGACGACGTTACGGGTGTACGGCAGCTTCTTCAGGTCCTCGGCCGTCACCGGGCGGCCGGCCAGCACCCCGTCGAGCTCCGCGTGCAACTTGGCGGCGACCTGCGGGTTCTCGTGCAGCAGGTGGAAGATCCACGACATCAGGACGGCGGTGGTCTCCGCGCCTCCGAGGAGCAGGGTGATGGACTGGTCGTGCAGCTCCTGGTCGGTGAAGCGGTGCCCCTCCTCGTCGACCTCCGTCATCATCGTGCGCAACAGACCGCCGCCGTCGCCCGAGCGGCGGTAGCGGTCGATGGTCTCGTTCACCACCTGGTGCAGCTGCGCCTCCGCCCGCTTGTAGCGCTGGTTGCCGGGAGTGGGCAGGAAGGACAGCGCCGGCAGCGGGTTGAGCATGCGGAAGAACATGCCGTCGATCACGGTGTTCAGGGCCGTCGGGAGACCGTGGTGACCGCCCCGGCGCACCTCGCCCTCACCGGGCTCGGAGAAGAGGCAGCTCAGCGCCACGTCGGCGCTGAGGTTGCCCATCTGCATCAGGAGGTCGACGTTCTTGCCTTCCGGCCATTCATGAGCCGACGCGGCTGCCTGCTTCTGCATGATGCCGACGTACTCGGCGATGCGCGCAGGGTGGAAGGACGGCTGGATCAGGCGTCGCTGCTTGCGATGGACGAGGCCGTCGACCGTGACCAGCCCGTCTCCCAGGACCGTACGCACGCGGTCCATCACGGGACCGCCCTTGACGAAGTCCTTGACCTTGTCGGTCAGCATCTCGTGGACCAGATCAGGGTGGCACGCGATGTACATGGGGGTCGGCCCCACCATGATCTTCACGAGATCGCCCTGCTCGGGCAGTGATCGGAGGAAGGTGAGCGGGTCGCTGCGCAGCTGATTCGCGTGCCCGAGCAAGGGCAGGGCATTCGGTGCGCTGCCCTTCGTGTAGCTGCGGGCTTCCTGGCCTGTCACGGAACAAACCTCCATGCGGTTGGTGGCGAACTTGTGGACCTGTCGGACTTCGCGTCGCCGCTGTCACTTCTCCAACTGGTCCCACCACCAGGCGATCTGTGGAATCGGCAGGGGCGCAGGGTTGGCGTCAGCCGGCTCGTCGGCCCAGACCAGGCCGTAGCCACCGAAGTCCTGTTCTTCGCCGGTCTCCGGGTCGACAGGCGCGCAGTAACGGGTGGTGAAGTCCGCCCAGATGATGTGCCCGCGAATCCAGTAGCCGATCTCGTGGACGTATCGCCGCAGTTCCGGGCGGGCGGTCGCGGAGACCTGGTCACGCAGATTCAGATAAAGGGACATGATTCGGTCGCGCAGCGCGCGGACCTCGGCGACCGCTTCCTCGGGCGTGCATTGCCGGTCGCGCACCATGATGCTGATGGCGTTCTGGTCGAACAAGCCCTGGAGATTCTCCCGGTGAATGGAGATCAGGTCGTTGTCGAGACCGACGATGACGGATACGGCTTCGGAGGCGGCGCGCACCCTGGGATCGAGGCGTTCGGCTGCGGTCAGTTCGTAGCCGCCGCCGATCGGAGTGAGTGCGGTCAGCCAGGGGCCGGCCACATCGTTGCCACGCATGATCAGGTAGTCGCCCAGTTCGGGGAGTTCACCGAGGCTCTGGTTCGCACATTTCCACAGCACGCCGTCGAAGTAGCTGCAGAAACCCTGGCGCAGGTGCTCGAGCTGGCCCGGGGTCGACACGGTGGCGATGTGGTTCCAGAAGTCCTGGAAGGAGGAGAGGTACGCGTCTCCGGGCGGCACGACGGACTTGGGCGAGGCGAGGATGTGCTTGAGACGGCTGACGTGGACCGTCAGCGGTGCGGGCTGGTCCAGCCCCGGGATCACGTCGAGGTCGTCGTCCCAGGCGCCGCCCCAGTACATGACATAGGTGATGATCTCGGCGCACCGGTCGAGGACGTGCGGCATGCAGTGTGCGGTGTACGAACCCGCATTCATGCGCGGCAGCCAGTCACCCTCCTTGCGGAACCCTTGCCGGAACATCCAGGCGACGGCGCCGGCATCTATTTCCTCCGGCTTGTCGTACACGGCGTCGGGCAAAGGGCAGAAAAATGGCGGAACGCCAAGTGTGCGGCGCACGGTTGTCATGCCAAAAATCCCTTCGGGCAGGACTGGGCGGCAGGAATGTCACAGTAATGCTGGGGTGGCCCTCGGAATAAACCCGGAGCATTGGACGGCCTTGGGCGGTGGGGCTGTGTGCGACCCACTACGGACCCCAAATGGCGAGTCCTCCTGAGTCGTCCGCCAGCGGCCCCGTCCGGAAGCCGCCGAGTCCGTGACCGGACCTGATATACGGTCAGGGATACTGGTGGACAAACGATCAACGGACCTCGTCTGCATACAGTCAACGCCCTGGTCAACACGGCCGCGGCACCCCGGGCAGCACCTGAGCCCAGCGTCCCGGCAGACAATCGATGGACAACGGGCCGGCAACAAGGCGCGGCCGTCAGCGTCGGCGGCGGGGAGCCCCCTCGGTGATCCGCTCCACCAGCACGGCCCGACGGACGCGGCGGGGCGGCATCGCGTTCTACGCCGGGTTCCGCAGCGACCCGCTCTTCGCCGACCTCGACGGCATCGTCGCCAAGTCCCAGTGGACCGGCGTGGACTGGGGTGCCGACAAGAACGTCTTCGCCATCGTCCTGGAAGTGCCGAACGCCGAACTCGGCACACACCCCGAGATCGGCGTCCGGAGCCGGGTCAGCCTGCGCCAGAACGGGCGGCTGACGTCCGTGGACCGCGGCGCCCACCCCTCCCTGACCGCGTACTTCAACGCGGAAGAGGTCAAGGACGCCTACAACGCCGGCGAGCCCGCCGACGACTGGGCCACCTACCGCGAACCCTGGTCCGCCGTCCTCCAGCACTTCGGGGACTACGACCCGCAGGCCGCCGAACAGGCCCTACGCACCGTCCTGCCGGGCGTCGGGCGTCGGGCCGAGGCGGCTTCGTGCCTTGCTGCCCCCGGAGCCCGGGGAGGACTGCGGGTGCCGTACTCGGCTTCCGCCATCAGTTACTCAAGGGCGGCCCGACCAAGCAGCCCCCGGGGCGGCGACCGGCCCCCGAGGGGCGCGGCGCGGCCCCGGGGGCTGCTTGCGATTCAAGGATGGAGGAACTTCGTGGAGCAGATGTCACATGGCGACGGCCTTCACCGCGTCGGGGGACTTCTCCCGAACACCGGGACGGTACAGCGCGAAGGTCACGACGAGCCCGACGGCTGCGAGGCCGGCCGCCCACCAGTACGCGGTGGAGTAGCCGTGCAACGCCGCCCCGGCGATCACCTCGGGCGTGGCCTGCCGGCTGCTGAGATAGCTGCCCGCGGCGGTCGCCGCGAGCGTGTTGAGAACGGCGATCCCCAACGAACCACCGATCTGCTGCGAGGTGTTGACCGCCGCGGAGGCCACCCCGGCGTCATCCTCGTGAACCCGGTAGGTGGCCAGGTCGATCGCCGGCGCGTAGACCAGGCCGAGACCGAGGCCCAGGACGAGCAGCGGCGGCAGAATGCCTCCCGTGTAGGTGCTGTCCAGATCCAGGCGGGTGAACCAGACCATGCCCACGCCCAGCAGCGCCATCCCGAGGGGAATCACGATCTTCGGCCCCACCCTGGGCATCAGGACCCCCACGGCCAGGGCGGAGGCAACGACCAGTGCGGCGGGGATGGGCAGGAAGGCGAGCCCCGCCTCGACCGGGGTGTACTTGAGCGTCTGCTGCATGTAGTAGGCGAGGAACAACGCGACCGCGTACATGCCTCCGGTGGCGACCAGAATGGCGATCTGGGAGGCGCCTCGATCCCTGTCGAGGAGGATGCGCAGGGGCAGCAGCGGCCCGGCCGTCGTCGACTGCCAGTACGCGAAGAGGGCGATCAGGGCGAGGCCTCCGGCCAGCAGACCCCAGCTGGCGGGAGAACTCCACCCGCGCGACTCGGCGTTGGAGAACCCGTAGACCAGGCCGAAGAGCCCCAGGGTGACGAGTACCGCACCGGGGACGTCGAGCTTGGGGCGCTGCTCCGCCCGCGACTGACGCTCGATCAGCAGCAGACCGCCCAGGAGCGCCACCGCCGCGAACGACAGGTTGATGTAGAGGGTCCAACGCCAGTTGAGGTACTCGGTCAGCAGGCCGCCGAGCAGGTTGCCGAGCGCGCCGCCGGCGCCCGCGATGGCACCGAAGATCGCGAAGGCCCGGCCCCGCTCCTTGACGTCGGTGAAGATGGTCGTCAGCAGGGAGAGGGCCGCCGGGGCCAGCAGGGCACCCGAGATGCCCTGGATCGCCCTGGCCAGCACCAGGAGTTCGAAGCTGCCGGCGGCTCCGCCGAGCGCCGAGGCGGCGGCGAATCCGATGACACCCGCGAGAAAGGCCTGCTTGCGGCCGAAGAGATCGGCGACACGCCCGCCGATCAGCAGCAAGCTGCCGAAGGTGAGTGCGTAGGCGGTGACGACCCACTGCCTGTCGTTGTCGGAGAAGCCCAGGTCGGCCTGGGCGGACGGCAGCGCGATGTTCACGATGGTGGCGTCCAGCATGATCATCAACTGGGCCAGGCCGATCACGGCCAGCGCCCACCACCGCAGCGAGGACCGCGGGGACGGGGGTCCGGATTCGGGCGGGATGCCGGTGAGCTCAGTGGTGGATGCCGACATGGCGGTGCCACTCCGTTCGAAATAGATTGACTAACTGGATGGTTAATCTTTCGAGGCAAGGCTGCCCGAGATCCGACGGCCCGTCAACACGACTTCGGGCAAAGAGCGATGGCCGGATGCGACGGAGGTCCGCGAGGGTCACTCCGCGAGTCGGATCCGGATGCCCACCGCGCGGTACCCGGACCCCTTCAGTCGGCTGCCCAGCAAGCCGACCCGCGCGACGAGGCCGTACTTGCGCTTCATCAGGTCGAGGTAGTGGACGATGTCCCGGTCGGCGGGCAACTCGGCGACACCGGGCACGGATTCCCCCTTCGGGACTCCCCGCCAGTTGCAGGGGGCGACGGTCACCCGGCCGCTGTTGCGGATCCGTTTGACCTTGCCGGCGTCGGCCGCGCTCCACACGGCCAGGCAGTCCCCGTCCCCCATCACCCACACCGGAGTGGGCACGGCCCGCCCATCCCGGCGGAACGTCGTGAGAAGTACGTACCTGGATGCCGCCAGTCGTTCAACCGAACTGCCCGGCAAGGATGCTGAGGCGGATGGTGAGGTGGTCACCGCGATAGCGTAACTGGTTAGTTAACTCACTGTCGCCGCGAACCGACGTGGCGCCCGTCCCCAAGATGAGGAGTGCTGCGTGCTGAACTTCGCCTTGACCGTGCTCGCCGGATTCGCCCTGGGCACCCCAGCCGTACCCTTCGGCCTCTCCTCCCTCCCCCCGCCCGTCGCGCTCGTCGCCGTACTCCTCGGCGCGGCCGGATGCCTGCTGTCCGCCGTCTTCGCGGCCGGGTGGCTGCGTACCCGCTGGCTGCTCTGGCGCTCGAAGCGGCGGCCCGTCACCGCCGGGCCGCCGCCTGAGAACCGCCGGAACCGCCTTGACGGCCCCACCGGCCGACGGGCCCGGCGCCTGGTGAACCGGTACGGCGTGATCGGCTTCGGCATCATCGGGCCTGCGCTCTTCGGCACCTGGGGATCGGCCATGCTCGGCACGGCGCTGGGCCTGCCCCGGTGGCGGCTGATCGGCTGGCTGATGGCCGGTGCCACCCTGTGGTGCACCGTCATGCTGCTCGCCTCCGAAGCAGTGATCGACGCCTTCGGACTGCGGTGACGACACACGCTGCGTACCGGTCCCTGATCGCGAGGAGCACGTCGCCGCGGCCCCCCGGCCTGCCTCGTCGTGGGTCTGCACATCGCGCCGACCGTCGGCCCGGTCACCGTCGGGCGGTGGCAACTCACCGTTCCGGCGAGGCACTTCTCCCCCTCACCGGTTCACCCGGAGCAAGACCGCCGACGGGACTCCCGAACGAACCGCCTCATGTCCCAAACGAATCCACCGTGGTTCCAGCGGCGAACGCGCCCACCTGGCGAGGGCACCGGGTCCTACGCCCCGGCAAGATCCAGTAGGCGCTGTTAGCATGACTCCCATGTCCCGAGCCGAGGCCACGAAGGCGCGCATCCTCCACGCAGCAACCCAGGAGTTCGCGGCGTACGGGATCGCGGGAGCCCGCGTCGACCGGATCGCCAAGGACGCCTCGGCGAACAAGAACCTCATCTACGTCTACTTCTGCAACAAGGACGGGCTCTTCGACGCCGTCTTCGACGCACACCTCGGGCGCGGCCTCGACATGGTGCCCTTCACGCCTGACGACCTGCCGGGCTACGCCGGGCGGCTGTTCGACTTCTACCAGAAGCACCCCGAGGTGCTCCGCCTGGCGACCTGGCACCGGCTGGAACGCGGCACTGCCGTGGAACGGGACCCTGCCGTAGCCAAGCAGACCCACGACGACAAGCTCGCCTCCTTGGAAGCGGCTCGGAAGGGCGGAGTGGGCACACCGGGCTTCACCCCGGCCACACTTCTCACCCTCGTCCTGGCCATCGCCTCGGCCTGGAGCCCGACGAATGCCGCGAGCATGCCGGCGACGACTGTCCTGACGTCGGACCCGGAGGACTGCCGGAACGCAATCATGGAGGCCGTGCGGCGCCTCCTGTGAGGGGCGGCGTGCATCACTCGCCTCCGCCACGTACCGCGGTGACCGCACACGTTCGCCGGGTTGCCGGGTCACGCGGCGGGGACGGGTCGGGATGCGCGCACCTGACCCGCTACGTTGCCGTGCCGGCGTCAGGGCGGTGCGTTCACGGGCGCCGGAACGCCGGGTGGTCCGCCACCACAGTGGAACTGCCCGGGGTGATCTCCGTGAAGCCCGCATCCTGGACCAGGGGCAGTCCGCTCACCACCAGCTCCGCCCACGCCTGCGGGGTCGCCGTGCGGACGGCGAGGGCGAAGCCGCTCCCGGCCCACGCCTTGCGCTGCGCCCCGTCCAGCTGAGGTTCCCCCGACGTGCGGAAGGTTGCCGGACATGACCTGATGGGCCATGGGAAGGGAGCCTCTGCCATGGCTGCACCGATGAAGTACCCCAATGCCGCGTAGTTAACGGATGGTTGGGCCGGTCAAGACCACGTCCGGGTCATGTTCCAGCCCGCCGAAGGCAGCGGCGGAGATCATGAAGGCGGGACCCCGGGTAGAGCCAGGAAGCCGACCAAGGTCTTCCCGCCCGAAGGGGGGCTGCTGGCCCAGCAGGACGGCATCAAGTCCACCCGCGCTGCCCTCCTGGCCGGTCTCCGCCGCTTCCCCCGGCGTGCCCTGCGCCTGCTCGCCGAGGCCGCGGTGGCCTCCACCGACCCGGCCGAGCAGCAGCTCGCCCGGCAGCTCCTCACCGGCCGCGTCGCGGTCCACCGCGCGACCGCGCTCGAACTGCTGCCGAAACTGACGCCGGAGCAGGCGGCCCTGGTCGAGCCGCTCACCGACCTCGGCGAGCGAGTGCCGGAGGTCGGCCCCGACTCGCTGCCGGAGCTGTTCACCAGCCCGCCGTGGAAGCGGCCGGCGCCCGCCGCAAGGACCTGCCCGCCCCGGGGGCGCGGGACGACGCCGAGCTGGCGCCCGCCGAGCGCAAGCGCTTCGCCGCGCTCAAGAAGGACGTCCGCACGGTGGCGGGGGATCAGGTTCGCCGCCTGGAGGAGGCGATGATCAACCAACGCTCATGGACGGCGCAGGAGTTCGACCAGCTCTTCGTCGGGCATCCGCTGCTGTGGCACCTGGTGCGCCGCCTGGTGTGGCTGTCCGAGACGGACGGCACGGTGATGGCGTTCCGCGTCGCCGAGGACCGCACCCTGGCAGACGTCGGGGACGAGGCGTTCGCGCTGCCGGCCACGGCCTCCGTCCGGCTGGCGCACCCGCTCCTGCTCGGCGACGGCCTCGCTGACTGGTCGGAGCTGTTCGCCGACCACGAGATCCTGCAGCCGTTCCGCCAGCTCGGCCGCCCGGTGTACGCGCTGACGGACGAGGAGCGGGCCGGCCACCGCCTCACCCGCTTCGAGAACGGTCCGGTGCTGCCCACCACCCGGCTGGTCGGAATGGAACGGCGCGGCTGGCGACGCGGCGAGCCCCAGGACAACGGCATCGAGCAGTGGCTGTCCCGCCGGATCGGGCCCGACCTCTACGTGGTGATCGCCCCGGAGGAAGGCATCGCCGTCGGCATGTTCGACTCCTACCCCGAGCAGCGGGTGGAAACGGTGTGGCTCGACAGGCGCCCGGGCGACTACTGGACCCGCAACCGCACCTTCCCGACCTTCGCCGAGCTCGACCCGGTGATCGCCTCCGAGGTGATCGCCGACCTCACCGAGCTGACCACGCTGTGACCCCTCGCCACCTCACCCCCCCCGGGGGGGGAACGCCACCCGGGACCTCTGATCACCTCACGCTGATGGCAGACAGCTTGCCCCTCAGATATGCGGAGGAGTCCACTGGCGCGTGCGCCACGGGGCCGGCGATCGGGACGACCATGGTGTGGGGATCGCACTCGTAGAAGTAGACCAGGGACATCAGGTCCTCATCCGGGGCGTCGGGGGACGGCGGGAGGACCCGGTGGCGGCCGGAGCGCCAGCGGCCGCCGGTCCAACGGGCCATCAGGTCACCGATGTTGACCGTAAGTGCCACCGGATCGTACGGGGCGTCCTCCCAGCCTTCGCCGCCGTCCTCGGGGTCGATCCAGACCTGCAGCCCGCCCTTGCCCTGCTGGCGGTCCAGCAGGGTGACCGTGCCGAAGTCGGTGTGCGGGCCGATCCGGAACTGGCCGGGGAGGGGCTCGCCCACCACACCCGTGCCCGGGTACCAGTTGATGTTCAGGGTGTACGTCGGGTGCGTGGTGTGCGCAGTGAAGAAGTCCGCGCCCTGGCCCAGCGCGGTGCCGAGCAGCCGGAGCACCTCGTCGGCGACGGAGCGCATCCGCGCCAGGTAGTCCTCTACGATCGGCTGCAACTGCGGCACTTCGACCTGCGGCCAGCGGTTCGGCTGGAACCAGAAGCCGTCGATCTCGGCTTCGCCGACCGGCTGATCCGCTCCGACCGTCCAGGACTCCTTGAGATCCGGCGGGGTCGGAGTGCCTTCCGAGTAGCCGTTGGCCTCGGCGCCCTTGGCCAGCCAGCCGCGGCCGCCGACGCTCACTGCGTAGCGTTGCTTCACCTCCGCAGGCAGCGCGAAGAACGAGTGGGCGGCCTGCCGGACCTCCTCGCGGATCTCGAGGCCGACGCCGTGTCCGGTGATCAGCAGGAAGCCGGCCTGGCTGAGCGCGGCGTCCACAGCGGCGGCGGTACGGGCTCGGGCCGCCGGGTCACCGGAGAGCCAGAGGGCGAGGTCGATCACGGGGATGCGAGAGGACATGGTGCTCCAAAGGGGTGGGAACGGGATCACTCGCCGATGTCCTCGTACCAGAGGTCGGGCCGGGTAGCGATGAATTCCCGCATCAGTGCGATGCATTCGGCGTCGTCGAGGACGATGATTCGCACCCCGTGCTCGGCGAGCCAGTCGTGGCCGCCGTGGAAGGTCCTCGCCTCCCCGATGATCACCTGCCCGATGCCGAACTGCCGGACCAGGCCCGAGCAGTACCAGCAGGGCGACAGCGTGGTGACCATCGTGGTCCGGCCGTATCCGCGCAGTCGGCCCGCCGCCCGGAAGGCGGCGGTCTCCGCGTGCGTGGACGGATCACCATCCTGGACGCGGCGATTGTGGCCGCGTCCCAGCAGTCCCCCGTCCGGACCGAAGAGCGCGGCGCCGATCGGGATACCACCCTCGCGCAGACCCAACCGGGCCTCCGCGAGGGCGACGGACAGGAGTTCAGCAGGAACGGGCAGGTCGGTCATGAGCCCACTGTCCACCGATTCAGCCGACGACGGCACCGGGCGCGCCGGTCACCGGCGTCCGGACGAGACCGGGCACCCGGCGCAGCGCCAGGTGGAGCAGCACCGCGATGGTGAAGCCCGCCGCGAAGGCGAGGTCACCGATGCCCGGGTACTGCTTGGCGACCAGTCCGACGTAGTCCGTCTGGTTGGAGAAGAGCCAGACGCCGAGCGCCGTGCCCACTGCCATCGCGATCGGCGCGGCCCAGTTGCGGTACGTGGTCTCCTGGAGCAGCGCGGCGGTGTCCGCGTCGGAGCGGGCGCGGCTGAGGAAGCGCTCCAGGAAGGTGACGCCCAGCCAGGGGCCGATCCAGTAACTGATGACGAGCAGGAAGTTCTCGTACTTGGTACCGGAGTTGCTGAGCCCGCTCCAGGCGACCAGGGTGCCGACGACGCCGAAGAGCAGGGCGACCACGGCGCGGTTCATCCGGGCCGGGAGCCCCCGGCCGATCGCGACGAAGGAGAGCGACCCCGAGTAGATGTTCAGCGCGTTGGCGGCGATTCCGCCCAGCGCGATGGCGAGCAGGGTGAGGTCAGCCAGCCAGCTCGGGAGGGAGTAGGTGAACGCTCCGGTGAGGGAGAGCTTGGACGCGGTGCCGTCCGGGATCAGCACGGTCGAGGAGGCCGCGCCGATGATCTCCAGAAAGGCGCAGGAGACGAAGACGCCGACGGCCGGCCACAAGGCGGTCTTCCATCGCGCGGTGGTGGCCGGGAGGTAGCGGGTGTAGTCCGCGGCGTACGGGTTCCAACCGGCGGCGTAGCCGAAGGCGGCGCCTGCGGCGAGCCAGAACGCGCCGGGGGCGGCGTGCGCGCCGGTCGCGGAGCCCGGGCGGGAGTTACCGAGGATGACCGCGGCGGCGGCCACGAATACCAGGGTCAGTACCGGGAAGGTGTACTTCTCGGCGGTGTGCACGAAGTTGTGGCCGAAACAGGCGACGGCGACCTGAAGGATCACCACCACGAACAGGCAGAGCACCAGCGGCCAGTCCAGCAGGGTGTTCAGCGCGTATGCGGCGCTGACGCTGTTGACCGCGAACCAGCCGATGCCGGCGGTGAGCGCGTTGAGCACGGCGGGCAGCGCGTTGCCCGAGAACCCGAAGGCGGAGCGTCCGGCGACCATCTGGGTCACTCCGAAACGCGGACCGACCACGCCGAGGAAGCCGTGGGCGACGGCGCCGAGCGCGGTACCCAGGACCAACGCCAGCACGGCGGGCCAGAACCCGAGGCCGAGGATGCCGACGGCGAGGACACCGACGAATGCGGTGGCGAACTCCATGTTGGGTGAGGTCCAGGTCCACAGCAGGCCGAGCGGTTTGCCGTGCCGGGCCCCGGCGGGGACGGGCTCGATGCCGGCGGGTTCGATGGCGAGGATCCGGTCACCGTACGCGGCTATCTCGGCGGCGCGCGAAGCGGCGGCCGCCGGCTCTCTGGTGGTGGCGTGCGTCGTCATTCGGCCACTATCGGAGCAGCGGCGTCGCCTGCGGTTTCGGCGGCATTGCGGATCGGTTTCCGGTCTCCCGAGCCATCGCTGGAAGCGCCGGCCTCGCAGGTGCCGGGGCCCACGCAGCTCCAGTACCCCCACCACCCCCGACCGCCGTCGGCTCACGTGCGTGTCCCCCGGCGTCACGGTCGCGACCAGGCCCTCGACCGGCACCCGGGCAACCCACCGGCGCCGCATCCGGAACCCGCACAGTGACCCCCGCTGATCACTGCGGCGTGGTGGCCCGGCCGTAGCGCGGGGTCATGGCGCCGGGGTGATGTCGCCGTTCTCGTCCATCTCGAAGCGGCCCGAGGTCTGGCCGTCGACGTCGCCCTGGTCGAGCCAGTGCTTGGAGAGGTTCTGCAGGTTCTTGTGCTGGACCTCCCAGGGCATCTGGTGACTGGCGCACTTCACCGTGACCAGGATCTTGTGGGTGCCCGTGATGGCGTCGTAGAGCGCGGGGACGTGGAAGTCGAGTGCCGGGTTGGAGCTGGGCGGTGTCGTGTTGGCCGTCCTGTCGAACTCGCCGTGCACGATCAGCACCGGGACGCCGCCGCCGAGGACGCCTCCCTGTCCGGCCGTGGTGTTGTTCCACCCCCACGTGACGAAGTTCCGGAACCGGCTGGCGCCCACCGGCTTCCCGGTCGACGGGTCGACCCGTCCCCAGGTCCGGCCGATGGGGTCGATGTCCATCAGGGCGCCCCACACGACGCCGACCATGTCGGGCTCGCGCTGGTCCACGCAGTGCACCTCGTTGGTCCAGGCCCTCTCGAATCCCGTCGGGGTGAGCACGTGGGTGGGGAAGCCCGGCACCGGCAGGGTCGGCGGGTTCGACGGGCCCAGCGGAGGAAAGATCGGGGCGAGCAGGAACAGGCTCTCCACCTTCCCCGGATTCCCGACCGCGTACGGCCCCATCGCGAAGGCCGCCGCCGACCAGCCGATGAGGGCGACCTTCGCGACGTCGCGTGTGCTGAGGATGAAGTCCACGACGGTGGCGAGCTCGTCCTGGTCGCTCTGGGAGTCGGTCAGCACGAAGGGGTAGCTCGCGGTGCGCGGGCCCGACAGCGGGGGGTTGACCGCGCTCTGCTCGTTCGGGCCGACGTTGCACGGGTCCTCCATCCGGGGACGCGGCGACAGGCCCGAGCCCTGGAGGTCCATCATGAACACGTCGTACCCGGCCCGGGCGAGGGCTTCGCCCCACGCGTACGAGGTGTGCTGGAGATCGTAGGCCGCCAGCGTAGGGATGCTCCTGCCGTGCAGCATGAGGACGGCCTTGCGGTCCGCGTGCGGCCCGGGAGGCGTGCCGTCGTGCTCGCGCACGAAGAGCTCGACGTTCTGGCCCGCCGTGGCGGGGACGGTCGAGACGTGCGGGACCGTGTGGTCGGTCGTCGTGACGGCCATGGGCGGGCTCCTTGCCGGAGGGATCGGGACGGTGGTCCGTCCGCAGCCCCACGGTCGGCGAGGCGCCTGCGCTGCGCCACAGCAGAGCCGCCATCCGACGCACGGGATGCCGGCGGGGGTGGCCGCGGAGTCGGCCGCCGGGGCCGGGTCCGGGCGGGCGGGCGGGCGGGCGCACGGGCTTCGGATTCTGTAGCGATTCGCCCACAATCTGTCATGGGCATGATTACGATGGCCGAGGCGCGACCTTCGGATGCGCTCCCGCTGAGGATGTCCTCACACACCTGGAGACTTCGTGAACACCCTTTCCCGCCGACGGCACCTGTACGCCCCCGCCGCCGGCCTCGCCCTGTTGTGTTCCGTCGCCCTCGGCGCCGCGACACCGGCACAGGCCTTCAGTGGGGGGAACCACGAGAAGATCACCCGGGCCGCCCTGGGAGCCGGGGGCTGGCACCCGAACTCGCTGACGGCGATGGCCGACGGGAACTCGGGCGCGATCGTCGCCAACGACCACGGCGAGTACTTCGGCATCGGCAAGCTCCACTGCGACAACGCCGACTACCTCGACCCCCGGTACGACAGCCACTACCCCCGCACCCGCGGGCAGGCCGACGCCGAGATCATCGACTGCATCGACGGTTCCGTCCACAACTTCAAGCGGGCCGTCGCCGCCGCGGACCGGCTGGTCGACGCGAACGGGCACGTCGTCGCCGCCCAGACCGCCATCTCACCGGCCTGTGACTGGAACGACCAACCGGGGCGGGCGAAGTGCGAGGTGCTGGAGGACCTGGGCCGCGCCTGGCACCAGATCGAGGACTTCTACGCCCACAGCAACTGGGTCGACCAGGCCGGCCCGGGAGCCGTCGGCGTCAGGAACCCCCCGGGCCTGGGCAGGACCGACCTGCCCGAGTTCTTCTCCATCGCCCGCTACAGCGCCATGAGCAAGCCCGACTGGATCAAGGACGCCACCGGCCGCATCCCGCACGACCTGGCGAGCGGCTGCTACCCGGACCGCGACCACACCGGGACGGTGTCCGACTGCACGAACCGCGTCACCCACGACGGCGTACTGAACAAGGACACCAAGGACACCCCGCGCTCGACCGTCGGCCACAACTTCGACCGCGCCTACGACCTCGCCGTCAAGGACATCGCCCGCCAGTGGCAGCAGTTCAAGGACGAACTCCACCACAAGTACCCGAACAACGGCCGGGCGAACGCGATGATCTGCGCCATCACCCACGACCACCCGGACAAGACCTGCTGAGCGGAACGGAGACGTCATGCGAAGGTTCCTGACCAGGCTGTTCGTCGCGGCGGCCGCGGCCACCCTGACCGTGGTGCTGCCCGGCGCGGGCACGGCGGCGCCGGCGCGCACCGCGCCGACCGCCGCGGCGGTCAACCACACCGTCACGTTCGTGAACCACTCGTCGCAGCAGCTGTGGATCGGCAGCGGCGTCAACGCCGACGGGTCGAAGCAGTTCACCCGGCTGCCCGTCCTGGCCCCCGGGCAGTCGGCGACGGTGACGATCCCCGAGACGACCGCCCCGTTCCACTGGCGGGGGAAGTTCTTCGCCCGGCAGGGATGCGGCGGGGCCTCCGGCAGCGGCTTCCACTGCCGGGTGGGCGACTGCGGCCCGTTCGCCGACCACTGCACGACCGGCGAACAGCCCGCCAGCCTGGCCGAGTTCAACTTCGACGCCAAGGACGGCGCCGCCCCCTGGTACGACGTCAGCTACGTGAACGCGTTCTCGCTGCCGGTCACGATCACCCCGGTGAACGCCTCGATCCCGGCGGGCGGGGGCTGCGACACCCGGGGCTGCGCGACGAACCTGCTGTCCTCCTGCCCGCCCGCCGACCTGACCCGCGGGCCGGACGGAAAGCCGATGCTGTGCACCAACCCCAGCCGCGACACCCCGAGCGACTACAGCCGCGCGCTCAGCGCGAAGTGCCCCAAGGCCTACACGTGGTCCAAGCAGGACCAGGTGCCGGGCAACAAGGTGATGCAGCAGTGCAGCCGTTGCAGCGGCTTCACCGTCACCTTCGGGCCCTCCGCGTGAGGTCCCGAGCGCATGAGGTCCCGAGCGCATGAGGTCCCGACCGCGTGAACCGCAGGAGGAGAGGAACGCCTTGCCGCGTCGAACACGTCTGTTCACCGTCCTGCTCGCCGTGCTGACCTGCCTCACGATCGGCAGCGCGGCCGACGCGTCCGCCGCCCCGGTGAGGAAGAAGGGCGTGAGCGCCTGGAACTTCCCCGACGTCACCAAGGCCCTGGCGGACGCCAGGGTCGGCTGGTTCTACACCTGGGCCTCGGACCGGCAGCAGATCAGTCCGCCGGCCGGCGTCGAGTTCGTCCCCATGATCTGGGGTGCGGGCTCGGTGACCGACGCGCAGCTCGCGACGGCCAGGAAGGAGGGCACGACCCTGCTCGGGTTCAACGAACCCGACCTGCGGGGCCAGGCCGACATGAGCGTGTCCAGGGCCCTCGACCTGTGGCCCCGGCTCCAGTCGACCGGGATGCGCCTGGGGGCACCCGCAGTGGCGGGCGGCGGCGACGTCGCGGGCGGCTGGCTCGACCAGTTCATGAAGGGCGCCGCCGCCCGCCACCAGAAGGTCGACTTCATCCCCCTGCACTGGTACGGCTCGGACTTCCGCGCCGATGCCGCGACCGGCCAGCTGCGGAGCTACCTCCAGGCCGTCCACGACCGCTACCAGAAGCCGATCTGGCTCACCGAGTACGCCCTGATCGACTTCTCCGGCGGCACCCCGAGGTATCCGACGCCGGAACAGCAGGCCGCGTTCGTGACGAAGTCGACCGCCATGCTCCAGGGGCTCCCCTTCGTCGAACGCTACGCATGGTTCACCCTCTCCGCGGACCGCGGCGGCACCGGCCTCTACAACCGGGCGACACCCAACCGGGTCGGCACGGCCTACCGCGCGGCCGGCTGAACACACCGCCCGGCCCTCGTCCGTGGCCGGGAGTTCTCGGCCACGCGCTCGCGGGCGGTGGGCGGCAGCAGCGGCCCCGCAATGTCGGCCCCGCGAGCGCGGGGGTTGGTCCGGTTGGCAGGCAGTGGCCCCTGGCGGTCGGGACCGGGGGTCAGTAATCCGAAGCCCTTACGGGCTCACCCCAACGGGGTGAAAATCTGGGTGGGTCCGTCCGGCTGACGTCGTATCCTCTTGGCGCTTT